>NZ_QWDE01000001.1:1684652-2021583 GCF_003432065.1 Mucilaginibacter terrenus | reverse complement strand
TACACTTCAGCTGAACCGTGGGCCACGGCCGGGTGCCGATGGTAAACCCGGTACACCGGTTTTCAGCGACATTGGCTTTTTAAGCGGTATAGCACAAACCGACTGGAGCTGGACACCCGTAGTGGCTGATTTTAACAACGATGGCTATCGCGACGTGATCATAACCAACGGCTTCCCACGGGATGTATCTGACCGGGACTTCATGACCTATCGACAGGAAGCGTACGCGGTGGCATCTAAGGAGATGGTGCTCAAGCAGATACCTGAAATTAAGATACACAACTACGCTTACCAGAATAACGGCGACCTTACCTTTAAAGATGTAAGTACCGACTGGGGTTTAGAGACGCCTACCTTCTCCAACGGTGCAGTGTATGCCGATCTGGATAACGATGGGGCGCTGGATATGGTCGTTAATAATGTGAACGATAAAGCATCTATTTACCGGAATACAGCCAGGGATGATGACGAAAATCTGCAAAAATCACACTTTTTACAAGTGTTCTTCAAAGGTGATAGCCAGAACATAAATGGACTGGGTACTTTGGTGAATATTTACTACAATCACGGCAAACAACAGTTTTATGAGAACAATCCTTACCGCGGTTATTTATCCACCGATCAGGTGGTAGGCCACTTCGGTTTGGGGCAGGTAAGCGTGCTGGACTCTGTTATGATACGGTGGCCAAACGGTAAAAAGCAGAAGCTGGTAAACGTAAAAGCAGACCAGCGGCTGAAGGTTGATATTGCCAACGCATCTACAAATTATGTACCTACGCCGAATTTGCAAATAGCAAAAGCACTGTTTAAGGATGTGACCGATTCTGTAGGCGTGCACTATTCCAGTAAAGATGCATCTACCATAGACTTTAACATACAAAAGCTGTTGCCGCATAAACTGTCAGAATATAGCCCTGCTATTGCGGTTGGTGATGTAAACGCCGATGGTTTAGATGATATGATAGTAGGTGGCAGCACTTACAACCAGGCACAGGTGTTCTTTCAGCGGGCTGATGGTAAGTTTATACAGCGCGATCTGCTGCCGAATGCACCGGCGCCAACCCTAAACTTTAAGGACGGGGGTATATTGCTGTTTGATGCCAACGGGGACGGTAAGCCCGACCTTTACTGTGCAAGCGCAGGATACGAGGCACCTGCAGGCAGCCCTATATACCAGGACAGGTTATACCTTAACGATGGTAGAGGAAACTTTACCCTAGCTACCAACGCCTTACCGGTGAATCTCGGCAGTAAGTTGTGCGTACGCGCAGTTGATTACAACAAGGACGGCAAGCTGGATCTGTTCATCTCTGGCCGTGTAAAGCCATGGGAGTACCCTAAGCCCGTATCAAGCATTATACTGCGTAACGATAGTCAGAACGGTCAGCCCAAGTTTACCGATGTTACCGCGCAGATTGCACCCGCCCTGCGGAACGTTGGTTTGGTATGCGACGCCCTGTTTACAGATTTTGATAATGACGGATGGCAAGACCTTATGGTTGCAGGCGAGTGGATGCCGGTCACCTTCCTGAAGAACGATCATGGTAAATATGTAAATGTCACCGCAAACACCGGTATCAGCAACAACCTGGGCTGGTGGAACTCCATAGTAGCCGGCGATTTCCGTCATACCGGCAGAACAGACTACATTGTAGGCAATACCGGCCAAAACACTATCTTACAGGCAAGTGACCAATATCCTGTATATATTACCGCGAAGGATTTCGACAACAGCCATACCTACAGTGCTGTACCATCAACTTTTTTTAAAGACAAGGACGGCAAAATGAAAGAATTCCCGGTACAGGGCCGTGATGATATGCTGAAGCAAATGATTAGCATGAAGAAGAAATACACCAATTACAAGTCGTACGCGACCGCAACTATGCAGGACATCTTCACGCCGGAACAGTTGAAAGGTGCCCTGCGCTTGAAGGTGAACATGCAAAAAAGCTGCTTTGTACGTAACGATGGCGGCGGCAAGTTTACCATGATACCCCTGCCTATAGAAGCACAGGTGTCTGTAGTAAATGGTATGGAAACAGGAGACTTTGACGGCGACGGCAACCTGGATGTGGTAATAAATGGTAACGATTACGGTACTGACGTTGCCATTGGCCGGTACGATGCCATGAATGGCCTGGTGCTGAAAGGCGATGGCAAAGGCGGCTTTAAACCGCTGAGTATATTGCAAAGCGGCATTTATATACCGGGTAATGGTAAAGCATTAGCTAAACTGCGCGACAGCAAGGGACATGAACTGCTCGCTGCAACTCAAAACCACGACTGGACAAAGGTATTTAAGCTAAACCGGACGGCAGCTACCGTGGATGTTAAGCCGGATGATGCCTACGCCCTTATCAGGTACAAAAACGGCCGGACAGACAAGCAGGAGCTGTATTTTGGTTCGTCGTTCTTATCACAATCTGCAAGGTTTGTAAGCCTTGGTGCAGATGTAAGCGCGGTTGATGTTGTAGATAATAAAGGCGCCAAACGTACTATTGATATTTCAAAGAAGAAGTAATAACCAATTAAATAATAAGCTGGCGGCTTTAAACCGTAAGCTCTACCAATTATGACGAACAAACTATTCTACAATGCTGCTTGTGCCGCCTTGTCGCTGGCGAGCCTCGCGGCGGCGGGTAACGCGCGGGCGCAAGCCTTGAAAAATCAAGTCTCTTTAACCGATATGTCTGCATTTGCCGCTCCTCCAAAAAGCTGGGAAATAGCCGGGAGCATTCATGCCGGTATGGACAAGATGAATGAATTTGACACCGGTAAAGGCACAGGTGTGCTGGTGAACAGGAGTGACGAGAAAAACCCGGGACACGATCTGTACTTTAACCTGCAGCATGGAGACCTGGACCTGGAAATGGACTACATGGTGGCCAAAGGTGCTAACTCGGGCATTTACCTGCAGGGCCGTTACGAGATACAACTGCTGGATAGCTGGGGTACAGTAAACCCAAAATCAAGCGATAACGGCGGCGTTTACGAACGCTGGGACGATAGTAAGCCCGATGGCATGAAAGGCTACGAAGGCCATGCGCCACGCCAGAATGTAAGCCGCGCACCCGGTCTTTGGCAGCACATCAAGATATCGTTCCAGGCACCTAAGTTTGATGCCCAAGGCAATAAAATAGCCAACGCTAAAATTCTTGCTGTTACACTTAACGGCGTTCTCATACAGGATAATGTCGAACTGTCTGGCCCTACACGTGGCGCGTATGACAATAAGGAAAGTGCTACCGGTCCGCTTCGCTTACAGGGCGACCATGGCAGTGTTGCGTTCAAGAACATCAGCTACACCAGCTTTGATAAGCCGCATCCAACTGTATCGCAGTTAAAATATGTGGTTTACAAGGGCACGTTTGATGCCGAACCGGATTACAAAACATTAAAGCCGGAAGCACAGGGCGCGGGCGAGTCGCTTAGCTCCAACGAGGTAAAACTTGCTAATGATTTCCTGCTGAAGTATACCGGCGTAATGCACATTAACGATGCGGGCGAATACACCTTCAGGTTGAGCGTTCCCGGTGGAAAAGGTGGTTTAAGTATTGCCAGTAAACCGGTTATTGCGCTCGCAAATAACCGTGGCAGTGGTAGCGCGCAGCTATCAGCAGGCGACCAGCCTTTTGAGGTGTTCTACGCTAAAACTGTGGACTGGGTAAAAGCAGCCCTTGCGCTTACTGTAGCTGGCCCGGGTATACGCGAATACACGCTTACAGATGCAAACGTTAGCAATAACGATCCTGTTGATCCTATCCTGATCAACGCTACGGAGAATACCATCCTGCGCAGCTTTACTGATTTGCCGGGCAATTACCGGGTAACTCACGGGGTAAACGTAGGCAGCACAGATCAGCTGCATTATACTTTTGATATGGATAAAGGCATGATCGTTCAGCTTTGGCGCGGCGGCTTCCTGGATGCCACCCCGATGTGGCACGAACGCGGGGACGGATCATCAAGGGCAGCAGGCTCAACACAGTTTTTTGGCAAAGCAGTGCCTGCAATTGCAAAGCTGACTACGGCCGACGCTACATGGCCTGCAGACACAGCGGGTACAGCTTATCGCCCGAAAGGATATGTGCTGGATGCAGATGGCAGGCCAACGTTTAAATACCAGCTATACGGCGCAAGCGTTGCGGATGCCAGTACAGTTATAACAGGCGGGCAAGGCTTACAACGCACCGTTGCGGTAAATGGTTCAATTCCGGGTGCTATGTTCCACCTGGCGCAGGGCAACAAAATAGAACAGCTAAAGAACGGCTGGTACGAGGTGGACGACCAATACTACATCAGGCTGGATGATGCCGCAGGCGAAAAGGCGGCCATCCGTAGCGTAGGGGGAATGCAGGAACTGCTTATCCCGATAAAACAAAAATTAACCTATTCTATCATTTTTTAACGAGACAGCTGATGATGAATTTATATAAACAAATGATGGGCAGGTTTGCAATTGGCGTATTAACCTGCATGTTGCTGGGAGGAAGCGCGAAAGTATTTGCCCAGGCTGAGTCTCCGAAAGAAGACGACTTTTTTAAGATCATGAAAGTGCCGGCACCCGAAGGTACCATACTGGAAGTTGGGGGCCTGTGCACTCTGCCAAATGGCAGCCTGGCGGTAACTACCCGCCGTGGCGATATATTTATTGTAGAGAACCCGACCAGTCAACGGCCGTTCTTCCGCAAGTTTGCATCGGGCTTACATGAGGTTTTAGGAGCGGCTTATAAAGATGGCGCTTTATACGTGGTACAACGCGGTGAACTGACCAAACTGGTTGATACCAACATGGATGGTAAAGCCGACGTATTTGAAACGGTTTACGCCTGGCCTCTCTCCGGCAATTACCACGAGTACAGCTTTGGCCCTAAGTTGGCTCCGGACGGAAGTTTCTTTGTAACACTTAATCTTGGCTTCCCGCCGGATTGGTGGCATCCTAAAAGCTTTGTACCGTACCGCGGCTGGGCGCTTAACATTACCGAAGATGGTAAAGTTACCCCATGGGCAGCGGGTTTCCGCTCGCCTTGCGGCATCAGTATGATAGACGGGCAGCTTTGGTACAGCGACAACCAGGGCGACTGGGTTGGCTCGGGCAGTATCATGCCGGTTAACAAAGGTAGTTTTATGGGGCACCCGGCTAGTTTGGTGTGGACCAATCTGCCTAATTCACCGTTGAAGCTGACTTCCGAAAAGTTTTTCTCCATGAACAACCCGAGGATAGAATTCGATAAGAGCGGCCAGCCTTTTAAACCATTGAACATTGAGAACGAAAAGTTTAAAACAGAATTCGAAGCCAAAAAAGAAATTCCAGAACTGCAACTGCCAGCTGTATGGTTGCCTCATGGTATCCTGGGGATATCCAACTCCGAGATCGTAAAGATCCCGGAAGGCGCCTTTGGTCCGTTTTCCGGCCAGCTGCTGGTGTGCGACCAGGGGCAGAGCATGGTAGACCGCATTTTTCTGGAGAAAGTGAACGGCGAGTACCAGGGTGCAGCATGGGCATTCCGTAGCGGTTTTCAGTCGGGTGTAGTAAGGCTAGCCTGGTTGCCCGACGGATCTTTAGCAGCCGGCGAAACCAACCGTGGCTGGGGATCTGCAGGGGAGGCTACCATGGGCCTACAGCGTTTGGTGTGGAACAACCACATCCCGTTTGAAATGCGCGCTATAAGGGCCATGCCTGACGGTTTCGAAATAGAGTTTACTAAACCTGTAGACAGGAAGGTTGCAGAAGACCTGGCTTCTTACAAGGTAGATAGCTACATTTATAAATACCATGGTGTATACGGCAGCCCGCCGGTTAATACCGAGAAATGCGCAGTTACAGGTGTGAAGGTGTCAGAGGACGGACTGAAAGCACGCATAGTGGTTAATAACCTGCGCAGGTACTATATCCACACCATAACGCTTGACGGCATCCGCGATAAAGAGGGTTACTTTAACCTGGTACATCCTACAGCTTATTACACGCTGAATAACATCCCGGAAGGGAAAAAACTAACCGCAGCTGAAGTGAGCAAACAGAGCTCGGTAAAAGCTGTAGCGGCTGTTAAGACCGCTCCGGTAAAAACCACGGCAGCTGCAGGTAAAGTTGTTGCAAAAGCGCTTACCTATGATGAGGTAAAGCCACTGCTGCAAAAGAACACCTGTTTGTCCTGCCACAACCCGAACACGAGGCAGGTAGGCCCGGCCTTTAAGGACGTTGCCAAACGAAAATACACTGTAGCGCAGATAATGGCTTTGATCAAGAACCCTAAACCAGAGCACTGGCCGGACTACTCGACCCCAATGCCACCTATGCCGCAGGTAAGTGCACAGGATGCGCAAAAGATTGCCACCTGGATACGATCTTTAAATAATTAATTATCTGGAGAAAGAAGATTGTTGTAATCATCCTGTGTATCGATATCGATGACACCTTTATCAAACGGGATGGTTACAACTTCCTCAGGATGGGTTTTAAGAATGTTTTTGGCACCTTCGTCGCCTTGAAGCAGTAGCAGGTGGTTGAACATGCTCCTGTCAAATAATACAGGTACCCCAACTGTGCCGCCATAGGCGCAAGCCACAATGGCTTTTTCGCTTTCCTGTTTTGCTTGGAGCATAGCATCCAGTAACTTATGGTTCACGTAAGGCTGATCGCAGAGGATGAACAAGGCGCTGTCGATATCAAAATCATGCAGCATGTAGTTAACAGCTGCCTTTATGGATGATGCCATCCCTTCTGACCATTCGTTATTCAAGATGATATGTACATCCTGGTGAGGGATATAAGAACTAACCAACTCGTGGTTAGCTCCTACCACTGCAATAACCGGCCGGCATTTTGACACCATTGCAGCCTCAACAGCATGCTGAATAAGTGTTTTGCCGTCATAAATGAGCGTTTGTTTGGGTTCGCCCAATCGTGATGATGAGCCCGCCGCAAGAATAACTACTGCCGTCATGAACTGCTTATTTTTTTGATGTGGGTGGTGTGAATAGGTGTTGGCTTAAATTTAAGCGAATAACCCTGCCGGGACGACAACACCGCTTTAATTTCCGACAATATGGATAAGGCGATCTCTTCTGCACCTTCCGAACCGATGTCCAATCCTACAGGACCGTAGATGCCGTTCAGTTGATCCTGAGTAATATTAAACCCATTATCTTCCAGTTCTGCAAGCATGCGCTCCAGCTTCTTTTTAGGGCCGAGTATGCCTACATAGGGGAGTTGCAGCGGAATAAGCTCTTGTAAAAGGGCCAGTTCATAGTTGTAGTTATGCGTCATCAGCACAAACGCTGTTTGCGGATTAAGATCAACGTGCTGTAATACTTCCGAAGGCTTTGCAATGATAACTTTTCTTGCTGAAGGAAACCGGTCGGCAATGGCATAATTAGGTCTGCCATCTACAACGGTTACATCCCAACCAAGCACGGCAGCCATTTTAGTAAGGGGTATGGCATCATTACCGGCACCAATTACTACAAGGGTAATAAGTGGCTTGATAAATTCCACAAAAGCGGTGTATTCCACTTCGCCTGTTAAAATCCGCGTTTCAGATTGTTGCTGATCAAAAACACGTTGTGCATCGTTGATGAGCGAGAGGCGATGATCTGAGCTCTCCAGTCCTGATATTTCCAGCCCTTGAGTAGTCAGGCATAAACACGTTCCGGGCTGGGGTGCTTTGCGGTCTTCGATGGAGAACAGCGTAACAAGTACCCCCTGTAAACGCTTATCTACAATGGCTTTAAGCAATCCAATAGGACTGGTGCCACTGTCGTTTATAGGTTCTATAAGGATATGTATGATGCCGTTACAACCCAGGCCTACGCCTAGTTTGCTGTCGTCATCATCCATGGTATCGTAAGTGACCAGCATAGCTTCCTGCTGATGAATAACCAACCGTGCTTTGCGTAATGCATCACCTTCTAAACAGCCGCCGCTTATTGCACCGGTGAGTTGCCCGTCCTCAGTGATCAGCATCCGCGCTCCGGCACGCCGGTAAGCGGATCCCTCTACCTGCACAACTGTGGCAAGCGCGGTTTTTATACCACTTTGAGCGGCGATATCATAAGCATTAACAATGTCTGTTAGTTCCTTCATCCAATAAGCTTATCGGGCGTAATAGGCAAATCGCGAACACGCTTTCCGGTGGCATTGTAAACCGCGTTAGCTACCGCCGCAGACATGCCTATTAACGCGATCTCGCCCATGCCTTTAGCACCAATGGGGTTGATGTAAGGGTCGGGTTTGTTCACGAATATAGCGTCTATCTGTGGTATGTCGGCATTTACCGGTACGTGATAGTCGGCGAGGTTGTTGTTTACGTACCTGCCGTAACGGTGATCTATCACACCTTCTTCCATCAAAGCCATACCAATGCCGCCAATAGCGCCCCCTACAATTTGGCTGCGCGCGGTTTTAGGGCTTACAATATGGCCGGAGTCGGCGACGCAGGCAACCTTATTTATCTTTACAACGCCGGTAGCCGGATGAACCAGCACCCTTACAAAATGCACCGACCATGATTGCATGGAGTACTTTTGATTATTTGGCCCGCCCTGTGATTTGGTAAGCACCTCTAACGATGGCAGGTTTTTGTCGTTTAATATTTTAACGTAGTTCAACTTGTCAGTACCGCCGTTACCCATCAGCTGCTGAAACTTTTCTTTCATCACCACACAGGCATCATGCACCGCCGATCCTACGGTTGATGTAATGGACGAGCCGCCCTGCATTGGCGCGTAGGGCAGGGAAGAGTCGCCCATTTCAAACTTTATCTTCTCTGGTGCTATGCCAAGTTGTTCTGCAGCGATACTAACAGCTGCCGTCCCGGTGCCGGGACCAATATCACTTACTGCTGTTTGTAGCACCAGGGTGCCATCAGCATTAAATATTGCCCTAACGGTAGCAGTATCTCGGTATGCACCGAACATGCCGCCGGCCATGCCATAGCCAACCAGCCAGCCATTCTCCTTCAAGGTGCCCGGTTCGGCTTTACGAACAGACCATCCGATCTGCTTTGCGCCCATCTGGTAAGCCTCATCCAGGTACTTGCTCGAGTATTCCTTTTTGTTCTCCGGATCAACCTTGGCATAGTTCTTCATGCGGAGGTCTATGGGGTCCATCTTCAGCTGGTACGATAGTTCGTCCAATGCGGACTCCAGCGCGAAAGCACCAGTAGCCTCACCCGGGCCGCGCATCCATGTTGGCGTATTTACGTCCAACGAAATAAGCCGGTAGCGGGTGGTAACATTAGGGCATTCGTAAAGCCCCTTACTGGTACCTATTGGCCCTTCGGCAAAATCTTCATAAGTAGATGTTTGGCCGGTAGCCTCATGCGTAATGCCAACCAGCTTGCCATCGGCTGTAGCGCCGATGCCTATCTTTTGCCAGGTATAAGGCCGGTAACCTACAGAAGTGAACATATCTGGACGGGTTAGTACCAGCTTGACAGGGTGCTTAACTACTTTTGCACCCAAAACAGCAGCAATCTCGTGCGGCCAAACCTGCAGCGCGCTGCCGAATGCACCACCAACAAACTTTGAGTTTACCTGAACATCTTCTTTCTTGAGGTTAAATGCTTTTGCAATGTCATCACGGGTGGCTATAGCGCCCTGTGTTTTGTCCCAAACCGTAAGCTTGTCAGGAGCATCCCAGCGCGCTATTATGGCGTGCAGCTCCATAGGGTTGTGCACTTCGGTAGGTATAATGTATTCTGCCTCCAGTTTTACCGGTGCAGACTGCCATGCATCTTCGGTACCGCGGATATCGTCCTTTCCGCCCCAGGGTGCCTTGCCTTTTAGTTCGGCAGGTGGCTTAGTCTGGTGGGCCTCTTTGTCGTAAGTTACCTTCACCAACGATGCGCCGTATTGTGCACGTTCAAAGGTATCTGCCACAACCATGGCAACGGGGTGGCCGTTGTATAATATTTTGTTATCGTTAAAAACTCTCAGAGGACCGCTTTTTACCTCAGGCTTGGCTGGGTTTTTAGCTTTTTGATGCCCGGGAACTTTGGGCGCGTTCAGGTGGCTTAATACCGCCAGTACTCCGGGTGCTTTTTCCGCAGCTTTTGACTCAATAGAGGCAATTGTGCCTTTGGTAATGGTACTCATTACCAACACGGCGTAAACCATGCCTGGCAATTTATGTTCCGCAGAATATTTTGCAGCACCAGTTACTTTGGCGCGGCCATCCACACGGCTCATGCCGTCAGCAGAGGTTGGGATTGTTTTCATAAGGTCCATTTCCATTATACCAATCCTCCCGCGTGTTTAAGGGCTTCGGTGATAGTAGCCGGGCCAAGTTTAAGTTTAAATGAATTGTACTCGCGTCCTTTAGCACCCTGCATTGCTAAAGCTGCTGCCTGCGCAAAGTTTTCTTCTGTAGGTTTTTTGCCAATCAGCGACTTTTCAGCATCGAACAATCGCCATGGTTTGTGCGCTACACCGCCCATTGCTAAACGTGCTTGTTTGATAACACCGTTCTGGATATCCAACGCGGCAGCTACAGACACCAATGCGAATGCGTAAGACTGCCTGTCGCGCACTTTAAGGTAGTAACTGTTCTTTGCAAAATTGTTGTCTGGTATTTCTACCCCTATTATCAGCTCGCCGGGGGCAAGGTTGTTGTCTTTCTCCGGATGTTCTCCGGGCAGGCGATGAAAATCTGTAAATAAGATTTTTCGCTGACCAGTCTTACCAACTATTACAACAGATGCATCAAGCGCAGCTAAGCCAACGCACATATCGCTTGGGTGTACGGCAATACATTGCGGGCTGGTACCAAAAATGGCGTGCATGCGGTTAAAACCGCCCATTGCGCCACAACCTGTTCCGGGTGCCCGCTTGTTACAAGGCATTGCTGTATCGTAAAAGTACGGACAACGGGTGCGCTGCATCATGTTGCCGCCAACAGTTGCCATGTTGCGCAACTGTGGTGACGCGCCGGCTTTTAGCGCCATTGAAAGCAGCGGTTGTTTATTTAACACTAGCTGATTTTCAGAAACTGCTGAATTTAGTGCCAGTGCACCAATGTGCAGGCCGTTTGCAGTAGTGTTTATACTTCTTAGCGGAAGCTGGTTGATATCTACCAGCCTGTCCGGACTGGTTACACCTTTCTTCATCAGGTCCACCAGGTTGGTACCGCCGGCTATGATCCTGGTGCCGGGTTTAGCTATCACATCAAGCACGGCTTGCTGGCTGGTAGGGCGTACGTATTGAAACTGTTTCATACAGTTTGTCCTCCTTGCTTAACTTCTAATATAGCATTAACAATATTAGGGTAAGCGCCGCAACGGCATATGTTGCCACTCATATATTCGCGTATCTCTGCTTCGGAATTGGCGTGTCCTTCGCGTACGCATGCAACAGCCGACATGATCTGGCCAGGTGTGCAGTAACCGCATTGGAAACCGTCGTGTTTTATGAACGCCTCCTGCATAGGGTGCAGGTTATCGCCGTTGGCCAACCCCTCAATGGTAGTAACTTTCCTCCCGTTAACCATTACACCAAGTGTAAGGCAAGAGTTTACGCGCTGTCCGTCTACATGTACGGTGCAGGCACCGCATTGGCCATGGTCACAACCTTTTTTTGTTCCGGTAAGGTCAAGCTGTTCGCGGAGTATATCCAGCAGCGTAGATCGTGGCTCAACGGAAAGCTTGTATGGCTTGCCGTTTACCTCCATGTTAAGCGGCAGCTTCTCGGCATCAGCCGTATGACCATCTAACTGGCCGGTAGCTGCCTGCAAGGCTAATGGAGGAGTTAAAGCCGCCGCGGTAAGCAACGACGTTTGCTTTATAAAGTCGCGCCGCGTTCCATTAGAGAGCATATCTCCCTCCGGAAGCATTTCGGGTTGTTTTTCGGGCATAAAAAAGTGTTTGATTGGCAATGTCAAGATAGCACTTTTGTTAGAACCCTGAAAGGCGCTGAATAGTTTTTAGAAAAGAACCTGACAACAGGTTAAAGCAAAGTAGTAAATAGCTGTTGTCAGCGGCTATTCTAGCTCCTCGTCCTCGTCTTCCTCTTCAGGAACGTAATTGTTTATAGCTTCGCCAATGCGGTTTACTTCAGGGTCGTCGCCAAACATCGGTAGTTCAGTTTCCGGGTTAAGCTTTATCCAAAGGTTTTCGGTATCCTTTTCTATTTTACCGTACTCTACACCAGCCTTAAAAATGGTGTAAACATTGTCTTCTTCCGGGAAAACGGAGTATACAACTCCGCCAGCCAAAACGTCAAATGGTTCTTGCATTACTTAGTAGATATGTAGCAAGGTAGCATTGCAGCTACCTTTGCTCAGTTAAATTTGTGAGTATGCTGTTGGCACTAGCAGGGTTGATGTTATTTTATTGACCAACAAGGCATCTGCGTATTCCGGTACCGAGCTTATCTTCTTCCACTGCGAATCGCCGCCAAAAGCTTTCCAGTGTGCGTCTTTTGCAGCCAGATCATCAAAGGTGATCATATAGGTAAGGTTTGGCCTTTGCGGACCAATGATGGTTTCGCCCCAAAATACCGGATTAAAGCCCAGACGTTTAAAGATGTCTATCTCGCCCTGATCATTAAACATCTCTATTTTCTTCTGGCCGGCTGCTTCGGTAGCGCTCTGGTACTGGCGTAATTCAAATATTCTGGTCTTTTTGTCGGGAGGTGCAAGTATAGGGCTGTGTTTAAAAGCTTTCATCAGGGAGCTTTCTATACGCTCGTAAGCCGGCTGTGATGCAGGCGCAGTAAGGTAAGCGGCACCTTTTGTTTTATAAGCCGTGTCGTTGTTTATGTTGTCGGAGATGTGGTCAAAGTGCGCAATGCCATTATACTGTATCAACACGTACAGCTTAGTTTGTTCTTCCGGCTTTAGTTCGGTAAACACCCCAACATGTTTTACCCCCATACTATTAAATGCAGGAATGGCAGCATTCTGCAAAAAGTCTTCTACCAATTTTTGCTGTTCGTCATTCTTTAACGTGTATACACGCAGTTCGTAGTAATCGGTACCTTTAGGCGGAACCGCGCTGTTAGCTGCTGACGCGACTGCCGGAGCAACTGTGCCCGCAGCGGCTGTTAAAAGAGTTGATTTCACAAAAGAACGTCTTTTCATAATAGATGGTTATTTATACTATCTCTACCATCAAAAATATGTAAATGTTTGGGAAAGAAACTATAAGGCGGTAAGAGAATAGATAATGTGCCCGAGACGAGATTCGAACTCGTACAACCTTACGGATGCCACCCCCTCAAGATGGTGCGTCTACCAATTTCGCCACCCGGGCCTTTTCAATAAGAAGTCTTAAGTAAAAAGCCGTGGTAATTAACCATTGCAACTTTACTTAAGACTTAAAGGGATGTGCCCGAAGAGAGACTCGAACTCTCAAGAGACAATTCTCAACGGCTTCTGAGACCGCAACGTTTACCAATTTCGCCATCCGGGCATTATAGAACAACTCACAAAGCATTGATAATGTATCTGGCATTTATGAGGCTGCAAATATAACGGTTTGCCCCATGCAATTAAAAATTAATGCAAAATTATGAACGTTTTGTATTAACCGACGTAAACGTATACCTTGGGCTAACCAATTCTAAAAAATACTATGATCAGAAAAATATTTTTAACAACTGTACTGGCCGTTGCTTGCGTGATTACCGCGTCTGCCCAAAATGCAGATGCAATATTGGGAAAATGGTTGAGCAAAACAGGAGAGGGCCAGATACTTATCTATAAAAAAGGCAGTAAGTTTTACGGCAAACTTGCCTGGATCAAAGTCCCTAATGATGAAACGGGCAAACCTAAAACCGACGAAAAGAACCCGAAAGCGGAACTTCGATCACGACCGATATTGGGCCTGGAGATTATAAAAGATTTCGTTTTTGATGGTGATGATGTTTACGAGGATGGTACCATTTACGACCCGAAGTCTGGCAAAACCTATAGCTGTAAAATGACGCTTAAGGGCGATGTGTTGAAAATTCGCGGGTATATTGGTATATCATTAATAGGAAGAACCGAAAATTGGAGTCGCGTAAAATGAAGATAGCATTTAAACTATTTGCCCTTGTGGCGCTGTTATTCCCAACATTTGTAAATGCCCAAACCATAACCCGGATGAACCAGCCCGCGTCTGCCAGTATCCGTGGACTTTCGGTGGTAGACAATAATGTTGCCTGGGTAAGCGGCAGTCGCGGTAATTTCGCTATCAGTACAGATGGTGGCAAAACATGGGCATGGAACCAGGTAAAGGGATATGAGAAGAGTGACTTTAGGGATATTGAAGCCTTTAGCAGTAAAGAGGCGATAGTAATGAGTTCGGGTTCGCCTGCCGTGATCCTGAAAACTACGGATGGAGGCACGACCTGGCAGGAAAAGTACCGCCAAACAGAAGAAAGGTACTTTTTAGATGCAATGGACTTTGCCGATGAGCAACATGGCTTTATACTGGGCGACCCTATAAATGGCAAGTTCCTTCTGCTGGAAACTAAGGATGGCGGCAGCACCTGGGCGCAAGCCAATGGCCCTGAAGCCTTAAAAGATGAGGCTGCATTTGCAGCCAGCGGAACCTGTATACGGGCGGCGCCAATGCTAACTGTTGTAACAGGTGGCAGCCATAGCCGTATTTTGATAGCTAATCCAAACAATTTAAAGTGGACAGCAACTATGCTGCCTTTAACCAACGGTACGCCCAGCAGAGGAGCATTTTCATTTGCCACCGGCAGTAATAGTACCATAGTAGTAGGTGGCAACTATGCTAAAGATGTTGTTGCTGATTCTGTTGCTTACGTATTTAAAGGCATCAAAAAGCTGAGTAATGGCGGCAACCCACAGGCTGGTCCGGCAGGTTTTCAATCCAGTGTGGAGTTCTTAAAAGGGCAAACCTTTCTTGCGACCGGTACATCAGGCAGTAATATTTCTACTGATGGTGGTAAGAACTGGCGTAAAATAGATGACAAAAGTTACAACGTTTGCAGGAAAGCAAAGCACGGAAACCTTGTTCTGTTAGCTGGCGATGGTGCTAAGATTGGTATCTATAATCCTTAATTGCTGATAATGAAATTGTTATTATCTACTTAAAAATAAATTTAAAATACGTTTGCAGGCAATGTACAATAAGCGTATATTTGCACCACTTTAAACGGAAACGCTTTCAACAGCGAAAAAGTTAAAAGGATGATTCCGTAGCTCAGCCGGTAGAGCATAACACTTTTAATGTTGGGGTCCTGGGTTCGAGTCCCAGCGGGATCACAAAGACCACCCAACAGGTCGAAACGAAAAACCCTTTAAACAAATAGTTTAAAGGGTTTTTTCATTATTTACCTTACTAAAGCCAGGTTCTGAACATCCTTCTCATTACCCTTGGATAGCTTGTACTTCAGGTCGAAAGTAGCTTAATGTGCTAACTGTAAAAAAGTAGATCATGATTGGAGGTTCCTTGATATCTGCTTTAGCACTCAGAACACGCATCGAACTTGCATTATTGTCCAACCACAATCAAATCCTTTTTCCTAAGCCAGCCTTTGCTGGTTTGTCCTTTATCGTTGGTATACACCACATAGATAAACCCGTTTTGATCGTCCAGGGCTTTTAAGCGTGCGTTGTTCCATTGGTTTATGTTTGCCGCACGTTTGCTTGCCTCATCCGGGCGGCTGTGGAAGTAGGCGTAGGTAGTAAACAATGTAAATACTTTACCTACATCGCTGCCCTTACCGCTACTGACCGGCGCAGCTTCAGCAGGCTTTGGTTTAGGCTCCGCTGTTTTTACCACCTTTTTAGCTGAATCTTTTCTTGTTTTCTTAACCGCCAGCGTTTTGGGTTTTGTAACGGACTTCTTTACCGTTACCTCTGGTGTTCCCTTTATACTATTCTGCGGCTCTGGCTCTATCCGTGCTGCTTTCCCGTTATTAAAAAGGTAATGGCCAGCCAATGCACCCATGCAGGTAAGCAGCAAACCTATGCCTAATAATGCCGCTTTTGACATACTCTTGCCACTGTTTTTATGTGGCAACGGTGCTGTAACAGGCGCTGCCTTGAAAGCTACCTGGTTGTTTTTAAGCTGCGTTATTTCCTCCAATAACCGGCTTGTCTTGGTCTCCTCTTCCTTTAGTTTTAATTCCAATGCGTCTTTTTCGTTTTGCAGGATCAGGGCACTTTCTGCATCACCTTTTACGCTGATCACACTGTGTTGTATCACCTCGCGAAGCTCGGTGCCGTTCGTGTAACGGTCGGCCGGATTCTTTTGCAAACATTTAGATATGAGTGTCAGCAGCCACGCAGGCACCTGCATTTCGCGGCGGCGCTGGTCTTCGGGCCAGCTTAAAGGCATGTTCTTTTCACGCAACGTCAACAGATCAGGCGGCTCCTGCTCCAGGTGTGCTATCATTACAGCATTACGGGCAGTCTGGCCGTTGTCATTCAATTTAAAGGGAACAGTGCCAGCCAGCAATTCGTAAAGAATAATGCCGTAGCTGTAAACGTCGCTTTGCGGCAGCAGGTTGCCTTCGCTTTGCTCAGGCGCCATAAACTCTACCGCCCCAGCGTTTCGTAAGCTGCTTCGCCGCTGCTCGTCGCTCATAATTGCGAGACCAAAATCAAGCAGCATATAGTTGCCGGTATTGATATTGAATTTAACGTTATTGCTTTTGATATCGCCATGCTTTACTGATACTCTATGGCAATGGCTCAACGCATTTGCAAGCTGATAAGCCACCTTAATGGCTTCATGAATGGTAAAAACAGGTGTATCTTTTTCAGTAAGGAGTTCTGCGAGATCAGGACCCTCAATAAATTCCATCTCGATGAATGGGAGGGAGCCACTTTCAGTAATCCCGGAATTGAGAATTTTAACTACGTTGGGGTTTGATACCTGGTTAACCTTTTTTAATTTCTCTACCTCGTTAATGAAATCTTTATAGTGCTTGTCATTCTCATCTTCGGCGTGAATTGGGGTTGGCAAAAGCTTTACCGCTACAAAAATTTCGCCGATGCGCCTGCCTTTATATACCGAACCCTGGCCACCGGTATGAAGAGCACCCATGTTTTCGAGCCCCTCGGTTATCGTAAAAATTTTACCCATTTGGTTGTTAACGATAAAGCAGTTTAGCTATAAAAGTATCTACCTTAAACCCTACTGCACAAAAATAGTTTTTGAACAGCAGGTATTGGAACCGGCCTTGCTGCCAGAGATTGGTATGCTTGTAATTATCATGTCTATTGAAAAAGCCCCAGTAGCCATCGCAAAGTGATGTAGGAGACATAAATAGTTGACAAAAGGAAAATCACCAATACAATTAATATCAAGGCAATAATACCTTTACCGCTGCCCTGGTGCTTGCCTTCTTGATAGTGCTCTTTTAGCAGCTTAATGTTGCGGGTATTTGCTTTGAAATAGAAGTCGGTTATCTGACCTACGAGGGGAATTCCGCCAAGAAGTCCATCTACGCAAATATTAACAGCCATTAAAATAAGTACCTTTCGACTCACACCTCCGTTCTTTGCAATTACATAAAGCAGCGCTGCTGCTACTATGAAGCCAGAAACATCTCCTGCAAAGGGGATGAAGTTCAGCACAGGATCGAGCCCGAAGCGAAAATTTGTACCAGGGACGCGGAATTTGTCGTCCATAACGGAAGCTACCTGCTCCACCCATTTTAACTGCCCTGTAAGTGCTGTGTTTTTTGGTAATTGTTTCATCTACTAAAAGAATTGAAAGCACAGTGATTTGTTTTGTGAATTTTGAGGCGGTAAACTTCAGCAGAACGGTATCGCAGTGTTTAATTGGATTAGGGAATTGGCTATAAGATAAACGCCCCAAACTTTAATTACATGTCATTGGTTCTCGCTTTGTAATTGGTAAAAACAAATAAGATCATCTAAGATCAATGAAAGCACATTCTTACTGATTTTTACTTATATCACAAGCCATCTGAATGTTACATCTTTCATAAGGAGTAGGATGGCCCACGACCTTTTTAAATCCGAGTTTATGATAGAGGTTAATAGCCGGTTTCAACAAGGTGTTACTTTCTAAATAGATCTTTTTAGCACCTTGCCTACTTGCCCAGTTTAGTGCTGCCCGGCCCAGCAGCCATCCTATATTCTTACCTTGAGCAAGTGGCGACACCGCCATCTTGGCAAGTTCAAAATCATAATCGCTGTTATGCATTTTAATCAACGCGCAAACACCAACTGGTTTGTCGTGGTATAAAGCAACCAGTATATGGCCGCCTTTTTTCAAGATATAACCTTCCGGGTCATCTAAAGACTTATAGTCTGTTTCTTCCATCTTAAAATAGGTGGAGATCCATTCTTCATTCAATGACTTGAAAGCCGCTGCATAATTCGACTGGTAGTCTACAATTTGTACGTCTTTACTTTCCCGTTGTTTTTTTTCTTCTGTCACCCTGCGCAGCAAAGGTTTTTGTTCAAGCAAAAACTCCCACTCTTCTATTGCCTTCCATAAATCATGTGTCGCCTGCGCGTTTATGGTTGTAATGGCTTGCTCAAGATCTGCGTACTGGTCTTTTATTTTGTCTGCATAGCCTTTTCCTTTCTTAGAAAGAGCCACTAAGGTTCTTCGGCCATCCACTGTACCTTTTTTCTCGATAACCAATCCCGCCTTGATCATTTCGCTTACAATTTTACTTACAGACGGGTGCGAGTGTCCGATTTCAACAGCTATTCCCGTTATAGTCTTTTCTTCGCCACGAGATAAAGCATAAAAAACCGGAAACCACTTCGGCTGAATTTCGATTTCATAGAGTTTGTATATACCAGCAGCTTCATTGGTAATAGCCTCCGTAAGCATTCTTAGCCTGCTACCAATAGCTATGATGCCTGCATCGTTAAAAAATTTATTATTCATTGATTACGTAACTAGTTACGCAAATATAATAATTGTTTGTTAAAGTCGAAGAAATAGTTAAAAATTCTGGGTTTAATTACCTGGTGGTGATGTTGTTGAACAAATACAAGGAGAGAACATCAAACCATTGTGCAATTTTAGTGTCTCTGAGGTATGAAAATTAGAATATTTCTCGCCGCCATTACTATTTGCCTGTTTTCATTTGGTTGTAAAAGTAGAAAGCAACTTAGCCAAGAGGGTGCATCTAATGCAAGTCAAAATTCTGCCGGTAAGTTGATAGTGCATATGACCATGAAAGAGAAGTTTGTCTCAAGCGGTTCTGCGCTTTTATCTTTTACAGTAATAAATAACACTAATCGTGATCTGCGTTTCTGCAAGTGGGAAACCCCTTTTGAGCCGCGCATTGGGAAGTATTTTGAAATTATTGATGGTAACGGGAATGAGGCTGTTTTTAAAGGAGCAATGGCAAGGCGTGTAATGCCCCCGCCAGCAAGTGCATATATCACGGTAGCTGCTAAGAGTAAAGTTACGACTGAGATTAATCTAGCAACCAACTATGTATTAGCCAAAACCAAGTATAAGCTAACGTATGTTGGCAGCGGTGTAAGTGGGCTGCAGGTGAAAAATACAATAAGCTTCTCAGTTGCCAACTAAGATCTGTTTTGAATAAATGTTACGTTGTGATTTAATCCAGATAACATCAACTACGGAGTATATTTAAGCGTGATATTATCAAAATCAAATAGTTACGTCCAGTATAATATCCTGGCATTCGGAAACCTGCGTGCTATTTCAGCTTCAAAAAACGATTTTAGTTCTTTCATCAGTTCTTTTACAAAAACATACTTATGGCCACCAAACTTATTCCGTTTTATAGCTCTGTTCGTTTCGCTAAAATCCAGGCTGGTATTGGGGTACCACTCCATCAAAATATCTCGGGAACCAGGTGTGAACCGGTGCGTTATCAATTCAAAGGTTAAATCAATTTCAAAGTTAAGGTTAAGCTCCAGTTCATCCATCAGTTTGGAATAATGTAGTTCCCAATCGGGTATAGGCATTATTGGTGCCAGCACTACACCAATAGGGTAGCCTCCACCTCCCTGCTGGCGTGGCAGCGCCATTTTCCTTAAAGCCTTTATGCGGACTGATACATTTGGAGTGCCACCTTCCAACTTCCTGGCAATTACATCTGCATTTAGGCTGCTCCGGAACCTTGTACGGCCCTGATGATTGAGGTTGAGCAAGCCGCTTACATTATCAAATTTGGTAACAAAACGCAAATGTGTATTCGGGCGATCTGCAAAGTGGTTAATCGATTCGGCCAAACCTCCGGTAAGATGTTCCAGGCTCAAGGGATCTGTATAGCAGCTGGCCTCAAATGAGGTGACCTGATTTAAGCTTTCAAATTTAATGGTGTTTTCTAAAATCTGCGGCAGGTTTGCAAATACCCTTATGGCGGGCGGACCGGATAAACTCCCGGCTAAATAACAGTACTGGCAGTGAGCAGGGCAGCCTTCGGCCAAATGAAACTGCCAATCTGCAGAAGGAGGGATTGGGCGAAGATTAAATGCGCTTGGCGGTGCATTAACGATTGCTAACGTGTTCTTAGCTATACGGTAGGTTTCACGTTCGTCTTTACCGCGCAGCCCTGTTATGCGATTGTTTTTTGCTATTTCAATATTTAGGTTAAGTTCTTTAATCCGTTCATATATCTTTTGGCCGTAGGCTTGCTCCAGTGCATCAGCTGTAAAAACTACCCGCTTCGGCATCCACAGTTTAAATGACTTCTCTTCACCGTTTAACTCCCGCGCTTCTGTGGTGATGTCGTTTAATATATCCAGTAACTCCATGTAATCTCAACTGCAATTCGCGTTCCGCAAAAACCATTAATGTGCTCATCGCAGGCTAATATTGTTACATTTTAAAACTTTACTCTGCAACTCGCATTTATACGGTTGGGTAAACACGAGTCCACTAAATATAATACTACCAAATGGCTGCAGGCATATTCGCAATTCTGGATGATATAAGTGCATTAATGGACGATGTAGCTGTGGCCGCTAAATTGGCAACACGCAAAACGGTAGGTATATTGGGCGACGACCTGGCTGTTAACGCGGAAAAAGCCACCGGCTTTCTGTCGTCCAGGGAATTGCCGGTACTTTGGGCAATTACAAAAGGCTCCCTGGTAAACAAGCTTATCATTGTTCCTGTAGCATTATTGCTGAACCTGTTCTTCCCGGCTGCAATAAAAGTTATTTTGATTCTTGGCGGTTTGTATTTAGCCTACGAAGGCGTAGAGAAAATTATAGAGTATTTTTTTCATGGTAAAAAAACCAGCGACAAAGTAGTAGAGAAGGAACAGCAAGATGACAGTGCTGCTGAAAAGGCGAAAATCAAGTCGGCTATTGCTACAGATTTTATCTTGTCTATTGAGATCGTGATAATTGCTTTAGGGTCTGTTTCTGATAAAACCCTCGCTATCCAAATAATAACTGTTTCAGCCGTAGCCATTTTGGCAACTGTAGGAGTTTACGGGATTGTGGCTGTAATTGTCAGAATGGACGATGCCGGTTATAACTTGATTAAGCGGTCGGGAAATAAAGGTTTTTTATCAACATTGGGTACGGTACTTGTAAAGTCGTTACCGGTAATTATCCGCATACTTAGCGTTGTAGGTACTATTGCTTTGATACTTGTTTCCGGCGGCATCTTCGTTCATAATATCGAATATATACACCATCTGTATCCCCAAATTCCCTCAATTGTTAAAGAGCTTGCATTAGGACTGGTTGCGGGTTTAGCCGCAGTGTTGGTGATAACTGTAGGTAAAAAAGTATTCTCCTCACTTAAGCCCCAAGCCTAGCCCAGCACCACACACGCACAAGTAATTAGTCGTGTTCGCCTCATTGTCATACCTGTATAATCTTTGAAACTAATTGGAACGGTCGTTCTGTTTTGAATATATATTTGCGGAACGATTATTCCAAAATAATATTCACAACAGAAAATGAAAAAGTTAGAAAACAAAGTAGCAGTAGTTACAGGCGCATCAAAAGGCATTGGTGCCGAAATAGCAAGAGGTTTAGCAGCAGAAGGCGCAGCCGTAGTAGTAAACTATGCGTCAGCTAAAGAAGGTGCTGAAAAGGTAGTAGCAGACATAGTTAGCAATGGCGGCAGGGCAGTTGCCGTACAAGGCGACGTGTCTAAACCAGCCGATGTTGACCGTTTATTTGCTGAAACACAACAAGCTTTTGGTGGAGTAGACATACTGGTGAATAATGCCGGCGTTTACCAGTTTGGTGCTATTGACGATTTTACGGTAGAAGAATACACCCGCCAATTTAATACAAACGTATTGGGTTTATTTCTTGCAACCCAAGCGGCAGTAAAAGGCTTTGGCGAAAAAGGCGGTAGCATAATTAATATTAGTTCGGTGGTAACACGTATAACACCTCCACAAAGTGGTATATACACTGCAACTAAAGGCGCGGTAGACTCGCTTACACAGGTACTTTCAAAAGAACTTGGCAGCAGGAAAATACGGGTTAATTCTATCAACCCGGGCATGGTAGAAACTGAAGGCACACAAACGGCCGGCTTTATCGGTAGCGACTTTCATGCGGAGGCCGTAAGCCAAACACCACTTGGCCGTACAGCTCAGCCAAATGATATAGCACCTGTAGCTGTTTTCCTGGCATCTGATGATTCACGGTGGTTAACAGGCGAAGTGATTATAGCCAGCGGTGGCGTACGCTAATTTTTAGCTGCGAACTGCTAATAGTAAATAATTAATATCTAAATGAATAGCTTTGCCCTGAAAGGGGCAAAGCTTTTTGATTATGGCAAGGACGAAGGATTTTGATGAAGAGGAAGTTTTAGGTAAAGCAGTCTGCCTGTTTTGGCATAAGGGCTACAATGGCACATCCATGCAGGAACTTGTAGATACCCTGGGGATCAGCCGCTCCAGTTTGTACGATACCTATGGTGATAAGCACACGCTTTATGTAAAGGCGTTGCAGTTTTACCAAAGTGGTTCGGGCGGACAAATGTGCAATATCATCAGCAATGCTGAGTCTGCCAAAGAAGCAATAAAAAAATTACTTGAGTTCACTACCGTAAACTTGCTTAATGATGTACAGCAAAAAGGCTGCTTTATGGTGAATGCCGAGGTAGAAGTAGCACCGCATGACGTGGAAGTAAAAGCCCTTATCTCACAAAATAACCAGCTACTGGAAGATACCTTTTGCCATGCCATAAAAAAAGGCCAAGACAGTGGCGAGATCAATGGTAAACAAGACGCTCGTGCCTTGGCACGTTTTATCATGAACGTAGTTAAAGGTATGCGGGTGACGGCCAAATCCAGTACCGACAAAGCCATTTTTGACGACATCATTAACACCACGCTTACCGTATTCAATTAATTTGCGATACGGTCCAATTTAGCTGTGTTCAGCAAACCATCCGTTAGGGCATTTGTAGTTCCTGTATGGGACTTGAGAGATTCATAAAAGCGCAGGAACGTGATTACACTAAAGCGTTGGCCGAGATCAGGAACGGGCGTAAACGCAGCCACTGGATGTGGTACATTTTCCCACAGATTGCGGGATTAGGATACAGTGAAATGGCTCGACATTATGCCATTACTGATTTGGCCGAAGCTGGCTCCTACCTCGCACATCCAATACTTGGACCAAGACTAGTAGAGATCAGCAAAGTTTTACTGCGGTTGCAAGGGGATGATGCTAATGCTGTGTTTGGCAGTCCCGACGACATAAAGCTGCGATCATCAATGACTTTATTTAGTATGGCAAAGGGCACTGACCCGGTTTTTGAAGCGGTGCTAGAGAAGTATTTTGATGGAAAGAAAGATAACGCAACGGTAGATATCGCCGGCTAAAACTTTCTTGTTCTTATTTCCTCTACTTCGCGTTCCAGTAAGGCCACTTGTCCCTCAAGTACCTTAAGCCGTATTTCGTTTACCCGTGTTTGGGCTTCTTGTTTGGTCTGCATGTCACGGAGGTCGCCTTTAATTTGCAGATAACTCGTCATTACGGTTGCCACTATACTGGTAGTGCTAACTATAGTTACGATGATGCTCCTGATAGTAATACCGCGCAATTCGCGGTGTTCAAAAGATGTCATAGGTGTTTTATTAAGGTTGTTGTTAACTGTTTTCCGGCTGTAACTGCTTTACCGCAAACTGCGACACTATCGCTATGGTAGTACCTACCGAGATGAGAATAGTGCAAAGTTTCGACGGTATACCCGCTACAGTAGATAAGGATGTACCCACACCAGCAAGCCCGAACCCAAAAAGTTGGGCACGCTTAAAAAAAGCCGGGGTTTCGCTGGTAAGGCGTTTGATAAAGGTAAGTTTAGGTTGCATGGGAATAATAGTTAACGCTGCGACAAGAAATATCAAGTCGAGTGCGTACAATTAAATAAAAATGATATTTGTTAACGTACTTGGATCGGTACTCTTAACATGTAAATTTCAACAAAGAACTTGCTTAGCGAATTACAATATTCTCCCATTTTTCATCAAATGGTAAAACATCGTCAGACGCATAAAAATATAGATTATGACGAGATGGATAGATTGTCTCAAATACTTTTACGTGCGTGAAGTGTGGTTCAAAAAACGATAATAGGTCAGCCTTAGATTTAAATTCTCTTTCATGATGACTTAATCCTTTTCCAAGCGGCGATTCCACAAGAGTATACCCGGTTAGCACGCCTGCTGGCTTTAATCTCTGCTTAATATCTTTAAAAATTGCTGCAATTTCCTCCTCTGTGAAATGTTCTATCGCCGCATCCCATACAATGTTGTCAAAGGTTCCTTTGGGCATTTCCATACGTATATCGGCAAGCTTAAATTCAATATTTTTCGCTTGATTATACTTTAGGGCATGTGTTATTGCACCCTTATCAAAATCAACAGAAATAAGCTGCTTAGCACGGCCAGAATAGAAATGAAAAGCATTGAAGCCGTCACCGCAACATAGTTCCAGCACTGTTGCTCCGGGCTTAATCGCTAACAGGCCAAAAATCCCTCTTTCTGCCCACAACGGATTTTGAGATAATCTAAAGTTATAGAATTGGTCGCAATAATGATCGAACCACTCTGGTTCAGGTGATACGGTCCAATCGAAATTTAATTGAGTTTTGTGACAAAAAGAAGCGAATTTTCTAGACATTAAAGAAACTGATTGCAAGAAATTTGAAACGTTTTGTTTTCCAAACGTAGTTGCCAAACTTGATCTAAGATGTTTTCTTATTCGCATAATTTGAAAAAACAAAGAAGAAATTTTTTACGCAAATAGTATAGTTTTAAATAGATTGGAATTGCACTTCCCACATCGCAAGCATGTTAATATTTCATCTACAACATAAAACGTGTTACCGCTGTTACCTGCTAAAAACAATCTTGCAGATAAACTATTAAGCGGGTGACTATTCCACCGAGATAGCGGCCTTTAACAAAGATTTAATACCTTTTTCTGCATCACATCAATCCTGGTATTACAAGTGCTTTAGAAATTGGCTCGGTATCAGAGATAATCGCACTTGTTGCAAATGAAGCAATCTGACCGGGTTTAAGACAGTCTATAATATTACTTCTGGTAGTAATAATGTAGTATCCGCTAGCATCATAATAGTTAACGTCAACGAACACTTTTCGCAAGGCTGACAGACCTGTATTCTTCAGAACAATATCGACGTGGCAACCTTGTTTAAGACTAATCTTTTGCTTTGTAACAATTAGTGGGATGCCCTTTGAGCGATAAAGAAGTATCGGTGTATTTTGCACACCGCAAGAGCACATCGAAAAAAGCAAAAGACAAATAATCAACTTCATTCAACAAATATAAAAAACCTCATACACCTAATAGCCGCTTTACTACTGGTTTTACTGCTGCTGCAATGTCATTAGCTAACGCTATGGTTGGGTGTGTACCATCGCTGTAATAGGTCGTATTAGTCGGTTCCAAAGCATTTGGCAAAACAGCTATGTCCACGATAGCGTCAGCAAACTGTCCCCATGTATTTCTCAATTTAGTATTTATATTACTGTCTAGTGATGCGGTAGTGTAAGCTGTACTAGGCAAAACAGTAAGTATTATAACTTTGTAACCTACCGATTGACACTGCTGACATATCGAAACTATGTTACTATACAAGCTGCCATTTAGGTCATTATGCCCAATCAACATACAAAATACGTTTGTCGTGGTTGGCTCTGCTTGTGTTAGAACCTCTGTAGCAAGTCTCGTTAAAATACCACTACTGCTTTCTCCGTTCAACGCTCGGTTTGAAAAACTTAGCAAATTATCAAGATAAAGGTCTTTATAGATATATTCCGGATAATTGCCATTGGACAGATTTGGCGCTGTAATGCTGTCACCTATGAATATTATTCGCTTCGGCTTTACCAGCCTGTACTTATCCAACAAATGAGTATTTACCCGTCTAACCTCCTGGATGGATAGCTTTCTATTATACACTATCACCCTTTGAATGCCTCCAATAAAGGGAAATTGGCAACCCGTACCTATACTGTGTTTGAGAGTAGGGTCAACGCCCCAGCTTGCTGTGCCCGCAAACGCATGAGAAGATGTTAATACGTCGAAAAAGATAAACTTCGTTGCATCAGCTTTCTTAACGGTCATGCAAAAAACCTCCCAGTTTGGTGAAATCACTGCCGGGATGTCCGTGTTTAGTTGAGCAGACTGGGGAACATAGCCACCCATGTATTTTGTTATCCCAGGTATAGTTGCTCCGCTGATGTAAGATGTAAATCCAAATCCATTTGAATTGTCGTTACCTTGATGAAATACACTTTGTATTCTTTCATCAGTATACTTACCACCCTGTTTTTTAATTAGGAAAATAGTGCATTCTAATGTGCCTTGTAGTAATGCTCCCGATAGCCATTGTGTACCGTCAAAAGTTGCGAATGGTTGGTTATTTGCACCTCCGTTCAACCTTAAAATTGGCTGGTTGGTGGTTGTCGCTTGCAGGCTTACGACAGCATTCACGCTGTCAGTTATTTGCGATATTTTTTTTGTGACATTATCATATTGGATATTTGCTAATACACCAAAGTCGAAATCGTGGACTAAGCTTGTGATGTCAGAAGGAAATGGAACACCGCCACTTGCCATTCCACTCTGATCCACCCATTGTGTGCTGTAGTCCGCATTGCTTAACTTGGAAAGAACCTGGCCTGCGCTGCCACCTATTGGAATACCCTGACCCGCGGGCCCTGTTGCTCCGGCTGTGCCTGACGGCCCGGCTGGGCCGCTGGCACCCGTGTCGCCTTTGTCTCCCTTTAGTCCTTGGGGGCCTTGTAAGCCAGTGTCGCCCTTTGGTCCTGCAGCGCCGGTTACTCCCGTGTCACCCTTGTCTCCTTTAGGTCCTGTTGCCCCGGCAGGTCCAACTGCACCCATTGGGCCGGGTTCTCCTTGTGCGCCATCCTCACCAATCATAGATGTTCCGGCGCCCCAAGTCCCTGCCGCTTTTGGGCCAAATAAGGTTAAAGTGCTGGTGTTAATGTAAAAATCCCCATCTGCCCCCGTGCTCAGGTTGGCAGGGTTGCTGGTTCCGCTTAATAATGTTTTGCCGTTAATACCTGCTACTCCAATATCACCCTTATCACCCTTTGGCCCTTGCGGTCCGGTTTGCATAGAAAACACCTGGCTCCAGCCGGTAAGGCTTTTCTGGTAAAATACACCGGTAAGCGTATTGATGTAGCTGTCACCGTTTTTGCCGGTTCCGCTGCCGGGGATTCCTGCGCCATACAGCAGGGTGCCGTCGGCGCCATTCGCTTCCGGCAGTTGGTAAACTATGCTCCAGGTACCGGCAAGTTTTTGCGCAAACCGCCCGGTGTTGGTCTGCAGGAACACGTCGCCATCTTTACCGGTAGAATTTTGCGGGAGAGCAGTACCGAATGCAATTGACGCACCTGCAAATAAGTTGCTGCTTAAATATTGCAGCAGCTGGGCCATAGTGAATTGGTAATCTACGCCGTTACGTACCAATAACGATATATCTGCCGCATTGAGTCCGGATGTTACCGGTAGTTCGCTTATTTTTTTATCTGTAGCCATTAGTTAAATAGTTCTGGTATGAGCGGATCAATGTTGTAGTCATCTTGCAGGAACAGGTCTGTTCTGTCTACCCCGCGTATGCGCGGCCCTGCCTGCCTTGCTGTTTTGTTCTTTTGGTTGTAATGCCATATCGGGAACTGTTCTTTGTGGTCCAGCAGGAAGCGTTCAACCTCGTTGGTGTAAGCATTTGCGGTACTGCGCTGCTGCTGTACCAACTTTACAACATCTTTGGCAGGTAAGGCGTCGGCATTATCGTAACGCTTAGTTACAGGGCCGGTAGCGGTATAATGTATCGCATCGGCTTCAATAAAGCGTGCAAAGGTGAAGTAAGCCAATACCGGCTGCAGGCCCTGATGCAGCACTATGTAGCCTTGTTCGTCCAGGTATTCGCTGCCATTCAGCAAGTCTTTATAATGCTGCGGGGTGCCCTCGCTAAGTGTGCCGTCTGCTTCCAGGTGTTTTATTAGATCATAGTACAAGGCATAACCTAAAAATGGTTTAAGGTCCAGTTCCTGCGCTTTTTGTATAAATACCTTAATGCGCTCGGGCTTTATATTGGCAGCTATGTCCTCGTAACGCTTCAGCGTGTCTGGGATAATAAGTGTGTTTTGTGTAGACATATTGTTATTGATTATGCGGGTTTACCATGGCTTCAGCTTCGCTTTGTTTTAAACCGTATGCGTGTACCAGGGTGGCAATTTTGCTGGCAGGTGAAAGAGTAGATAAGAGTAACTGGTTAATGGCCGATCCGGCCTTTAAGCCGATTGCATCATCGGCAACGTTGGTCGGTACGGGTATAATATTCCAGTTAGCAGCAGGGTTGATGTTGCTGTAGTAATTGGCGAATATGCTTTCAAGCGTTTCGCTCAGTTCGAGCCTGTCTGGCGCGGTGTTGTCGTTAAACTCGCGAATGGCTTCTTTCTTTTCGCTGCCGTTGCTTAAGCCGGATGATTTCTCGGCATTAACCAGTTCCTTGGGTACGGAGAAGCCTTTGATAATACGAGCCTCTACCGATCGTTCTGTTGTTTCGAAAAGCTTGTCATTATTTTGTATCGCATATGGCTGAAACTCTGGTTTGGAGCTTTCGTCTTCGTACTCTATTACAATTATTTTTTGCGCGCTTTTAGCACCCTGGAAACTGCTTAGGTCACGTTCTAATTGAGACGGCGTGTTACCTCCTCTGCCATTATCCGTGCTGTTATCTGCTTCTTCGCGGCGTGATTGCATGAACAGCATGGTTGATGGCAAAAAGCCTGTAGTCACTTCCCTGTTGTTGAAGGTTTTTATACCTGCTTCGGTCTCGAAATCTTCCCATACCGAATCTGCTTCTAACAGCGGGTAATCATCCACTTCGGGGTTAAAGTAAAACAGCTGCCCTTTGTATTTGCTCCAGCCACCTGCTGCAATCACCTGGCGCTTTATTACTTCTGCATCAGGGTTATAATTGTCCAGGAAGGTGATCTTGCTGCGCATGATGTGTTTCCAGGTGCGGCGGCCCCAGTCATTATAAACGGCAAACTTGCCCGCGGTTTGTGCATCATCGGTGTCGCCCATGCGGATGTCCTCAAACTTGACATAATTTACAGAAGCGATCTTGCAATTAGCGTTGTAGTTTACGTGAATGCCAAACCCGCAAAATAGTGCTTTATCAGTAGCTATTGCTTTTAACAATTTGGCCATCGTGAGCCCTTTGCTATTGATAACCTGTTTGCCCAGGGTAGCATCTTCAAAGCCGTTGCCGGCTATAAATTTTGCGCGTTTGTTCCAGCAGTCCTTTGCTGTGGGCGAGCGCGATACCAGCTCGAGCATACGCTGCGGATAGGCGTTATCCATATCGTAATTGAGGATGCCAAACGTTTGATTTGGCCTTACCACTATCCGCCGTTCTATTTGTGGAAGGAAAGTCTTCATTGTCCCGCCTTACCCCCTGAAGGGGGAGCAAAAGCTGATGTTTGCTCCATTTCTGTTTGATTTGATTTCATCTTAGATTTCTTTGCTGTTGATACTTCCCCTTCGGTAGGCAGTGGTATAAACAACTTTGCTATGTGCGGGAACCGTTGCAGGTACCATTTGGCTTCAGTATCCGTAAGGGTATCGTTGATATGCACTGCGGGCGAACTGGGTGCAAACTGGTGCCTGCCGGGTTTAAGTATGTATTTTTTCATGAGCCCTCCTTTTAAATTATTTGAGTAGGTATTAAAAGTCTCCCCATTCAGGGGGAGACTTAGAGGAGGTTAGACTGTAAGTGCCTCTATAGCAGCCAGGGTACTGGCGTAGGTAGCGGTTCCGTTATCCGGTGCTATGGAAATAGCGCGTGGAGGGTACGGTTCTTTAAGCTTGTCGGGATTGGTTAGCTTTATTTTGTAACCACCATCGAGTGTCTCGTCGGCTGCGTTGCGCTCAGCTTCGGTTACAATAAGGCCGTTTACAGCACCAAACAATTCAACGGCCGAATTGCCATCTTTATAGTTGTTTACTGCAATAGCCCGCACTCGACCATAGCCCATTGCCATTAGCTGTGCTTTTACCTCAACCGAAAGGCCGGCGATATTAAAATCGATCTCTTCGGTATAGCGCGGCCCAACCTGCGTTTTAGCAAGCTTGCTCATAGTGTTAAAGCTGTTGTTTGTACCCTCGAACTTGTAAATTTTTGCGCTGCCAACAGCGGTAAGGCCGGTTACAATAAGCGGATTTGCGGTATCATACGTAAGCGTTACATCTTCATCGTTGAAAATGTAGATAACATCCTCAATACCTGAGGTGATAGGAGAGTTGGTGCCCAGGCTAAACCCGGCGTTTATTTTATTGTAGATTGACATTATTAAGTGGTTAGCCCCCTAGCCCCCTGAAGGGGGAACTGAGAAGGGGCCGGTTAAGTGGAATAGTTAATTTTGCTCCCCCTTTAGGGGGTGGGGGTAAGCTGGAGGCTTACGCGCCCAGGTAGAAGAGTTCGTTGGCGAACTTAAAGTTTACGGCGGCTTTCATGCGGGCCTTCATGCGCACCACGTTATCGTTGGTGTAAGGCTTCATGTAAACGGTTGATAGTTCGGACATGTCGCCAAGCAGATCCACACCCAGGAACAGGTTTGATGAGCGCGCACCCAATATGGTGTTGGCCTGCCAGTGATTCATCAGCTGCAGCGGTACACCCAGGTAATCCATCTTTTTAGGATCGGTAAAGGCGTTCAACACGTTCACCGCTTTATCTGCCTGTGCCTGTGCGTAAGCATAGCCCACATGCAAAGGTATTTGCAAGTTGAAATCTTCCTGGCTGCGGTCAGCAGGGTCAAGCTGCGCGTAAATACTGGTAAGTACACCCAATACGTTGCTAGCGTTGATGAAGTTGATGGTGGCCGCGCTTGCTGCACCTTCAAAGATGGCAGGCTTACGGGTGTTTACTTCGTTATAGTTGCGCACCAGCTTAAAGGTAGTGGCACTCAGCACTTGTATGAAGTACGATTGCCCGCTAATAGCCACACCCGGGCCGCCATTGGTAATGTCTAATATGCCGCCGGTTACGCCTGTTATGGTTACCACATCGCCGTCCCTTAGAGCTGCTGTGCTGCTTACGGTAACAATGCCGGCAGAGTTGATGGCACTTGCAGCCACAGATGTGGCCGGTTTGCTCAGGCTTACTTTATAAGTGCCTGATGCATCTGCAATCGAAGGAAGCAAGCCTTTGAACTCTGCAGTAAAGGCGGCTTCTTTAGTGGCACCTTTGCCAAGCCAGTACAAACGCTCGTTGGCTATTTGTATTTTGGTGAGATAGCGCTGTACCATAAAGTCGCTAAGGTCCACTACGCCTTCATAGTCCTGGAAAGCGCCGGGTTTAAGTTGCTGGCTTTCCCATGATTGTACCAGCCTGTCCCATTGTTCCTGTTTCATGAATTCATACACCACTGGGTCCAGGTAGCTTTCGGTTTGTGTTGTGTTTGTTCCCTGGTCGGTAAACATGCCCTTAGGGTCTTGCAGTACCACGTCATCGTCTACATCAAGGATCACCTTGCGCGATTTTACATCGTTGATAACGGTGAGCAATCCGCGCTTAACGGAGTCGGCCTCCAGCAGCGTGCTTGCCATGAAACCCGCCAGCGCTTCGCCGGCGTAGGTGTTGTTTGTAAAAGTAAATTGAGCCATAGTTTAAGCCCCATGCTGAACATGGGAAGAGCCCCCCGCCCCCTAAAGGGGGAGCTTGATTGTTAAGTAACCTTGTAGGGATAGGTGTTGATTAGGTGATTAGGATTTAGGTTGAAAGTCTCTATCGGGCAATAGCTTTCTTTACCGCCTGCTGCGCCAGCGGACTTTGCGGAGCGAAAAAGGGCTGAGCTTCTGTTTTAGCCTTGTTGCTGCGTTTGGAGCCTTCGGGCGTAAAATCGCTTTTAACTTCATTGCGGATCTCTTCGCGGCTTTGTTTAAGGCGGTTGCCGGCATCTTCAAGTGCTGCCCGTGCTTCGTTTAAAAGAGCATTTTGCGCGTGTAGCCTTGCCTTAACTTCCTGTAAACGGTTTTGGATGTTTATCGGCTTCCGGGCTTCTTTAAACTTGTCGGCAGGCACGGTTTCTTCCTCATCTTCGTTAGTTGCTTCAGCGCCTTCAACAGGTGTTACTTTCTGCACCTTGCCCTGCTTAACCGCAAGCTGTTGCCCGTCGGCCGTGGTGTAAGTGTCGGTAATGGCAGGGGTGGTCATGTCTTCGTCCTGGTATACCTCGCAACCTTCTTCAAGTTCGCCGGTGTGGTGCAAGCATCCCTTATCGGTAATCGTTTGTTTGTTCACAACTTTCTTAAAGAAGTTCATGATCTTGTCCAGTACCGATGTTGTTTTCTCGATAAGTTCTCTGTTGTCTGTATTCATATTTGTGTTTTGAGTTAAAAGCTTATTAATGCAGCGCTGGTAAACGGCCGGAGCACTGTCGGTATACTTTTTTATTAGCGCACTGTTTATAATGGTTTCGCTGTAATCTTCAATGGCGTCTATAAAGCCAAGGTTTAGTGCCTGGTCGGCTGTCATCCAGGTAACGGAGTTGATAAGGCTGTTAATGGTAGCGCTATCCAGGCTGGTGCGGTCCATGTAGATCTGCGCCAGGCGCGATTGTACCACGTTGAGCATCTGGACATCTTTCAACAATTCATCGGCATTGCCACCGCTGCCTACCATAGGTTTGTGTATCATGAGCAGCGCGTATTTGCTCATTACTATCCGGCTGCCTGCCATGGCTACAACCGATGCCGCCGATGCTGCTAAAGCATCAATGTAGGTGGTTACGTTACCAGGATACTTCTTCAGCAGATCGTAAATGGCAATTGCGTCAAAAGCGCTGCCGCCAACCGAGCTGATGTGTACCTCTACATTGGCACCGGCAGCTGCATCCAGTTGTGTTTTAATGTATGCAGACGACAAGCTCCCGGAGCCTATGCAATCTGTTTCGTTGTCGTATAAATATATTTTCATTTGCTATTGGTTACGGTGTGATTAGTTGATGAATTCTATGCTGATTGGCATAATTGTCTGAAGCAGAATTAGAGAACTGGTCTGAATCAGAATTTACAAGATTAAAGAATTAGCAGAATTTTAGGAATCTCGTCTGAACTCGAATGAGAAGTATTGTTAAAATGGCAGAATTAGGCGCGATCTGTAATTCTTTCAATTTGGTGAATCCCGGTTCAGATAAAAAGAACACTACAAATATCGGTATTACTTCTGATTAAAGTGCTGACACTGTTTTGTCAGTAGAGCTGGTCTGAATTCGAATTAAAAGAATGTTTTGGAATTATCGAATTTTCATCCATTCTGTTGATTCTTAAATTCTATAAATTCAGGTTCAGAATGCTGAGGAGAACAATACAAATATCGGGATTACTTTTGATTAAAGTACTGACACTGTTTTGTCAGTGATGGTGGTCTGAACTCGAATTAGAAGAATTCTTTAAATTGGCAGAATTAGTGCATTCTATAATTCTTTAATTCCGAGAATTCTGATTCAGACATACTGATTCTGACAATTCAGGCAGTGAAGCTGTTCAGCGCGCGCCATACTGTTCGCTCGTCCTTGTCAAACTTTGTTGCGGCTTCTGACACAGCCTGGTTCTTGGTGATATGTCGTGTTTGTACCTGGGCGTGTACCCACAGGTAGATCTCGCGGTAAGTAAATACTTTTGCTGTTATGAACCCGGCCTTGTACATGGCCGAGAACACCCCCTGGTCGAACAAGGTGTTTGCTGTTTGTATGTTCATGAACCCCTCCCGTCCCCTAAAGGGGATGCTGTTGATAGTGTGATTAAATTATAGATCTATTTGTTAGCCCCAGCTCAGTTATCCTGTTCCCCCTTTAGGGGGTTAGGGGGTTTACAGATTCACCCTGTTAACCGTTTGTGCCAGTATATTCTGCTGGTTATTCACGTCCTTTACGTCGACGTATATAGGCGGGAAGTTGTTGATCATCTGGTAAGCCAGCGTGTTAGCCATTTCTTTAATGTCGTTTACGGGCTGGTTGTAGTAGCGGTTAGCGTTACCGCCATCGGTGTAAATACCACCAACAGCATAGCCATAGCTTGTATTCGGAACAGAGAAATCCCTGCCGCCGTGGGCAACGTTTATAGCACTCACCAGGTTACGCGCCCAAGGGTTACGCATCGCTTCGGAAACCACTACCGCTTCGCCGCTGCGCAGGTAAGCGTTGGTATCATCGGTACGGCTGTAACCAGGTAGGAGAGCACCACGGCCATCCGAGACAAAGCGACCGCCTTTTGCATATGCAGGTGGTTTTTGCGCCAGGATAGTGGCTACCTGCAACGCGGTGGACGCAATAATGCCTGGTATAACAAACGGTGCCAGTATACCTGTTTGTGAAGTGGCCTTGGTTATAGCCAGGGCGCCATTCACTACGGCCTGCAGTATGGAAGCTTTTTGCTCGGCCTTAAAGGCTTTTACCTTTTCCTCATTTTCTTTTTTCCTGTACTTGTCTTCTATTGCCTTGCGCTGGGTTGCGGTAAGATTCTTATTGTTCAGCTCTGCCGCCTTGTCTTTTTCCAAACCTTTGATCTTTGCATCACTGGACGACTTTATGTTGCTGCCGATGATAGAAAATGCCTTGTCGGCCACCTGCTGGGCTGTGTTGAGTGCAAATTCTTTCCGCTGCTGCTCGTAGCTGCGCGTAACATTTGTGAGGTCCTCCTGCTTTTTTTCCTCAAGTTCTTTTATCTTTTCGGCATTGCCGTTTGCCAATAGTATCTCGTAGTTGTACTTGTCTGTTATGAGTTGTTTTTCTGCCTCAAGCTTTTGGCCGGGGAGGATGGTTTTTTCAACCTTTTTTTTGTCTTTACTAATTATCTCCTGCAGGCGGTTTGCTTCTATTACATTATTAAGTTGCTCAAGGGCTTTATCCATATCGCCACCGGTAAAGTTCTTTACCATTGCCTCTATATGCTGATGGTACTTTTGCTGCAGGTCTTTACTCTGTTTATAGTACTCATCCTCAGAGATCAGTTTTTTTGAAAGCTGATCATTTAGCTGGTCAAGCTGCTGTTCATAAGCTTTTTTATCCTGCTCGGTCTGTAACACCAACTTCGGAGCAATAGCATCTGGTAGCAGTTCTTGACGTGAATACCTGGTTTTTTCTCGTTTGTTTTTGTTGCTGCTGTTGCTATTATTTTTGTTGTTCTTAACAGTTTTAACGGGTTCTTCCTGATAATTACCTGCGATAACTAACTCTGAAAGGGCTTTATTCCGTTTGGTCAGTATATCGCTATCCGTTTTTAAATCGGCCAGTTTCTTTATCAATTCATTACGCTTGAGATAAAGCCTATCAATTTTAGGTTCACTTGCAGTATCTTTCGATTCGGTACCTGCTGTTATGGTGCTTGAGCCTATTATAATCATATTCTGCAACTTCTTTTGTTGCTTTTCTGCTGCTTTTATTTGATCATCTATATTATGAAGCTCAGTAATTAATTGCGTTGATCGCTCGCTGTTACCAAGTTGCCTTTTTTGGTTGTTAACCATCAAGTCTTCTGCCGCCCTGGCACGCGCCGACGCAAGAATAGAAGAGGTCAGTTGATCATATGTTTTTTTTGCTTTCCCTGCTAAAATTTCTTCTGTTTTTAGGTTGCCGAATATAGCCGGATACTGATCTTGTAAATCTTTTACAATTCTTTTTCTTTTATCGAGTGAGATGTTTTGATCTTGCGATGCGTCATACAACAATTTAAGGTGAACCAATTCCTGTTGGGCATTGTTATTTCCTTGGATTCTAGCATCGTTTACAGCTTGTAGTATTAATTTCTGATCTTTCATAGCCTTGCCCAGGGCCGACAATGTTGTTTCACCTTTTATCATGTCGCTTATCCAATCGATTATGACACCACTGTATGCTGCAAGCAGCGTAATTCCCACCGATACCAGTCCATTCCACGATAGCAGGGAAGAGGCAAGCTCCTTTAATACGCTTTTGGGTTTTTGACCATTCTCTGCGAGCTGCTTATTTTGGTCGTTTAACTTTTTCATAGCTTCAACTACTTCCGGGAGTTTTTCTCCTACGGCCTGTAATCCGGCTTTTACTCCGTCGGCAAATGACGGCAGTTTACTGTTTAAACTGATCACCGAGTTTCTGAGATCATCGAGTGCCTGTTTGTACTCTTTCGCTTTTGTAATATCGTCGTTAGATATCGGATTTAAATTGTTGTCGTTTGTCATTGCTTATGTATTTAGTGCCAAATGGCATATTATTTTAAAATAAGTTCGTATGGTTGCCAAGATTTTTAGCACTTTCATTGCTGTAATTCTAGTATAATGAAATCTATCTTTTACATTACCTTACTATCCTGTTTTTTAGTGACGGCCTGCGGTAACCAAACAAAAAAAAATACCCGTGACCAGGTCAGTTCAGAAACAGGTGACGTTGATCCGAGGCCTGCAGACCAGGTGAAATTCCTTAACAAAGTACATGATAACTCTGCTTATGAAGTTACATCAAACGCGGCGATTAAAGATGCACACATAACGGCGTTCAATAAATATGCGTTAGACTCGTTAAAAGATTTTAAAAATTGGGAGTTTATCGTTAGCGAAATTAATGACAATACTTACGATGCAAATACTGTAAGCAAGTTACTCGGCTTTAATAACAATCCTGTTTATAATTTAAAACTGGTTGCCCCTATAACGATAGATAAAACCGTAGATAGCATAGCAATTGACAACCAGGTTAGATTTACTTACACTACTCTCAAGACCCCAAAAGGAGCTGAATTAAAAAAATATCTTTCGGTTATTAAAAATTTAAAGAAAGACGACACCGTAATAATTTCAGGTGCAATAACTCATTTGGATGAACATGGAAAAATAAACTTTTCAAATTTCTTTGACGACAACATGCCATGGGATGTTGACCTTATGCTTACAGATATACACAAAAAGTTAATAAAACAATAAAACCGGTTATTTGGATGGCTTGAGGTCCTTTAGATTGAAGTCTACCATCATATTTACGAAAGTATCGTTATCATTGAGCATACCGTTTTTCTGAAGAAGTACTTCGCCCGATGGTTGCGCTGAAATATTACCGCTAGTAATCACTTCATCATGTTTTTGCAGTTGCTTTGACTGATCTTTCAAGGGTCCTTGTTTATCAGGAATAATCTCCGGATCAGTATTTTACCAGATCTTTCTTTCCACTTTCTATGAATTCTTTTTGGCCCATCTCATTTGCCTTGATTTTTTAAACGGAATTAAGGGCTTTCACCTATTTGATGAAAGCTATTTCAATTCGGGCATTTTAGCGCTTGTGTACCTTGCCTCAGGTGGCGGGGTGCAGCTGTTTAATAAAAAAGCGGCGAATATGCAGGCGAAAAATTGTTTTAATGGAATGAAGGTTTGCTAATATTTTTGGTAAATATAAAAAGGTGATTTCAAAATCGCAACCGCGTTCCGCAAATATTTTTATTATTTGGTAACATATTTTCGCCGCACATCTCTTACCGAAAAGCAACATCATGATCGTTTTAAAATCTGACTACTTCAGCTCCCACGAACGCCTTACCCGTTTCATTAACGAGAACAAAATAAAGCGCGAAGATATATTGGTAATTACCCAGGCACCAAGCATGTACACCATCTTCTTTTATGGCGATGATGCTGTTAAAGAGATTACACACGGGTTGTTCTCCTAAACCACCCGAAAATCCTCAAACCCCCTCTAAATCTCCCCCTGAAAGGGGAGACTTAAAAAAATATTCTCAAGGCCCTCCCTTTCAGGGGAGGGTTTGGGTGGGTTAGTGGACTACAACCTTACCAGCTCAACCTTTACCGGCTGGCCTTTGCGCCAGCTGTCTATTTTGTTGATGTAGTAGTATGCGCTATCCTGCTCCAGGTAAACAGGGATAAGCAGGTCAAGCTCCAGTATGTCGCGGGGAGAGAGCATAAAGTAGCGTACTACCTTTTTGGTCTGTTGCAGTATCTTCTCTAATTCCGGATAGTACTGTTTACGCAGGTATTCCCAATCCAGGCTTTCTGCTGCGCCATCTTTAGCAAAATAGGGGATAGCTATGGTGCTGTTAACCGCCCGCTCGTTTGTTCCGTCGGTAAAAGTGATTTGCTTGCCGGTATCTAAAAGATTGAGCGTATCATTAATGAGCAGGCGTGGCTGGGTACTGACAGAAAAATCAATTGCATCCTCCTCGGTACTTCGGTCAACTTTTAAAATCTGCGCGATGGTACCATTTACATAAGGGCGGTTTAGGGTAGGGGCAAACTGGCTTTCTACCAGGTCGGCCGTTGCAGCCAGCGTCTTATCATTAACAGTTATCTTTGTATTACCGAAGCCTTTGGGCTTAATGCTGTCGTCTTCTTTTTGTTTCAGGTAATTCTCCTGCGCGTAACTGCCTAGCTGAAAGTTGATAGCTTTACCCTGATCTATGCACTTGCGTGTCCAATCCCGGGCAACCGGTATGTTATTTACAATGTCCCTGAAAGAAGCGAATGTTATTGTCCGTGCAGCGTTATCAGTTTGGCAGATTATGCCAAACCGCTGCAGGGTGTCCTTCAGGAGGTCTTTAAGAGAAAGATCCGGAAAAATACGTTCGCATTGAATTGTTTGGCCCAGCAGCACCTCTTCGCGCTTTGTCTCTATCTTGAAAGTGGCACCCGCTTGTATCTCCGAATACAGGTCACGCGCTGCCCGGTGGTTTACTTCATACCGCACCTTTAAGCTTTCGCCGGCAAGCAGCTCAACATCAGCAGACAACTTTTGGTTGGTAAAGGTTTTGACGGCAATACCTCTTTGAAAAAAGGATGTTATCTGCGCGTAGCTGTTTACTAATTGTGCATCATTATCAAGTGTGTGGGTTATGCGGTCCAATTTTGTTGGGTTGCCGTGTACATCGTAATACTCAAAGTAAATGTGCGCTTTGGCACCGCCATCATCCAAAGTGATTTTGCCGGCAAGTGTTAGCGAATACGTAAAGCTGGCAGTAAACGCCACACGTGCTTTTGCTACATAAGCATTGCTCTTAAAAGAATTCGAACTATCGTTTATTACCGTGTTAAGGCGCATATCTTCTTCATATGCATCGTTAGTGTGCACATACTTAGCCGCGTTGGTAACCTCTATCCCAAGGTCGTCGGTAGTGTTCTGGTAGTTGGTGCCATGGCTGAAATTGTCGTTTGCAAACTGCACAATAAGCTTTTGATATAAAGGCTGCTTCAACAAAAAGGAATCGGGGTTTATGCGGTAACCTGCTTGTTTGGCTATGAGTTCTACCATGGTCTTCAGGAAAAATCCGGGACGCATCTGCCGAATGTCAATCTTCAACGGCTGATCGGTAGGGTAAGTTATAGTGCCATAATCTATTACCGGCCATATCCAGCCTTCGTTTTTATTTTGAGATGCCACTACATTATCCACAGTGTAGGCATGGTCAAAGTACTTGAGCAGGCCTTGTTTACCAATAGTAGTTTCTGCGTCGCCCATGTCATATATCTTAGCATCCAGCGTGTCAAAAAAGTCTACGTTGCCGCTCAGTACTGTTATAGCCGCGCCATCCTGCTCTATACCATTTAGCACTGCAATACCATTGGGTATTATCTCCAAACCATCCTGTACTATTTTTGCCGGGTAGTTGTCATAAGGTGCTTTACCACAAAATGCAACATCATCCGGGAAGCCCAGTATACGCCTGTTGCGTTGTGTAAGGGGCAGCTTAAACTGGTTACTTGTATTGCCTTGCTGGTTTTTGACCTCGGCCAGATTGTTTATCTGGAATGTGAGCGCGATAGGGCTATCATCCGCCAGATCCATTAGCTCGTTATCGATATAAAGTTGCATGTTGGTGAGTTTGAGCCCCGCCCAAACCCTTCCCTGAAAGGGAGGGTTAAAAATTTTAAGTCTCCACTTTCAGGGGGAGTTTTAGAGGGGGCTATTGGTTGGGGCTATTGCGTTTGTATATTAATTGCCGGCAGATTAAAGGTTACACTAAATGGCGCCCGACCGTTGCGCGTTTCGTACTCGCTGTATGTAGCTGTGTTAATCACAACGGTTTGCCATTTTACCGGGTTGCGGTTCACCAGCATTTGCACTTTTGGTGAGTATTTAATGGATTGAAGTCCCTTGATGTCGGCTACGGATAGATCCTCGGCAACAACCTTCATTTTTTGACCTGCCGACTTACTGATCACTTCTTCAATACCCTGCTGGTTCTCCCAGTCGTGCACAAAGTTTTTGATGATTACGGCATTCTGTACATCCAGCGTTACTTCCTGATTGAAAACAAAACGGTAGTAGTTCCAACTGCCCGAGAGGCCTATCCAGCGCAGGTAAACAACGCTGTCGTCCACAGCATCATCCACCCGTATGGTTTGAGTTTGCGTAACGGTATGAACTACATTGTTATCATTGTACTTAAGTGCCAGGTTAATGTAGTAAACCTCGGACGGCAAATTGGTGTTTATAAGCAGCCTGTTGAGACCGAGCTGATCGGGTACCGGAATGTTACCGAAACCCTGCGTTGCAATTACCAGCCTGCCGCCGTCCTGGTTCAGCAGCCACGATCCATCTTCATTTAGCAGCCCAACCTGGTTTTCGCCGCCCTGGATAGGTTGCCGGTTAATATCCAGCAGGGTAAATTCGCAATATAGCTGGCGGCCCAATAGGTCTTCGCTGTATATAAAGCCAATATCAAACGGGTAGCCGTTCCTACAGGCGGGCTCGGCGAAGTCGGTTATCCACCTGGCTTTAGCTACCCCGTCGGGCAGCGACGCAAACGGCACATAAGCTGCCAGGTTACCACCGTAACGTTCTCCCAGTTGTTTAGCCGCGTACAGCACGTAGTAGTTGTGGTCTAACGATACAAATACCGGCTCTTTGGTTGTGCCGTTCTCGTCCCAAACTTCGGCATAGGCTATGGAATAGCTGGCACTTAAGTTATCGTCTCTGAAGTTAGGCAGGCTGTAATCGCTTTCGTCAGCCGGCTGTACAAGGCTTTGCAAAAAGCTGGAGAGATCAGCTTTTACCAGCCCGGTTACATCGGGGCGATTGGTTGATGTTATGGTTTTCTGCCGACCATCGCTATCAAAATAACTTATCCGGGTAACTATGTTATAATAGGGCCTAAGCTTATTGATATTGATAAAGCCGCTGATAGGTTCATCGGTATGTATGGGCGGAGTTTTTATGATGAGATTGTAAACGTCTTCGGCGCGATCAACATCATATATACCCTTGTAAGTGGTACTGTTGATGTACACCTTGTCGCCGGTGGATAGTACCGGGTTGCCCGTTGCGGGATCGTTCAGCGAGGCATTTATCCTGAGTTTGGCATATCCGGTAAGTGTATCTGTAGTGGATGAATGGATGCCAAAATCCTTACGCTGATAAGTGAATACAATAGAGTTGAACGCGGCATTCCATCTTGAGATTTTACCGCCCGGTAAACTCACGGACGGATCGGCCACGAGCAGCCCCGTTACAGTGCCAAGCAATACACTGTATCCGGCCAGGCAACCATTACTATCCCGCGCGTAAATAGGTATTATGCCACCTGTGAGGCCGCCAAATGTTGGAGACGATTGGAAGTTTACGTTGTCGGTACTGTATTCTATTAACCCGTTGCTGCTGGTAGCAAATGCCGTTATCTGCCCGTCGTTAGCGCCAACGGCACTCTCCAGCTTGTCTACATTTACATGGCTGATCTGGAGGTCGCAAACGGCAACCGGTGGCGGCATGGTTACCTCTTCGTGGCTGAGTATGGTAAAACTGCTGTAGTGGTAGTTTTGCGGATTGATGTTGCTTATACGGCCGGTGTAAATTGCCTTCCCCTGCCCGGAAATGAGGATAGTGTAAGTGTTTGATACACCATCCAGGTTTACCTGGTAAGTGACCTGCATGTTGTTACCATTGGCGGGCTGACCGGTAGCCGCGTCAATCAGCCTGATGTATACCTGCCCGTTAGTTTCGGTACCGTTTACATAGGTGTTGGTATAGTCAATAATAGGGATAATATTCATTGTGAAAGTTTTAAGCCGGATAGGTATCGTAATACATGGTGTTAAGCGTTATGGTAAGCCCAACGCCGGTGGTATTGGTGTCGAACTTATTGTAAACGGGTACGCACTTGGCCTTTTCGCCAGCCTTGATACGGAAGTAACGGCCATCGCCATCGCGGTACCTGGCAGCTTTCACCACAAAGTCGCCTGCCATCCGCAGCGCCTGCTGCACGTAGGTTTCGTTTTCTGCTGTATATTGGCCAAACTCTGTTTGGTACAGGAACTCGAGGTATATGGTGAACACATTATCTACCGAGCCATTTACCTGCGGCGACAGCAATATTGGTTGCAGCGGGTACAGCATTACACATGGGAAGGCTGCGTTATCGGCAAGGTTATTCAGTTCTTTTTCGGTGCCGTACAAAAATGACGGCGAGGTGCTTAAGCTTTGCACCACAGCTTCAATTTGGTTTCTCATAGAGCCCCCTAACCCCCTGAAGGGGGAATTTTAATGGTTTTAGTAAATAAATCTTGTTTAGCCCCCATCCCTGAAGGGGGGAGTTATCGGTTTTATGATTAGATTGTCAATCTCCTGTTCCCCCTTCAGGGGGCTAGGGGGTTTGAGTTTGAATCTCCATGTACCGTTTCTGGTACTCAGCTTCTGTTTTGTTGAGGAGAAGTTTGGTGAGGATGCGTTCGTATGGCATGGCCATTACCTGGCTCCATTTGGTTATGTCGCCCACGGCGAGGGCGTTTACCGTATTGATGTACTTAAAACGTTCGAAAGCCCCGATACCAGCACGTTTTTCAAGAGCTGTAGCAGGCGAGGCCAAAAGTCGGTTTTCGGTTTCGACAAGTCCGGATACGAGGTAAAAAAATGCTTTGCGATGGGCAGTGCCTCCGTTACCCAAAGCTTTTTAACAACGTTTAAAAATTCTGCGGCGGCATACTCATCGTAAGGCAAACCAGTTACACGGGTAAAGAAGTATTGCGCCAGCAATTTGGCGCACGCAAGTAACGACGGCTTAAAGGTTTCCTGCCAGTTGTCTTCTCCGTTTTGTTTAATGTGTGCGGCAATCTCATCGGCAATAATGTCCCGCGCAGCCATGAAAGCACCCGCAGGCTCTACCGAAAGGTTGTTTATCACGCTTACTTTTACAGGTTTGCCGTCTATAGTAACGGTTACCGATGTCGGTACCTTCTCGCTGTTGTACAAGTTTTTTATCTCGTTGGAGAGGGTCAGCACACCGTCGGCAAATTGGGTGAAATCATTAGCATCCGCTACGTTTTGCAAGTCAGCCACGGAGACGCCCGAAAGTATGCTGATGGCATCGAGGTCGGTCATGTCTTTTGCTTCCTGCAGGTCTATCATCTGCCCTAAGGAGACTTCATTCAGCTGAGTAGGGATGCTGAGCTTCAGCCTTCCCTGCGTTGTTTTAAGTGTTCTTTCTATCATGTTGTTATTATTTGATTTTAGAGGATCAGATGCCGAGCATTTCGTCCAACAGGTCCCGTTCGGTTGTTTGCGGAGCAGTTGCCGGCAGCTTACTGGTGGCCGGCTTTATGTTACCCGCTTTTAGCTTGTGCAGGGCTACGTAGCGCAGCGGATCTATCAAGTGGTTGCAGGTATCAATAGGCTGGTTAGTGGTTTTACCGCTGTGGTTCACCTTCCATTTGTAGCGTTCCAGTTCTTTGCGCAGGTTAACGCTGTCAGCGGTTACGTTTATGTGGTAGCGTTTAAGTATGTCTATGGAGTTGTTTACGCTGTCGGCACCTTTTTTTGCAGGGGTAATAAACCAGCCCAGGCGCCTTAGTTCTTCAATAGACTTCGGTTCGGCGCTGTCGGCAATTATCTCTATGTTCTTGCTCATGCCCAGTTGTTGCAGTTTTCGGGATAAGTCGGTATTGGTGAGTCCCGTTTCGTAAAGCAACTCACGTACCCATAGTTCGCCGTTTTGCCGGTACACCAGCAGGCAGCCGGTTTCGTCATTACTAAAGCCAAAATCCAGCCCGGCTGCAAGCAGTGTTGCTTGGTGCGGTATGGCTTCGCAAAGGTGCCAGTTGCTGAACACCAGCCCGGTTATTTTGCCGGTGAGCCCGCGGGCGTATACCCGCCAAAGCTGCTGGTCTTCTTCTTTCAGCTTTTCTATTTTATTACGCTGTGCCTCAGTAATAAACGGGTTGTGCCTGTGGTCGGATATGAACATTTGCACGCCCCGCCGCCCCATGAGCTTCTCATGCGCCCAAAAGCTGGTGTTGGGGTTGTAGTCTATAAATACCCGCTTGCGGGTACGCAGGGCCAGTTCTGTATAGATAAGCCAGCTTATTCCGTTTGCTTCGTTGATAAACAGGTAATCGCGTTTACCGGATTTCGCATCTTGTGCATTGGCGTAACTCTTGTATTCAATTATGCTGCCGTTATTAAACTCAAACAGGTGATCGCTGCGGTTGTAGTTCTTGATTGCAGCCTGCATTGCGGCGGAGGAATTTTGTATTTCGATAGCATCTCGTATGGCACCCGATTTAAGGTGCGGCATGTCCTGTCCGGCAATGGTAATTATTAGCTTTTCCGACGCGGCAAGTGAGAATAGTACCTGTGTAATGGCGTAGGTTTTACCGGAGCTGGTGCCACCCTGGTTAATCACAACATCTGCCGTAGCGTAATAGTTGTGTTTAAATAAAAGGCTTGTTTTCATAATGGTTTAGGTTGTTTGGTTTGACGTGGGCTAGAGATTTACATCGCTACATCCTTTTCAGAAGGCGCTATGGCCGGGCCTGCATCAACAATTTCTATGCGCAGCTTTTTGGTGGCCTGGCTTTGTTTAAGGGCGCTCTTGTCTGTCCACCCCAGGGTTTTCAGAACGAAGATGGCACCTGTGGGTGCTTGCTGCAAAACGCGTTTTTCATACTCCAGTTCTACACGCAGGCGGGCCCGTCTGAGTAGTTTTTTATACCGGCCCTTTACCTCGTACTTTTCAAACTCTTCTTTACTGGTAAAGCCCATATACAGGGCCAGTCCGGTTAGCAGGGCAGGTTCGGGCTTACGGTCCCACACGATTATTTCGGCGGGTTGTGCTTTCTTGTTATCGGTTGTTGTTTCGGGTTTTTCTATATGGTACTGGCCCTGTATATAACGGAAGTATTCGTCAATGCGCTCGGCGCACTGCTTTACAGTATAGAAGTATTTCATGCTGGATTTTAGTTTATGTAAGAGATGCCGGTTGGCATATTTGATATACAAAGATAAAGAATATTCTTTATAATTACTAATATATTTAGGAATTATTTTTTCATCGGAGAAAAACTATTAGAAAATAATTTGTTTTTAATTAGAAAATAATTACGTTTGTATATGGAAAAAGTAAAGCATAACACAAAGCAGGCTGCAGTTAAACAGTATCAGGCAGATACGCCTGTACCTGTTTTAAATGATCTTCTGATGCCATACAATACCTACTTTAAATCGCCAATAGCAAAACTAGGTGTAATAAAGCAGGGGCTGCAGCCCGGTGCCCTTACAGATCTGCTGCAGCTTACCGGTGTTACCCAGATAGATATTGCCAAATGGCTTGATATTACCGAGCCTACCCTGCGCAAGCACATACAGGGCAGCAAGGGTTTAAACCCCGGCCTTAGTGAGCACATTATCCAACTGTTTGAGCTTTTTGATAAGGGCCTTGATACCTTTGGTTCTTTAGATGAGTTTAAAAGCTGGCTGCGCCACTACAATGCCGGTATTGATGCCACACCTTTTGATATGCTTGATACCATTACCGGTATTGGCATTGTTATGAGTGAGCTTATCCGTATAGATTACGGGGTTACAGCATAAGCAAAGCCCCACCCAACCCTCCCCTCAAGGGGAGGGCTATAAAGTTAATCCGTTGAGCAATTCTTAAATCTCGCCCCGAAGGGGGAGATTTAGAGGGGGATTGAAGGATTTTGCTCCAAACATTTACCAATTGAAAACTTACCGTATAGGACAAACCAAATACGCTGCCGACCGCAATGCTTCTGGTATTGACGGCAGGTGGAACTCGCGGGGTATGTACGTTATCTACTCAGGGGGATCGCTGGCGCTCTCGTGCCTGGAAAAACTGGTACACACATCGGGCACGTCCCTTTACTCAGGCGATTTCTCAGTGACAGTCTTCAGTGTACCGGATAAACTAGCAGTAAAGGAGATCACACTTGCACAGCTTAACCGGTTAGAGCCCGAGTGGCAGCGCGTACTAAACTACCCTTACACGCAAAGCCTTGGCGACGCCTGGCTGCAGGGTATGGAAACGGCTGTATTAAAGGTGCCATCTGCCATAATTGATATGGAGTATAATTACCTGTTTAACCCGGCACACCCCGATTTTGCACGGGTGAAAATTGCATCTATCAGCAAGTTCTCTTTTGATGAACGATTGCGGAGCTAATGGCTCCCCGCTGTTATTCGTCTCTTAAGCTTCTTACCGGGTTAGATACCGCCGCTCTGATGGCCTGGTAGCTGATGGTAGCAAGGGCAACTAACACTGCTGCCAGCCCGCCCACTGCAAATATCCACCAGCTGATCTCAATACGGTAAGCAAAGTCGCGGATCCAACGGCTCATGGCGTAAAAGGCCAGCGGTGATGCTATTACCACGGCAATTATCACCAGGTTGATAAAATCTTTGGCTATCAAAGCTACAATTTGCGCTACAGAGGCGCCCACAACCTTACGTATACCCACTTCTTTAGTGCGCTGCTTAACACTGAACAACGCTAGCCCGAACAGCCCGAAACAAGCTATGCTTATGGCCAGTAAGGTAAATACTGCAAACACCTGCCCAAACTTGGTTTCGGCTTCGTAAAGCAGGTTAAACCGCTCGTTTAAAAAGGTGTATTCCAATGGGCGCTGCGGCACCTGCTGCTTCCAGAGCTGCTCTATCTCAGCAATTGTTTGTTTTAGGTTGGCGGTATTAAGCTCAACCGAGAAGACCCTGAACTTGTTGGGTATAATGCGGATGACTAACGGTTCGATAGGTTTCTGCAGCGACTGGAAGTTAAAGTCTTTGTAAACGCCTATTATCCGCGCGTCATTCGGGTACATGCCTACCTTAACACCAATAGCTTCTTCGGCAGAATTAAAGCCAAGTTTGCGTAAGGTAGTTTGGTTGATGATCATAGATTCGACCGTATCAGCAGCAAAGTTGGGCGACAACCCGCGGCCTGCAACCATTGGTATGTTGTACTGCTGCATAAAATCAAAATCGGTTAAAAAGATGGGCAGTTCAGCATGTACCGTGTCGCCCGTGCGTTTAACCACATCCATAGACCACCCACCGGGATTTGTTACGCCCGGTACGTTTGACGATGCGGTAACGTTTTTTATACCGTTTATCTGCTTAAGACTTGCTTTAATTTGTTGGTAATGCCGCTGCACTTCGTTATCGCCCTCAAAGTTGATTACCAGCGTTTGCGATGGCTTAAAACCGAGGTCGTGCTTTTGCATGTATTGCAACTGGGTGTATACCACAATACTGCTTACAATAAGTACGATGGATATAGTGAACTGAAATACAACCAGGCCTTTACGTATAAAAATGCTGCGTGCAGATGAGCGGATGTTGCCCTTAAGTGCAGTAACCGGGTTAAAGGCTGATATAACCAGCGCAGGGTAACTGCCGGACAGCATACCTACCAACAGCAATATGGCCAATAGCCCGCCGATATGTACAGGTGTAAAAACCTCAAAAACGATATTTTTCCCGGCGAAGGTGTTGAATGACGGTACCAGCAACACGGTTAACACAACCGCTATAAGCAGCGCGACACCCACCATGGTAAATGATTCGATAAAGAACTGCCATATTAATTGTACACGGGTTACGCCATTAACTTTTTTTACACCCACTTCTTTCGCCCGTTCGGCAGCGCGTGCGGTGGACAGGTTGATAAAGTTTACGCATGCAATAAGCAATATGATCAGCGCCACAGCGCTAAATATATATAAACTGGAGAGGTTGCCTGTTTTACCCACCTGGCCCTCACGGTTGCTGTGCAGGTAAATATCTGTAAGTTTCTCCAGGCTGTAATGGTGTTTGGTGTTTGCGGTATTGGCATTGTGGCGGTTAGCAAAGCTGTCAAACTGATTTTCCAACTGTTTGGCATCATAGTTTGACGGTAGCACGATGTACGTCCAGAAATTATTGGAGTACCAGTTGGTGAACATCCAGTCGTACCCGGAGTCCTTTTGTTCAACCGTGGACATAGACAAAAGCATGTCAAACTGCACGTGCGAATTCTTAGGCATGGGTTTTACAACTCCGGTAACACGCATTCCTTTTCCATCCACCAAAATGGTTTTGCCTAAAGCATTGGCGTTGCCAAAGTATTTTTGTGCAGTTGTTTTGGTAAGCACTATGCTCATGGGCGCTGCGAGGGCAGTATTTGCATCGCCACTTAGCATAGCTGCATCAAACACCTTAAAAAAGCCTTTATCAGCATAAAACAAAGCACGTTCTTCAAATAACTTATCCTGGTACTTTACAAGGCTTTCAGAGCTTATCAGCCTAACCGCTTCTTTAACTTGCGGAAAATCATTTAATAATGCAGGTGCAATTGGGGCAGGGGAGCCCGCTGTATGCTGCATTAACGCATTTGTTTGCTTGTCATCAACTACGCGGTAAACATTTGCGGCGTTCCTGTTCTCCTTATCAAAGCTTAACTCATATTGTATGTAGAGTGCCATCAGCATAAATGCGGTAAGGCTTACTACCAGTCCGGCTATGTTTATGGCAGAGAACGTTTTAGTCCGCATCAGGCTTCTGAATGCAAACTTTAAATGGTTGATTATCATGAGATTTAGTGTGAGTTGTTGTATGATATTCTAAGTTCATGCCATTTGGTTAAATATTTGATTATCAACCTACTAACTAGTTATTGTCTTTTCGTTATGTTCGGTTACGTACACCTGTCGTGCGAGCGTGATACACTGTTTTGAGAATAAAACATCAAAAAATAGGAGCGCTGATTTATAGGTTGTTAAGCATTTTCTGATTTAGAGAGGGGTGAAAGATTTGCCTGGAAATTTATTTCACAAAGCCATATCCGCTGCCCAACCTCTTGTTTGTCTTATTCGTTTACAGATATAGTTAAAAAATGTTAAAAATTTAACTAAAACAATGAGCCGGGCTTTGACGGGAATAATTTTTCTGTAATTTTATAACATCTATTGCCTATGTACGCTAAACGGTTTACGTCTCTTTATTTTGGAGTTGCTCTGTTCCTGATGACGGCGCTGAGCGCCTGTCAGAAAGATCAGAACGCCAATACCGTAGATCAGAAAAAGATGGCTACCGTGGCCGACAGCGCCATTGCCGCAGCGCCGGCCACCAACTTTTTAGCAGCAAAAGGAATACTCACTTTTGACCTTGGCGACACCACTTACACTTTTAACGCTGCTGAAGATTCAATAGCTTTTGTAAACCTGAGCGTTGGTGATAGCCGGTACTTTGGCATTACAGCTATAAACAAAGCCCACACCATGAGTTTTGCCATAAGCAGCAAAGGTACTGCCGCCGCTGACGTGAAAAAAGGTGTAGAGGGCAGCCAGCTGTTGTTGCGGCCGGATGCCATGCACATTAAGCAATACAGCCTTACCCAATTTACTGCACCCGGTGATGCCGGAGTGATAGATGTGCAGCAATACCGCCAGGATAGTGTGCTGGCAAAAGGTACCTTCTTTACATTTTTAGCGTACGACGATAAAGCCGAATCACCTTTTTACAGGGTGCAGGGCAGCTTTAATCTGAAGCTTAAGTAATGCTTTTCTTAACCCTTCTTTTATTAAATCTTTTACCTGCTATATTTGCTTAACCTATTATTTGAGCTGTTGCTGCCTTTCCGTTTGATAATAAACTTTATTGTAAATGGTTTAATAATATGCCAACATCACCAGCCAGCTTGTTACAGCAGTTTTTTGACAAAGGCCCGCCTATGGTGCTGCTGGAGGCTAATGCGCCGTCGTTTCGCATCGTAGCAGCGAATGCTGCCTTTTTAAGCATAACCTCAACAACTTACGAAGGTGTGGTGGGTAAGGATCTGTGTTCAGCCTTTCCTGAACAACTGGCACCCAGCGGCAGTAAGGAAGGCACTATGCTGCTGCGTAACTTTACTACCGTAACAGAAACCAGAACCGCACAGGAACTAAACGGCCTGCGGTATGACAGGTCGGGCGCTGCAGGCGACAGCGAGGCACATTACTGGCGAATAAACACATCTCCTATTATAGATGATGACAACTACGTATCGCACCTGTTGTGCGAAGTAACCGACATTACCGACAGCTGGACACTAGCCGGCGTTGAAAGTTCCCGCAAAGCTTTCAGCGAACAACTGCAGCATCAATTTATGAAGGCACCAATTGGCATGATGTTCATTAACCAGGAAAACTATGGTATTGAGTATGCCAATGTTGCCATGCACCAGCTACTTAACCGTGCACCTGCCGAAAAGATAATAGGCGAGCCGCTATTTAAACTTTTGCCTGAACTGGAACACCAGGGCTACAAGCCGTTGTTTGATGAGGTATTTGCTACAGGCCAATCCTACAGTGCAATTGAGGCCCCCCTGCAGTATAAGCGCGGCGACAAAGCTAAAACCTATTATATAGACCTTACCGTTGAACCACTGTACGACGACGCAGGCCAAATAAGAGGTGTGGTAGGCTTCGCGCTGGATGCTACAGATAAGGTAAGGTCCCGCGCCAGGCTCCAGGGTATCATTGACGAAAAAAAGATAGTAGAAAGTAACCTGCGTGCAAATGAAAAACGGCTGGTACAAATATTAGAGACCATGGCCGAGGGAGTAAGCATTATTGATACCTCTGGTAAGCTCACTTATGCAAACCCCATGGCCCAGCAAATATTGGGCATGCACGAGAACGAGGTACTGAGCCACAGTACAACCCACTCTAGCTGGCAGATACTTAAGCCGGATGGTTCGCCGCTCCCTGATGAGGAACACCCTATGGCGATGATGATGGCTACCGGCAAGCCTGTATATGACAGGGAGATTGCCGTACAGCCACCTGATGGCGACCGCTTTTATATATCCATTAACGCTGCACCTATTCGCGACGATAACAATAATATTGTTCTAGGCATTGGTACGTTTATGGACGTTACCAGCCGCCGCAAAATAGCCGAGCAGAAGGACGAGTTCATCAGCGTGGCGAGTCATGAATTAAAGACACCGCTTACCTCGTTAAAGCTGTCAATGCAACTGCTTACCAAGGTGCTGGGTACCGATCCGACGTCGCCCCGAATACCGTTGTTCCTGGAGAAAGCTAATGATAATTTGGTCAGACTGGTGCACCTTACCGAAGACCTGATGAATGTATCCAGGATGGACCATGGCAAACTTCCGCTGAAGAAAACCTGGTTTAACCTGTTGAAGCTGATTGAGGAAGGTACCGAACACATCAGGAACAACAACTACAACCAAATTATCCTGAACTGCGACCCTAACCTAATGGTTTATGCCGACGAGCACCGGATTGACCAGGTGGTGGTGAACTTCGTAAACAATGCCGTTAAATACGCACCGGATTCAAAGGACATCATCATTAAGGTGATGTGCAACAGTACCGAGGTGCGGGTATCTGTACAGGACTTTGGTATAGGCATCCCACCGGAGAAGATTCCCCACTTGTTTGAGCGGTACTACCGGGTAGATCAATCGGCAATGCAATTTTCGGGTCTGGGGTTAGGGCTGTACATCAGCGGAGAGATCATCACCCGGCATGGTGGTAAAATAGGGGTGGAAAGTGAGACTGGAAAAGGCAGCACTTTTTGGTTTACCCTGCCGTTGAGTTGAATATTCAGTTGATTGTCAAAAAGGGTACAACTGACACCTATAAGCCAGCCATGTACCTGAAAACCCGCCTTTTTTGCCTATCTTTGCAAAAACAAAGGAGATTAATGAAAGTATTTATTGGAGGCCTTCCGCTAGAAGTAAGCGAGGCCGAATTAAATGCGGTTTTTGAAGATTTCGGGCCGGTTAGGTCCCTTAGGATAGTGAAAGACCGCGAAACAAAAGAAAGCAGGGGTTTTGGATTTGTTGAGATGGTAAATGATGATGAAGCTAAAGAAGCTATAAGATGCATGAACGGCCAGAGCTATTACGGTAAACGTATTACCGTAAACGTGGCTGAAGACAAAGGTTTCAACGGCGGCCGTAACGGGTTTAGCCGCAACTAATACAAAATTCTTGATTACTGAAAGCCGGGCACTGCCCGGCTTTTTTGTTTATAACGCGTTTTGTATATTTGGGAAAGTAGCTCTGCATCAGTTATGTATAAACTTAAAACCCAGCTTACCAACGCCGCTTTAAATGGCTTTTTAGATACCATTGCAAACGATGCTGTGCGGCAGGATTGCCTGGATATAGCTGAAATGATACAGGTTGCTACCGGCCATCCTGCAGCCATGTGGGGAACAACTATTGTTGGTTTTGGTACGTACAAATACAAATACGCCAGTGGCCATGAGGGCGAGATGTGCCAAGTAGGGTTTTCTCCCCGGAAAGCCAACATATCTTTATACCTGCACCTGGGTTGTATAACTGATAATTTGCTTTTAAACAAGCTTGGTAAATACAAAGTGGGTAAAGGCTGTTTATACATTAAAAAGCTTGCCGATGTTGATGTAGAGGTATTTAAGAATATTATCGCACTATCAGTAAAACACGTCCGCGAAACTTATTCATTAAGCTAGCTAGTTTGATTATATGGAGTTGATTGTGCGTAATAACTTGTAAATTAGAAACCTGTACAAACGCATTAACTACAGATTTTACCACGAGTAACCCTGCGTTTGTATTAGTTGCTCGTTTTGGTTAATAATTGAATCTTGTTTTCCCTAAACTAATTTAAATTGGACATCCCCGGAAAAATTTACAAGCTTTGGGTAAGGGCAACCGGTTCCACAGCCGAGTTCCCTCTGGAGGTCAGGATATTTCATTCAGTATCTTTAATTGCTATTGCAGCGCTTGCTTACAACGTTCCTTTTAACTTAATTATAGGCCTGCCCTTTATCGCATTGTTAAGTTTTATAGCGGTGCTTGCATTTACGTGTCTTTACTACATATCGCGTTACAAGGGGTACACTGCCTTTGCTACAATTGTCTTTGCAACGCTGGGTAATTTGCTTTTTGCAATAAATTATCTTTACAATTCAGGTACCCAGGGCCCTACCGAAATTTTTATGGGGTTGTGTATTTTGTTGCTATTGTGCACTCTGCCACAAAAGCAGCACAAGCTTTGGGTTGCAATTAACGCTGCTATTATGCTGGGGTTGCATGCTCTGGAGTACTACCATCCAAGCCTTGTCCCTTATACGTATGACAGTCGCGAAAGCCGCTTTTTTGACCTTACTTCTGCCTATGTAGTGGTTATTGTAGTGGTTTACTACACTGTTACATACATGCTTAAAAATTATGATCACGAAAAGAGGTCTGCAGCAGACAAGGCAGAAGCAATAGAGCGTAAGAACGCCCAAATTACCCGTCAAAACCAGGAGCTTGAGCGCATAAACCAGGAGCGCAATAAATTGATGTCGATAATAGCGCATGATCTCCGTTCTCCGCTCAGCAATATTCAAAATTATCTTGAGCTGATAACGGAGTATGGTTTGGACACCGAAGAACGGCAAATGGTTGAGGGGGATCTTTTAAAGGTTACCCGCCGCACAGTTGATATGCTTAGTAAGCTGCTGATATGGAGCAAAGGCCAAATGGATGGTGTTAATGTACAGCTGAGCCAGGTTAGCCTTAAAGATGCGTTATTTAACACCCTCGAACTGGAGAAATCGATAGCTGCCAAAAAGCAAATAACCCTGACAACCATGGTTGACTGGGAGATTAAAGTGGTGGCCGACAGTGACATGTTGCAACTGGTACTACGCAATCTCATCAGCAACGCAATTAAATTTACAAACCCCGGAGGCGAAATACATTTCAAAGCCAGGAAAATAGGAGGCGAATGCTGGCTCATTATCCGTGATAATGGGATAGGCATCAGCAAAGAAAAACAAACAGAACTTTTCTCCCTTCGCAGCGGCAATACAGTTGGTACTGCTAATGAGACAGGGGTAGGGCTGGGTTTATTGCTGTGCAAAGAATTTACCGAACTGCAAGGCGGCCGCATTTGGCTGGAAAGCAGTCCGGGCGAGGGTACTGTCTTTTATGTAGCTATGCCGGCCGTCGGCTAAGAAGTTAACCGATGTTAAAACGTTTAAGTCGATGCGGTAAACCATAGTTACTTTTCATGCTTAAGTTACTATTAACTTCTTAATTTTGTTGTTATGAAGCCAGGTGATAAAGTGATTTGCATTAATGATAAGATAGATCCTGAAAAAAGCGAGGAGATACGCCGCGATTTTGAGATATGGATCACCAAAGATAAAGAGTACACCGTTCGCGAAGTGCTTGATAACAACGGCATTGTACCCGGCCTGCTGCTTGAGGAAGTGCATAACTTTCCGAAATTTTTTACGCTGCTTAACCGTTACCAGGAGCCTGCATTTGCTACCTGGCGTTTCCGTAAACTTAATTATAACACCAAACCTGCCGAAGCCCTTACCGAAGAAGAGGTGCTTGCAGATGTGGATATCAGCGAGCTGGTAAAGGTTGGGGATAAATAAGGGGTAATTACACGGCTATTTACCGTTTAAACACGGTTGTATCAAGCTTTTGCTATCATGAATTTTGTAGCATCAATCTACACCGTCATGAAATCGGCAATTGTACTTTTCGCATTGTTTATCTTTCTCTGCATGTTTGCTAACGCGCTTCTAAGTTAAACAGCTTAATAAATGTTTAATTAAAGAATGATAATAATGCCGTTTGGCATATTATCAGCAAAATTCTTCATGGTTTGCAGTCTCGGTCTCTATTAAGTAGGTGAGGATGCTTTTCAACATTGCCTCCCTTGCCCAGGTTTGTTCAACAAGTGTAGCATCATTGCGGTACCATTTAATGGGCGAGTTAATCTCAATACGCGCTTTATAAACGTATTTTTTGCAAGGGTGCAGCCTGGTGCCTTCGTAACTGTTAAAGTTTTCGTTCTTAATTAGTTTTGCAAAGTCCCTAATAGGTATGTCCACCTGCAGGCATTCGTCAATGGTGTTCTTGTAATCCTGCTTGTCCTCCAGCCATAAAGTCAGTGTGGTATCGCTTAGATCGTGTTCTGCAATACAAATGCGGCTGTAATCATAATTAACGGAGATGATGAGCCACCAGAGTTCGGTTTTTAGTTTTTGAGAGAGTTTCATGTTTATAGCGGTATGGTTTGTTGTTAAATACTTTTTAAAGTCGAATGGTAGTTAAAGGCAGGCTGCCAGCCGGGCAGATACCGCTGTATAGCTGCAATATCTTCACTGTATTTTTCACATGCCAACCTATAGGCATTTATGCGTAACTGTAGTTCGGTTTGTTGGTTGGTGCGTTCTGCCTTAGCGGCGATGCGTAACGCGCTGTAAACAATATGCATCCTGATTTATTAAGTGTTCTGAGTTACTTGTATTTAATCTGTAATAATTTAAAGAATACCTATCCGTTAATGGATAATTTGGCTATCTTTAACAATTATTGACAATGCAAATATAAAGAATAATCTTTATTTAAATAAAGAAATTAGTTAAATTATTTTTTGCCATGGATGACATATTAAAGCCGAATAAAGTAAAGACAGTAAGGCCTGAGACTCTCGAATTTATAATATTGTATAACCAACTTCGTGGGCGCGCTTTTGCAAATAACCTTGAACTGGCGGAAGCGCTGGGCTTTAACAATGCCAGCAGTATTACTGAGATAATAAAGAGCCGGCAAAATATAGACCCTGAGAAGTTAAAGATATTTAAAGAAAAATACAGAGATCATCTTTCAGGGAAAAAAAATACAGACAGGCAAGTGAGTTTGAGAAATGAAGATGGGATTCCTATGTATGAGATAACTGCAACAGCTTCGGGAGTAGAAGTATATAATGATATAAATGATTCACGTCCGGTGGGTCGTATGAACTTCCCGGGAATTGAAGAATGTGACTTTGCATTACCGGTATGGGGACACTCTATGTACCCGTATCTTGAAAACGGCTGCTGGGTTGCGCTTAAGGTAATCAGCGATAAAAAGATTCTACCCGGTGAGGTGTACTATATAGAATGGGGCGATTACCGCATGTATAAGCGCTTGCTGCTGAGCGATGATCCTGAAGAAGTAATTGCCCATTCGGACAATACCACAGAGATGATAGGCAACCGTTTAAAGTATGCTCCTTTCCCCATCAGGATAGATGAAATTAAAAAGCTCTGCCTAGTTAAAGATATTCACAAAAAGCACAATCATTAAGCACCTTGATGCTGAAGTGGGTGTTGCCTGATGTAACAACCAGGCGGCCTGCTTAGTCTATATAATGAACATGAAAAATGTTACACAAACACGTGCAACCGCACTTAGGCCTTTATATCAGACACTGCTATATTATGCTTTGATGGCGGGGGTGATTTGGTTTTTTAATACAATGCCGGGCTTTAAAAGCGGACCATGTACGCCAAATTTAGACGTTTTATCTATGTTTATCGCGTTTATTTTAAGTTGCATATTGTTAATAGTTTATACTATTAAAGCTATCGTCTACAGGAAGGCTTATTGGTGGGCGACAGGTATGCATATTTTTGTGATATTACTTGTTCTTATCATTTTCAATCGATAGATTAACCATGCTAATTCGTTTCGCAACCCGTGCCGATATACCAGCTATCATGTCCATTGTAAAAGCGGTAGTGCCCTTAATGCAAGCTATCGGTAATTACCAGTGGGACGATACCTATCCTAACCCCGAGGTGTTTGAGCGAGACATCCGTCTTAATCAGCTTTGGGTTGCAATTATTTACAACAGTGTTGCCGGTGTTTCTGCAATAACTACAGATCAGGATGAGGAATACAGGCAGGTAGGTTGGGACATAAACGAGGATGCAATAGTCACCCACAGGCTGGCGGTTGATCCGGCATACAGCGGCAAGGGCATAGCTGCAGCATTGCTGATGAAAGCCGAAGACGAAGCCCTGCGCAGGGGTATTAAGTTGCTAAGGGTAGATACCAACTCCAATAACCAGGCAACTCAAAAGCTGTTCCCCAAATTAGGTTATGAGTTCGCGGGCGAAATAGGCCTCAACTTCAGGCCCGGGCTAAGGTTTTATTGTTACCAAAAAAAGTTGTAATGCTAACTTTAGGGAAACGCCGTCAGCAGTCCTTACCTTATTGTACTCTTTTTGTTACTGAAACGAAAGAATTGTAATCAAATATTAATCTTTTTCGTTGGTATTCCCAATAGTTGTTTTTGTTGTATATGTTCGTTATTATTGGTTAAGTTTTCAACCTGAGTTGTAACACATAATACCTAGCCTGTCCTTTAATAATTTAGTTATGCCTGCCTTGTTACCTTCTGCTCAAGATAATTCAGCATCCACGCATACTTTAACGCACAACATAATTGTGATGAGTATTATTGCAGTTATGCTGATGGTGATTATTGTGCAGTTAAATGTTTCGAAGGAAACAGGCACGCGCCGAAGCGTAACAGAATCTGTAAAATGGGTAAGCGCCCGCATTCGCAAGTTCTTTGGCCGTAAGCCGTAGTCTCTCCAGTGTTTTTTTTCACCTGAATATCCTTTTACAAATGCGTTTTTCTGATGTTGAAACAATCTCCGACATTTGAAGTAATTAGGTGATAGTACTCATAAATAATACACGCTATGGAATACAGGAAATTAGGCGGCTCGGGCTTACATGTGCCGGTGCTTAGCTTTGGTACCGCTACTTTTGGTGGTGAAGGCAACTTTTTTAAGGCCTGGGGAACCACGCAACTAGATGAAGCAAAACAGCTGGTAAAGCTTTGCATGGATGCCGGCGTAAACTTTTTTGATACTGCCAATATATACTCGGGTGGTGTGTCTGAAGAGATACTAGGCAAAGCCCTGGAAGGTATTCGCGACGAGGTCTTGATCTCTACTAAAGCTACGTTCCGGATGGGAGACGGTGCCAATGATTATGGCTCGTCCCGCTTTCATCTCCTCAGATCAGCAGACGAAAGCCTTCGCCGGCTACAGACAGATCATATAGATGTTTACCACTTGCATGGCTTTGATGGCAATACACCTGTGGAAGAAACCTTGCGCGCCCTGGATGATCTTATTACCAGCGGCAAGGTACGTTACATTGCCTGCTCTAATTTTTCGGGCTGGCACCTCATGAAGTCGCTGTCTATATCTGAGCGGTACGGCTGGGCTAAATACATTGCCCACCAGGCTTATTACTCACTTCTCGACAGGGAGTTTGAATGGGAGCTGATGCCTTTAGGTATTGATCAGAACGTTAGCACTATTGTTTGGAGCCCGCTATCATCAGGCAGGCTGAGCGGCAAGTTCAGGAGAGGTGTAGAAGTGCCTGCAGATAACCGCATAGCGCAAGGCGGCAGTCATGGCCCGGCAACCAACTTCGAGCGTCTGTACAATATAGTAGATGTGCTGGACGAAGTAGCTGCCGAGACCGAGAAGTCTGTAGCGCAGGTAGCCCTTAACTGGTTATTGCAGCGCCCAACAGTAGCTAACCTGGTAATAGGCGCACGTAACGAAGAGCAACTGAAGCAAAACCTGGCGGCAGTAGGATGGAACCTGACCACAGAACAGGTTAAGCGCCTTGATGCAGCCAGCGAAGTAGATCCGATATACCCTTACTGGCACCAACGTCAGGATATAAGGCTTAATCCGCTGCCAAAGTTTTACTAAAAGAAAATTCGTTAATTAACAAAGCCGGAATGTCGCGAGCATTCCGGCTTTTCTTGTTACATATCCTAATTATTAAACAACTTCCACTTTCCTTCCGAAACCACTTCTATTACACCATCCACCACTTTAACAGCGGTCTGGTCATCAATAGCGTAAGATGGCAACGGTATGGTAGCAGCAAGCTTTTCAATATTATCAAGGGAGTTGCTCGGGAACCACTCATGATCCAAATGGGGGTGTATAGCAATATCAATAATGTTTAGCGACTTAGGGCTTTCTGCCGGCAACAGGTGGTTGCCATAGGTAGTGCCGTACCGGGTCATGATCATGCTGCCTGCACTTAGTCCAACATAAACCAATTTATTTAGCAGGGTAGGTAGTAAGTCCGCCAAGCCTGACTGCTGCATCCAATAACATAGGTACTGGCAGTCGCCGCCGCCAACCAGCAAAGCATCAGTTTCTTGTAACAAGGGAATCCAGAGTTCCTGCTTAATGCTGGGTAACGCGGTAAGCTCCAGCAATCCCAGCGATTTCCATCCCAGCTCACAAAAAGGGTCGCCTAAAGATCCACGAATTACCTCTCGTACTAGTCCTTGGCCACCTGCTATACCATATATAGCGGTAGGAATAAACAAGGCGGTAGTCTCTGCAACAGGTTTACCCAAAAGCTCAACCAATGCATTATGGATGCTGGCATTACTAATGCCTGCTGATGTAAGTAGTAGCTTCATTTGTTGATTATACCGCTCTGTTAATTGTTAGCCAAAAACACTTTCCTTATCGCATCTGCTTGTTCAATTTATAATTCCCTGATCCTAATATTCTTAAAATAAGCCTTATGCCCATGGTCCTGCAGGGCTATGCGGCCGGTTTTTGCCATGCCGTATTCCGGGTGTTCCTTCCACTTGCCAGCAGCTTTTTTGGCGGTCCAGTCGCGTCCCCAGGCGGTAAACTCCAGTATCTTTTTACCATTTAGCCAATGCTCTACATGCCCTTTATTAAACACGATCTTGCTCGTGTTCCATTCGCCAACCGGCTTTAGCTTTTTTTCACTGTTAGGTACAGTCATGGCATAGTCGGCACCGGTTTTTTGCCAGTCTTCCAGTTTATCGGGTACCCATCCAAGGTCATCAATTATCTGGTACTCGGGCCCTGTTTGATAGGTGGAAGTGTATTTCGGGTCTTCCACTACATGGTAAAGTACGCCACTATTGCTGCCTTTGTCAATCTTCCATTCCCACACAAGCTCAAAGTTGCTAAACTCCTTGTCGGTAGCTATATCGCCGCCGGTGTCGGTGCCTTTTACAGTGCCGAGGCAAACCAGTGCGCCGTTCTCAACTTCCCAGTTTACCACAGGGGTTTTCTTATTGTAGCCATGCCAGCCTGTAAGGTCCCTGCCATTAAACAAGCTTATCCAGGCATCTTTTTTGGCAACTTTCTTCACCGGGTCAGGGTCGGTAAGGCGAGATGCAAATGTTTGTGCGCCGGCAATACAGGTAATGGCAGTTGCAATACCAAGGATAGTTATTGGATTTTTCATAGGTTAGCCTTTTAAAGTCTTCATCTTCTCCGGATCCCAGAACATGGGCGAGTTTTTAAAATAGCTGTCGTTGCAAAGCAGGGCAGGGGCAGCCGCGCGATAGCCGAAAATGGCATCTTCAGTAACCTTACCGTTGGTTCTTATAGCAGTTATAAAATTGTTCATATGGTCATAAGGCCCTCCAAGGTATCCTTTCTCGGCATCATAGGTGATCTGCTCCGGTGGCAGCATCATTTTGCGCCCTCCGCTTGCCTGGCCCATCTGCTTCATCTTTTCTATGTAGAAAGGGTCCGTATTGTCAATCATCTTGTTGCGTTTTAAAGTAACACTATCCCAGGTTACGTCCATAGCGCCTTCGCTGCCTACCAGCCTCAGGTAGGTAGTGCCGCTCGTGCCATCCACAAAGTTGCAGCGCAGCGAAAGGTTAAACGCCGGGTGCGCCGCAGCTTTGGCATAGTCGAAAGTTCCCAGCAATACATCAGGTACTTCGCGGCCGTCGTTCCAATAGCGTAATCCGCCGGAGGCATATATTTTATTGGGCCCCATAGATCCGGTAATGAAATGCAGGCTGCTAAACAGGTGCACAAAAAGGTCGCCGGCCATACCGGTACCGTAATCGGTATAGTTTCTCCAACGGAAAAAGCGTTTGCTGTCGAACGGTCTTTTTTTGGTATTGGCTACGTAAGTTTCCCAATCTACCGTTTGTGTAGATGCATCCTCCGGAATAGGGTATTGCCATACCTCAACTGCTCCACGGCGTGCCCAAAAGCCTTCAGCGTAATTCAGTTCACCAATGGCGCCTGCCTTAAGTAACTCTTTAGCCTTTTCGTTGCCGAGTGACGATACGCCCTGGCTGCCCACCTGGAATATCTTCCCGGTTTCCTGCTGTGCTTTTATTACAGCGGGGCCTTCCATCACGGAGTGTACCATTGGCTTTTCGCAGTACACATGTTTACCGGCGCGCATAGCGTCAACAGATATCTGCTGGTGCCAATGGTCAGGCGTGGCTACAATTACGGCATCTACATCCTTACGGTTAAGTATTTCCTTATAAATCTTAGTTGTGAATATATCGTTACCCCATTTCTTTTTGGCATCTGCAAGGCGGCCATCATACAGGTCGCACACAGCAACCACTTTCACGCCTGGTACTTGCAGGGCAGTGTTAAGGTCTGAAGTGCCCATGCCACCCGCGCCAATAAGCGCAATGTTTACCTGGTCGTTAGGGCCAAAGTGGTTATACTCCTGTTTAAGATAATGAAACGTGCCTGGTTTATCGGTTGCCAACAGGCTATTACCAACGGTAACTGCGGCGGCGGTAGCTGCCAGCTTTTTAATAAATCCCCTGCGCGATGCTTCGTCCGGTTCTTTCATGATGATGTATTAGGTGTTGTATAATTGTTAAAAGTGAAGATATAAAATAGGATTGGCATTCAAAGCGTAGCTCCGAATTTTAGGTCAATTTCAACTTCATCCGAGGTGCTTGCCATTGGCCTTTTTCCGCTGGTTCTACTCACCCCGACATCGCTATCGCTCGTCGACCCTCTTTGCTGCGCGCAAAGAGGGTTGAAGATGGGCATTTAGCCCAACACCTTACAGCACCCCCTCTTTCCGCAACGCGGAGAGAGGGGGCAGGGGGGTGAGTAGATTCGACAACAAGGCACAGCCCTTACTCAGCGCACCTACTCACCCCGACGTGCTTCGCCGTCGACCCTCTCTCCGCTGCGCGCAAAGAGGGTTGATGTAAAAACGCGTCATTACGAGCGATAGCGTGGCAATCATCTACATGCTTGCGGTGACCTTTCTATCGAGGATTGCTTCGTACCTCACAATGACGCGGTATCAAGAGCACCGTACCAAAAAGAAGCAAGCATCACTTATATAAACATTGCACAAGCTCAACACTCCACTTACTACCACCGTTATCACTCACCTGCAAAAAGCTTATCTTTGCCGCTACAACATGAGCAAAACAGTAACCCCATACCAGGACGAGAAAGCCACTAAGAAAGAACAGGTGGCCGATATGTTCAACAACATTTCAAAAACTTACGATTTCCTCAACCACTTTATGTCGCTTGGTATCGACATTATCTGGCGCAAGAAAGCCATAAATGAGCTGAAAGCCGACAAGCCGCAGCTAATTCTGGATGTTGCCACGGGTACCGGCGATTTTGCTTTTGAAGCATTAAAGATACTTAAGCCTAAAAAAATAATTGGGGTAGACATTTCGCAAGGAATGCTAAACATTGCTGACCAGAAGATTGCTAAACGACACCTGTCAGACAAGTTTGAAGTAAAGCTTGGCGACTCTGAAAAGCTGCCTTTTGCTGATAATGGTTTCGATGCTGTTACTGTAGCTTACGGGGTACGTAATTTCGAGAACCTTTTGGATGGGCTTACCGATATTCACCGTGTGCTTAAGCCTGGAGGCAAGGCGGTAGTACTGGAGTTCTCTAAACCTAAAGCATTCCCTGTTAAGCAGCTTTATAACTTTTACTTCAACTACGTAACGCCCGGTATAGGCAAGCTGTTTAGTAAAGACGCGCGGGCTTATTCTTATCTGCCGGAGTCTGTTGCTGCTTTCCCTGATGGGCCCGCCTTTACCGCCATGATGGCTAAAGCAGGCTTTACAAATACCAAAAGCAGGCCTTTGGCGTTTGGTATTTGTTCAATATATACCGGTGTTAAATGATAAAACGTTACCTGGCCATCTTAACGGTGCTTTTATGCTGCAGCAATATATCGCGGGCACAGCAATTTGCACCTGCATGGGGTGGCGGGGCCGACCAGACCGACCTCAGTTTCGGTTTTAGTTTTTCATACGTAAGCAGCAATTTCAAGATTGTAAAGCAGCCCAACTGGCGGTCGCCCTACTTTGATGCCGATCTTGGCAAACCTGCTACTGATTCGCTCAACTCTATTAGTTCGCCATCTACACCGGGGTTTGCTGTTGGTTTTATAACGCGTTACCGCATTACCGATCACCTGGAGGTGCGTACAACACCCTCACTGGTTTTCTCTGATAAAAAGCTCATATACACCTACGCAAACACTACTGAGCCAATTGAAAAGCAGGTGCAAACCACCACGGTAGACCTCCCGCTTTCGCTCAAGCTAAAATCTGACCGGATCGGCAACATGCGCGCTTATTTATTAGGCGGCGTTAAATTCTCCGGCGCTATTGGCGGCAAAAAAGACGATGCTAATACCGCACCGTTAGACAGGATAGTAAAAAACGTAAAAAGCTATTCTTCTTACGAGGCCGGGTTTGGCTTCGATATCTACTTCGAATATTTCAAGCTCTCGCCCGAGCTAAAGGTGACCAATACCTTTGGTAATATGCTGGTGCCCGAGAATCATCCATTCTCATCGCCCATCAGCAAACTGTCGCTGCATACTATAATGTTTAGCTTGTATTTTGAGTAAGAGTCCCACCCAGCCTCCCCTGAAAGGGAGGGGCAAAAAACGCAATAATAAACTTGTATTAAGTCTCACCCTTTAGGGGGAGATTTAGAGGGGGCTTCTTTCATCTCAAATAAAAACATAATTTCGCTGCCGATAGTTACATATATCTATGGCAAAGATCGCATTGATAACAGGAGCAACCGCAGGCATAGGCGAAGCGTGTGCACGGCTATTCGCCCGCGAAGGGTACAACCTTATTTTGACGGGCCGCCGCATGCAGCGGCTGGAGCGACTGGCACAGTCGCTTAACGATAAATACAACGTACAGGTGGCAGTATCCTGCTTCGACGTGCGCAGCCGCCAGCAGGTAACAGAAAACCTGCAAAGCCTGCCCGAACAATGGAAACGGGTTGATGTGCTGGTGAATAACGCCGGCCTGAGCCAGGGTCTGGACCCGATTGATCAGGGCAACCTGGACGATTGGGATACCATGATAGATACCAATGTTAAAGGCTTATTGTATATTACCAAAGTAGTAAGCGGGTGGATGGTGGAGAATGGCTTTGGCCACATTATCAACATTGGCTCTATTGCCGGAAAAGAAGTTTATCCTAATGGCAACGTTTACTGTGCCTCTAAGCATGCGGTAGATGCCCTCAACCAGGGTATGCGTATAGACCTGTTAAAGCATGGTATTAAAGTTACCGCTGTACATCCTGGTGCTGTGGAAACGGAGTTCTCTGAAGTGCGCTTTAAGGGCGACACCAACAGGGCTAAAAAGGTTTACGAAGGTTTTGATCCGCTTGTAGCAGATGATATTGCCGAAACCATTTGGTTTGTAGCATCACGCCCGAAACATGTAAATATAAACGATATTGTAGTAATGCCAACAGCGCAGGCAAGCGCGACAAACATTTTCAGGGGCTAGTTAAGTCGGAAGTCCGTAAAGTCAGGAGGTCCGAAAGATGAATACAGTACTTCATAAATAAACAACATAATACCGGACTGCGGACTTTCCAACTTCCGGTCTAAATAATCAGACCATGTCACTCATACAACAAATAGACCAGGATATTAAACAGGCCATGCTGGCTAAACAACCCGACCGCCTGCGTGGCTTACGTGCCATAAAATCTGCTTTGCTTTTAGCCAAGACAGAAAAAGGCGCAAGCGAAGAACTTACGCAGGATGCCGAAATAAAAGTGCTGCAAAAGCTGATTAAACAACGTAAAGAGTCAGCAGACATCTACAAAACACAAGGCAGGGAAGACTTGTACGAGATAGAAATGGCGGAGATGTATGTAATAGAACCTTACCTTCCACAGCAGATGAGCAAGTTCGAGATAGAAGGCTACGTGCAGGAACTTGTTGGCCGTTTGGGCGTAACATCAGTTAAAGAAATGGGCCGGGTGATGGGTGTTGCTAATAAAGAGCTCGCCGGCCGTGCAGATGGTAAAACAATATCAGAAGTAATTAAGCAATTGTTGGGATAATTAATTTTCTAAATAGTTGTAACTATATCCGAATAATCTAATTTTACCGTGAAATATTGCTTTTTCAGACCGAAATGAAAAGTGGTCTGAATTAACCGGAAGGCAGTTTTAAGAGATATTATGAGTTTTGCACTTAAACAGGAAAAAGGCTTTACATATATAGATGAAGGGGAAGGCGAACCGCTTTTGCTGCTGCACGGCCTTATGGGTGCGCTCAGCAACTGGGAAAAGGTGATAGAAGAGTTTAGCCCTAAATACCGGGTTATTATCCCTATCCTGCCTATTTATGATCTGCCGCTTCTTACCACAGGTGTGCGGGCACTCTCGAAGTTTGTACACAAGTTTATTAAGTTTAAAAAGCTGCTAAATGTAACTATGCTGGGCAATTCGCTTGGCGGGCACGTGGGGCTTATATATGTACTTGCACATCCGGGTTATGTAAAAGCACTGGTGCTTACCGGTAGTTCGGGGTTGTACGAGAACGCCTTCGGCGGATCGTTCCCTAAACGGGAGAGCCGCGATTTTGTGAGGGAAAAAGTGCAGTATACTTTTTATGATCCGGCTACCGCTACTGATGAACTTATAGACGAAGTATACCAAACCATTAACGACCGCGCCAAGGTAATACGCATTTTAGCCATGGCAAAATCGGCCATAAGGCATAATATGAAAAGCGAACTGCGCAAGATAACCATGCCGGTTGCGTTAATATGGGGCAGGGATGATAAAATTACGCCGCCCGAGGTAGCTGTTGAATTTAACGAACTGCTGCCCAACTCGGAGCTGCACTGGATAGATAAATGCGGGCATGCGCCAATGATGGAACGCCCCGAAGAGTTTAACCATTATCTGAAGCTGTTTTTGGATAAACATAAAAAATGATATATGCTAGCAATTGAGCTCGTAGCCGACGCAATTCCCCCATTGCACACGTCAGACACTGTACAAAAGGTGTTAGACCGCATGGCGGAATTTCGTGTGCGCCACTTGCCTATTGTGAACGAAGATCAGTTTCTGGGCCTCATCTCTGAGGACGACCTGATTGAGGAGGCCGACTACAACACCCAGATAGGTGCAATAGCGCTTTCGCTCGTAAACCCTTACGTGCTGGAAGATCAGCACATTTACGATGTTATCCGGTTATTTTACGAGCGCGACCTGAGCGTAGTGCCCGTACTGGATGCCAAAAAGGATTACCAGGGCCTTATTTCTATCAATACTATGAACGAGTACTTTGCCAAGATCACTTCAGTAAGTGACCCCGGCGGTATTATAGTGCTGGAGATAGATAATAAGAACAACTCCCTGGCACATATGGCGCAGGTGGTTGAGTCGGACAACGCGCAGGTGCTTAGCAGCTACGTACGTACCTTCCCGGATAGCACCCGGATAGAAGTAACCCTGAAGGTGAACAAGCAGGACCTATCCAACATAGTGGCTACTTTCCTGCGCTATAGCTATGACATAAAGGCCACCTTTAACAGTACCGATCATAACGACAATTCCCGCGACCGGTTCGACTCCTTTATGAACTACCTCAACCTTTAAGTGCGCGGCTGTTTCTTATAAATAGCAAACTTTTGTGCTGCAACCACCGTCTTTTTTTAGCTTTGCAAAGCTACCATCACCAGCTGCTATGAAAAAACTGTTCTTTTTGCTCCTATGCGCCGGCCTTTTTGCGTCCTGTGAAAGAAATGCCGACAAGCCCGAAACTAAAAAGCTAAATAAACTTGCCGAGCAATACGTAACCCTCGGCCTCACCATTGGTCAGTACGATAAAGACTTTGTAGATGCTTACTACGGCCCCGACTCTTTAAAGCCTAAAGACACTATAGTTAAAGAAGAGTTCCCGAGGGATAGCTTACTGGCATCAACTAACGAATTGATGAACGAGGTACGGTTAATGGCACATTCGGCGCAGGTAGACTCCAACCGCCTGCGGGCAAACTGGATATACAACCAGCTCATCGCGTTTAACGCCAGGCTAAAAATTTACAGCGAGGAATACAGCAGTTTTGATGAAGAATCTAAACAGTTGTTCGGTGTAGCTGCGCCGGTTTACACCGAAGATCATTTTAAAGAACAACTTGCGCTGTTAGATAGTATTTTGCCGGGCAAAGGCAACGTGAACGATCGGTTTCAGAAATTGGCAAACAAGTTCGTAATCCCTAAAGATAAACTGGACCCCGTGATTAAGGCCGCCATTGCGGAAGCACGTAAGCGTACCCTGGCGCATTATAAACTACCCGCAGAGGAATCATTCTCGCTGGAGTTTGTCACTAATAAAACATGGAACGGCTACAACTGGTATCAGGGCAAGTATAAAAGCCTGGTGCAGATAAACACCGACATAAAGATATTTATAGACCGCGCGATAGACGTTGGCAGCCATGAAAGCTATCCCGGGCACCACGTATACAATATGCTGCTGGAGAAAAACCTTTATCACGACCGGGGATGGGTAGAGCTTTCTATGTACCCGTTGTTTAGTCCGCAATCACTTATAGCAGAGGGAAGCGCTAACTACGGTATCGAGGTAGCTTTTCCAGGCAACGATAAAGTAAAGTTTGCTAAAAGTACACTGCTGCCCCTGGCAGGGTTAGATACTACCGGCATAGACCTTTACTTTAGGGCGCTGGATATTAAAGGTAAACTAAACTATGCCCGTAATGAGGCTGCGCGCGGCCTGCTTAGCGGAGATATGTCCAGCAGTAAGGCGCAAAGTTATTTGCGTAAATACTGCCTGATGAATGATGAAACGGCGGAGAAATCGGTGAGCTTTATCAAAAAATACCGCAGCTACGTTATCAACTACAATTACGGGCTGGACCTGGTGAAGAACCATATCGAAAAACACGGCGGCACAGCAAAAAATCCTCAAAAACGATGGGAGCTTTTTGGTAAACTGTTAAGCAGTGAAGTTACTACCGAGGAATTACAGAAATAGTACCTGACATTAACAGTATGATAAAACGCTTTTTCCTTGTCGCTGTCTGTTCAACGTTAACTTACAGCGGCGTTGTTGCTCAGCAGGCATCGGCACCCAGGCAGCTAAAAAGTGACTTGTTCGGGTGGACAATCACTCCTCCTCCGGGCTTTAACACTATGGACGCTGCCGATTACCAGAAGATGAAGGCAAAAGGCGCCGGCGCCATCGAAGGTACTTACAACGCTAAGGTCGAAGATCATACGCACGCTATATTTGTAATGCGCAAAGATCAGATGCATTACTTTGAAGCTAACTGGCAGCCGGCAGAGTTAGGCGGAGGGACAATGGCCGAGTCTGATAAAGCTGTAGGAGACATCCTGTACGGCACCTTTGAAAAGCAAATGCCGGGCGCTAAGCTGGATACCAGCTACACTTCAGAAGTGGTGAGCGGTTTGCCGTTCCGGCTTTTTAAAATGAACATTTCCTTTCCTAACAAGATCAATCTAACCATGAACTTATACAGCAAGGTTTTTGGTAACAAGGACCTGTCCGTGGTGATGATGTATGTTGATAAAACAATTGGCGAAACCATGCTGGCTGCGTTCAGGGCGTCTACATTCAGTAAAAAAGTACAAGCTCAGCCACAACCTAAACGCAAACCATAAAGAGTATTAGCGGATAGCTCCGGTTTTTACATTCAAAATTCGATATTAGTAAGAAAATATATGAGGATAGCAGTATACGGCAGGCAGTTTAACGATCCGCAGGTGTTCCCGTTCATCAGGCAGGTTTTTGATAGCCTTGTGCTGCATAATGTAGAAGTGTACATACATGCACAGTTTAACGAGTACCTGCAGGGCAATGTAGATACTTCGCCTTATAACGTACTTCAGCCAACAGACCCTATAAAGGATTTCATCGACATTTTTATCACCATTGGTGGCGACGGCACATTGCTGGATATGGTTACGCTTATCCGCGACAGCGGAGTGCCAGTTATAGGCATTAACTTTGGCCGCCTGGGTTTCCTGGCCAGCATTAATAAGAACGATATCGTGGCAGCTATTCACGCGGTAGTGAACAGGGAGTTTACACTGGATAGCCGGGAACTGCTGGTGATAGATTCTGACGATAAGATATTTGGTGAAGACAACTTTGCGCTTAACGATGTTACCATACACAAGCGCGATGATTCGGCCATGATCACCACGCATGTGACGTTAAATGATGAATTTCTGAACTCCTATTGGGGCGATGGTATTATCATATCCACCTCCACCGGCTCAACCGCATACTCGCTTAGTTGCGGTGGCCCCATTATCTTCCCGCAATCAAACAGTATAGCGCTAACGCCCGTATCTCCACATAACCTTAATGTAAGGCCGGTGATACTGCCCGATACCAGCAAGCTATCATTTGAGGTAGAGTGTCGCGCAAACAACTACATCGTATCTTGCGACAGCCGCACGGCTACTATTGATAAAACAATGCAGTTCAGGGTGTATAAGGCCGGCTTCAGGCTCAATTTAATCCGCCTGAATAATGAAAGTTACTTATCCACGTTAAGGAAAAAGCTGTTATGGGGATTGGACGCCCGTAACTATTAACATTAACGGATGCCAAAACTCTCCGCTATTTTATTCTTTTGCTTTATAGCCTTAAACGTAAGCGCCCAAACCTGGGAAATAGGCGGCAACTTGGGTGGTGCAGGTTACATTGGCGATCTTAACAGCAATCCGGTAAAGCTTAGCGGCGGCTCTTTCGGATTATTTGTGAAACGCAATTTCAATGGTTACTTAGGGGCAAAGCTTAATTACCAGTACGGTAAAATAGCAGGCGCGGACAGCACATCGCGTTACGAACAGATCTACAACCGCAACCTGAGCTTTACCGACGGCCTAAAAGAACTGAGTCTTACAGCCGAGTTCAACTTCATGAAGTACATTCCGGATGCCGGCAAAAACAAGTACACGCCTTATGTATATCTGGGCGTTGGGCTAACAGCCTTTGCACCACATGCTATGTACGGCGGAAGCGAGGTTTCGCTCCGCTCTTTAAGAACGGAGGGGCAGGAGTCCGAATATCGTAAAAACACCATGGTAATACCCTATGGTGCGGGTTTTAAATACAACATTGGCGGCAAATGGACCCTGGCTGCCGAAGTTGGCTACCGGTATACCCGTACCGATTTTCTTGACGATGTAAGCGGTTTATATGCTGATAAAAGTAAGCTGCCAAATTCTACATCGGTAGTTCTGTCGGACAGGTCTGGTGAGCGTGGCGGTGCATACATAGGCACACCCGGTACCCAGCGTGGCGATCTTCGGCCAAAGGACATTTACATGTTTGCAGGTTTTACGCTCACCTATACTTTTGTGACCGAAAAGTGCTACTACGAAGAGTAATTGTAAAGGCATCCCAGTTGCCTTTTCTCCCCGGACAAGAATGAATTATAGTCAGGTTCCCTAACTCTCTTTAAGAAATTTCGTGCATTGCTCACAAGGAAATCTTCTTTATGCGGGTTTTTTGTAATCAATCAGAAACCAATACGTCATTGCGAGGATCGAAGCAATCTTCCTATGGAAAAGGTTGCCGCGAGCATGTCGGGAGATTGCCACGCTATCGCTCGCAATGACGATTTCTTGTATTACCCTCTTTGCGCAAAGCGGAGGGAGGGTGGACGAGAGACAGCGATGTCGGGGTGAGTTAGTGCTCATGAGGAATGAGTTTGCTTTATTAACGCTAGTGGATGTTCATTTCTTTTGACACCAAAAGAAACGAACCAAAGAAAAGTGCCGGCTACGTTACGTTCTGTTAAAGTTAGTGTTTTAGCATTTGCTCTGCCACCCGAACGTTCCTGATGCCGGTTTTTAAGTGCTTGTTCTGGCACTACGTAATTGCAAGAAATACAGCAATCAGATGAAAGGGTCGCACGCAAGCACATCCGGAATGATGGCGTTGTACTTGTAAAGCGCGCATTTTCTCCTCACCCTCTTTGCGCAAAGCGGAGGGAGGGTGGACGAGCGATAGCGATGTCGGGGTGAGTCGTCCTGCGTTCCTTTTCTTTTACTCACCTTTTTGGGGCAATATAGTGTCAACGAGCAATAGCAACATCGGATGGAATTTACAGTTAACAGGTTCTACAAAGTTGTTAAAATAGTGTTTTTCGGTTTTTAATTTTATAATTTTATATATAACAGAATTATATTTTGTTTATCAAAATTAATTAGTACTTTTATTCGTTGACTAGTAAGCACCAATTATTCACCTAAACAACTAAAGCCATGGCTGAATTAAACACCGCTCCCGAAAACAAGGGCAAAAAAGTTCCCAGGAGCAAACAAGCCTTACGGGTAGATCTTACCGCAATGGTTGATCTGGCCTTTCTGCTCATTACCTTTTTTATGCTCACCACTACACTTGCTAAACCAAAGATCATGAAGGTGGTGATGCCGGTTGCTGATGCAGAGCCTGAGCCGTCAGGTGCATCCCGTAGCCTTACTATTTGCCTGGGTGCTGATGATAAAGCTATGTGGTATTTAGGCACAGCAGATGAACCGATAATATCTGCCACCGTAACAAACTACAGTAAGGATGGGCTGCGCAGGGTAATTAACAACATGCGCCAAAAAGTTCTTGAGACTACAGGTAAAACCATGCTTGTACTGGTGAAACCATCTGCAAAATCGGTCTACAGCAACCTGGTGAACACTATTGACGAATTAAATATTGCCGCTGTCGATCAATACTCAATAGCTGACACGGATGCAAAGGACGTGGCCATGCTGCGGGATAAGCATGTGTACTAATCTTACCCTAAACTTTATATAATTAAAACAAAAGCCTTTTTCCTGCAATGGAAAAAGGCTTTTGTTTTCTGGTACGGGCTTACATTACAGTTCACTTTCTAAAAAGCGGGTATCGTTTCGCTTTCGCTACTCCGGCCATTATTTCTTTTCCGTCATACTAAAATAATACAAAGTAAGTTTTACCTTTGTCACCTGAAAAAAAATAGCATAAGTTGTTGAAAGCTTTGCTTAAAGCAAGGTGTTTTACAATAATGCATGTATTTGATAGCTGATGTCGGGCTGTTAAAACCGCAGGTAGAAATGAGTTACAAAGATCAGATTGATTTGCAGAAATTGCCCCGCCACATAGCTGTTATTATGGATGGTAATGGCCGCTGGGCTAAAGGCAAAGGCAAACTAAGGGTATTTGGCCATCACAACGGTGTGCTGTCTGTACGTGATGTAGTTGAGGGTGCCGGCGAGCTTGGGGTAGAATACCTAACTTTATACACCTTTAGTTCCGAAAACTGGAACCGCCCCTCCTTTGAGGTAAATGCCATTATGGAGCTCCTCATCAGTACCATCAATAAAGAAATAAATAAGCTGATGCAGAATAATGTACGGCTTAACGCGATAGGGGATATGCAGCAGTTGCCGGGCAAATGCTTTAGAGAACTTAACAACGCAATAATTAAAACATCAACAAATACGGGGCTGGTACTTACACTGGCTTTAAGCTACAGTTCGCGCAGGGAAATGGTGCATGCTGCTAAAGAGCTGGCCACCAAAGTGCAAAGCGGAGAGCTGCAACCCGAAGATATTGATGAGCAAATGTTTGAAGATAATTTATACACACACGGTATGCCTAACCCGGAGCTTTTGATAAGAACCAGCGGCGAGTACCGTATAAGTAATTACCTGCTGTGGCAAATTGCCTACGCCGAACTGTATTTTACCGATAAGCTGTGGCCCGATTTCAGGCGCGAAGACCTGTTTGAGGCCATACTGGATTACCAGAAGCGGGAGCGCAGATTTGGACTTACAAGCGAGCAGGTGAACTAAATTTTTTCTTTTAACAAATTTTAACAACTGTATAAATTATTTTTAGCCCACTAAAATATTCGGATGAATAAAGTTTTTTTCGCTATACTTTTCTCTATTATAAGTACTGCTGCAATAGCGCAGGTTCCGGGCCAAAGGCGCGGAGGGCTTACCAAAACCATACCTGCTGATAGCTTAAGCTACCTTAACCCCAAGGAGTATATCATCGGCGGCGTGTCTATCAGCGGGGCTAAATATCTCGACAAGGATGTATTGCTCCAGATATCCAAACTAAATAAAGGCGACCGTATCACTTTACCCGGTGAAGCCAACGCCAACGTTATTAAAGACCTTTACAAACAAGGTTTGTTTGACGATATTCAACTTAATGTTACCGACATTAATGCAGATACCATTTACCTGCAGATTGCCGTTGTGGAGCGTCCGCGTTTATCAAGGTTAAAATTAACCGGTATACGTAAAGGCGAAATAGAAGACATTAACAAAAAACTAACCGACAAAACAGGTAAGATTGTTAACGAGAACCTGCTGAGCACTACTACAGCAATCATTAAAAAGCACTTTAACGAGAAGGGCTATCTAAACACTACAGTCAACATCACCCAAACCAAAGACCCCGGCGACCCCAACAGCGTTATACTTAACGTTGCTGTAAACAAGGGGAGCAAGGTGATGATACAGCACGTTACGTTTGAAGGTAACAAGGAGTTCTCTCAAAAGAAACTGCGCAAGTACCTTTCAAAAACCCGTCAGCGCCGCTGGTACAATATCTTCGGTTCTAAAAAATTCAAGCAGGACAAGTACGAAGAAGACAAGCAGAACCTGGTTGATCAGATGCAAGGTAAAGGCTATCGCGATGCAGAAATACTAAGCGACACCGTTACCAAAAACGACGAGAAAACCGTTAACGTAAAAATTAAGGTTTACGAAGGCCCTAAGTATTACTTCGGTAATATTAAGTTCTCAGGTAACGCTCAGTACCCTGCCGAACTGCTTACCCGTATCATGCAGATAGAAAAAGGACAGCCGTTTAGCGAAGAAGAGCTTAACAAGAGGCTTACCGGCCCAACGCCAAATAACGATGACGTTTCATCGCTATACCTTAACAACGGTTATCTGACCTTTAATGCTGATCCGGTTCAAACACGTGTTTACAACGACACCGTGGACCTGGACATCCGTATTTATGAAGGGCCGCAATACAATATTGGCCGCGTGGTATTAAAAGGTAACGACGTTACCAACGACAAGGTAGTAATGCGCGAGATACGCACCAAGCCTGGCCAGAAATTTAATAAAGAATTACTTATCCGCAGTGCGCGTGAAATTGGCCAGCTGGGCAACTTCGACGAGCAGAAAATAGATCCCCGCCCAACCAATATCAACCCTGCCGAGGGTACAGTAGACCTGGTTTATAACGTGGTAGAAAAACCGTCCGACCAGATAGAGCTATCAGGTGGTTTTGGTGGCGGTCAGCTGGTGGGTACACTGGGCTTAACGTTCAACAACTTCTCGCTTCGTAATATCTTCAACGGTAAGGCTTACCGCCCGCTGCCAAAAGGCGACGGACAAAAGCTTAGCCTGAGGGGACAATCAAGCGGCCGTACTTACCAGAACTTCTCGTTCACTTTTAGCGAGCCTTGGTTAGGTGGTAAAAAACCTATCTACTTTGCACTGTCTGCTTATACGCAAGGAAGCTCTACGGGTCAATACTACCCAAAAAGCAGTCCAAACTACAATAAACTGCGTATTAATGGTGTGGGTGTTACCCTGGGTAAACGCCTTAACTGGCCGGATAACTACTTCCAGTTGAACTACTCATTAAATTTTGACCACTACGACCTGGATAACTACGGAGGTTACCTGTTTAACAATGGTACATCGTACAACATTAAGTTAACGCAGGAGCTTAGCCGCAACTCTATCGACGTTCCTCTCTATCCTACGCAGGGTTCAAACATGAAACTTACCCTACAGGGTACGCCGCCATACTCGTTGTTCAATAGCACCAACTATACTATTGCAACGCCAGAGGAGCGCTACCATTTTGTAGAGTATTACAAGATCAAGTTTGACGCGCAATGGTTCACCAAAATTACCGGTAAGCTGGTGTTGATGTCTCAGGCAAGGTTTGGTTTCCTTGGCCAGTACAACAGCAAGGTAGGCCCATCACCGTTCGAGCGCTTTAAATTAGGTGGCGACGGTATGCAGAGCTACCAGTTCCTGCAGGGTACAGATATTATTGGTATGAGAGGTTACGAGAACTTTTCGGTAGTGCCGGAAGGGTCAAACCTTACCGCCAATACAAACCAGGGTAACGCTATTTATAACAAATACACTTTTGAGTTAAGGCACCCTGTTGTTGCCGGTTCATCGGCTACAATATACCTGCTTGCATTTGCAGAAGGTGGTAACGTTTGGGATAATATAAACAAGGTAAATCCGTTTAACGTAAGACGCTCGGTAGGCTTTGGCGCGAGGATTTTCTTGCCGATATTTGGTTTATTAGGTTTGGATTATGGTTACGGTTTCGACAAGATCCCCGGCCAGCCTGATGCCAATAAAGGGCACGTTCACTTCTCTATCTCACAAAGCTTAAGCGGCGGTTTCAATTAATTAATTTGTAAATTTATTTATGAAGAAGATAATTTTAGTACTGTTTTTCACGTTTTCAGCATTCACCGCGGCACTTGCGCAACGTTTTGCTTATGTCGATTCGGATTATATTTTGAAACATATACCCGATTACGCTTCATCACAAAAACAATTGGCAGCATTGTCTGACCAGTACCAGAAAGAAGTTGATGGCCGTTTTCAGGAGATTGACCGACTTTATAAAGCTTACCAGGCAGACCAGGTATTGATGACCCCTGAAATGCGTAAACGCCGCGAGGCCGAAATTGTAGAAAAAGAAAAAGCGGCGAAGGATTTCCAGCGCCAGAAATTTGGTCCGGATGGTGAGCTTTCACAAAAAAGCACATCCCTTATTAAACCAATTCAGGATAAAGTGTCCAAAGCAGTACAGGCGGTAGCCGAGAGCGAAAACCTTGACATGATATTTGACAAGAACAGCGAAGTGATAATGTTATATGCAAGCCCTCGTTACAACAAAAGCGACGATGTGATCACCCGCTTAGGACTTAAGCCCGGCGTATTAGCCAAGTAAAAAAAAATACATAAATTCGCGAACTATTTTTTAAACACCAGAACAAAACAAATGAAAAAACTATTTAAAGTTGCTTTGGTTGCAGCAGTGATGTTATTTGCAGGCAACTTTGCACAAGCTCAATCTAAAATTGGCCACATTAACTTTGAGCAACTTGTTAGCTTAATGCCCGAGACTAAAACACTTAGTGCACAGATAGACGCTTTCAAAAAAACTTACGTTGATAACCTGCAGGCGATGAATACCGAATTGCAGAACAAAAGCGCTGATTACCAGAAGAACCGCGCTACCATGACCGAAGCTACACGTACAGTTAAAGAAACTGAACTGAACGATCTGGGCAAACGTTTCCAGGATTATCAGCAAACAGCTCAGCAAAAGGTAGAAGAAAAAGGTAACGAATTAACCAAGCCGCTTATTGATAAAGCACGTGCTGCTATTGCTACTGTTGCAAAAGCAAAAGGTTATACTTACGTTTTAAATTCATCACAGACAGACCTTATTGTGTCTCCTGCTGCTGATGACCTAATGGCAGCTGTAAAAGTTCAATTGGGCTTAAAATAATTAAACCATAACTTATTTTTAAAGCGCCTTGCTAACAGGGCGCTTTTTTTATTTTTACCAAATGGCAAACAGCAGCCCCTTAGGCATATTTGATTCGGGTATTGGCGGGTTAACTGTATTCCGCTCCATAGTAGAGCAGCTACCCGGGTACGATTACCTTTACCTGGGCGATAACGGCCGTGCACCTTATGGTAACCGGTCGTTTGCTACCATACACCAGTACACCTGGGAGTGCGTACAGTGGATGTTTAAGCAGGGCTGCCCTTTGGTGATACTAGCATGTAATACAGCATCGGCAAAAGCGTTGCGTACCATACAACAGCAGGATTTGTCCGCCCAGCATGCAGATAAACGGGTATTGGGTGTAATACGCCCTACGGCAGAAGTGATAGGCAACTACACGCAAAGCCGCAATATTGGCGTGCTAGGCACAAAGGGCACGGTGCAAAGCGGATCGTACCTGTTAGAGATAGAGCATTTCTTTCCCGAATTGAAAGTATATCAGCAGGCCTGCCCATTATGGGTACCGTTAATAGAGAACGGTGAGTACGACAAGCCGGGTGCCGACCATTACGTACAACTTTATCTGGATCAGTTGCGTAAACAGTCGGCTGATATAGACACTATATTACTCGCCTGCACCCATTACCCCTTGCTGCAGGAAAAAATAAAAGCGCATTTGCCGGCAAACGTTAATGTAGTAGCGCAAGGCGGCATAGTAGCTGCCAGCTTGGTGGATTATCTTAAACGCCACCCGGAAATGGAGACTAGGCTGAGCAAGGCAGGTACCCGCACCTTCTACACCACTATAGACGATACTGCCGAGTTTAATCACCACGCCTCGTTGTTCTTTGGCGAAGAAGTAAAAAGCGAGAGCGTTGATGTAAGTGTGGGATGTGAGTAGTGGTAGAATAATCAATACTACATCGTCGTTGCGAAGAACAAAGCAGTCTTCCCGGCGCTAATTACCACTACTAAAAAACCCCTACCAAAACAGTCAACTATCCTGCTCATTTAGTAAGTTTGCACGCTAAAGCAAACGCCTTGGAGTTTTACCTTACATATTTTATTGTAGCAATAGGTCTGTTCGTTTTTGTAGGCCTTTTTACAATGGTTGGCGTTTATGCCGAGCGTAAGGTTAGCGCGTTCATTCAAAATCGCTTAGGCCCAACCGAAACAGGTAAATTCGGGTGGTTGCAGGTGCCGGCCGACATGCTGAAGATGGTACAAAAGGAACTTATTATCCCGGCAGCTGCAGATAAGATTTTATTCCTGCTTGCGCCTGCCATCATATTTATTGGTGTATACCTGGGCTTTGCGGCGTTGCCTTGGGGCCCCGGAGTGGTACCTGCAAACATTAACATAGGGTTATACTATGTTTTCGCTATCATCTCTATAGAAACCTTAGGTATCCTGATGGCGGGTTGGGGGTCCAATAACAAATATTCAGTATTGGGTGCCATGCGTTCTGCTGCGCAAATCATCTCTTATGAAATACCCGCGGGTTTTGCATTGATAGCGGTAGTGATGATCGCCGGGACGCTTGATTTGCAAGCAATAGCCTTGCAGCAGGGCATTTTATCAGCGGAGAAAATCAAGTTTTTAGGATTGTTAGATGTATCTGCCACCGGCGGAATACTCTCGTGGAATATATTCAGGGGGCCGCATTTGCTGGTAGCCTTTGTTATTTATTTTATTGCCTCCCTGGCGGAAAGCAACCGCGCACCTTTCGATATCCCGGAAGGGGAGTCTGAGCTGGTAGCTGGCTTCCATACCGAGTTTACAGGGCTGCAATTCGCGCTGGTGTTTTTGGCCGAGTACAGCATGATGTACCTGGTGTCGATGGTTGGTGTTATATTGTTCCTTGGAGCATGGAACTCGCCACTGCCTAACATGGGCTCGGTTGCATTGGCAACGTGGACTACAGGCACCGTATGGGGCATTATTTGGATATTGTTAAAAACGCTTGCACTGGTAGGTGTGCAGATGTGGATCCGCTGGACCTTGCCGCGTTTGCGGGTAGACCAACTGATGCGCCTCTGCTGGAAAGTACTTACACCCGCGGCGTTCGCCTGTATGTTGATATCTGGCGTATGGCGTTTGTGGGTAATGCAGTAGTTAGGCGAGTAGCAGGCTTTTAAAAATTGATAGCAGAGAAGTGATAAACAAGATAGTAAACGGATTTAAAACAGCAGCGCAGGGCCTAAGCCTTACGCTGAAGCACCTTTTTAGCGGAAACTCGCGCCGCAAGGTTGTGTCCGTTACTGATAACAATTACTTTAAACTTCAGGAAGACACCACTACCATACAATATCCAAAACAGCAACTGCCTATACCTGAAGTAGGCCGTTACCAACTGGATGTAGAGATAGACGACTGTATTGTATGCGACCTTTGTGCCAAGATTTGTCCCGTAAACTGCATTGATATTGAATCGATAAAATCGACCCAGGGTACGATTGGTGAAACCTCCGACGGATCAAAAAAGCTGCTTTATGCTGCCAAGTTTGATATAGATATGGCCAAATGTATGTACTGCGGCCTGTGTACCATTGTGTGCCCTACCGAGTGCATCACCATGACCAATCAATACGATCGCACCGTATTCGACCTTGGCCAGCTAACCTATCAGTTCTCGGATATGTCTCCGGAGGAAGCCGATGAGAAACGCCGCCTGCTGGAACAACAGCAAGCCGAAAAGCAGGCCGCTAAACAGGCTGCCATGAAAGCGAAGGGGGGCAGCGCGTGAGCCTCATTAAAATAATGTTCTACCTCATGAGCCTGGTTGCGGTTGGTTCGGCACTTACAGTTGCCATGAGCAGGAACCTGGTGCGCAGCATTTTCATGTTCTTTATAACACTATTCGCCCTGGCTGGACTTTACGTGCTTTGCCTGGCGGACTTTGTGGCGGTCACCCAAATAGTAATATACGTGGGCGGTATACTGGTGCTTATTCTGTTTGCCTTTATGCTGTCCGGCAAGGAGGCTTTGGCGGCAGCTGCCGAACAGGAGAATAAATTTATTAGTCTGAAGAACTGGCCCGCTTTGCTGTTGGCCGGCTTGTTTTGGATGGTAATGGTGAATGTGGTGCTGGATGCTAAAGTTGATGGCCTGGAGTGGCTGCTGTTATCGAAAACAAGCAACACAGCTGCGACGCCCGGAATAAACAACATCGGCATCAACCTAATGACGCGTTACCTGCTGCCCTTCGAAGCAATATCTATCCTGCTGATGATTGCATTGGTTGGAGCGGCGCACCTATCGCGTAAGGAGGACAAGCAATGATAGGCTTGCAAGACTATATGCTGGTGAGCGCTCTGTTGTTTTGCATAGGGCTGTTCATCGTGGTATCAAAAAAGAACGCCATACAGGTGCTCATCGGCATCGAACTGATGCTGAACGCCGCCATACTTAACCTGGTAGCGTTCAGCCGTTACGACAGCTTTAAGAACGCCGGGCAAATGTTCGCCTTGTTCGCCATTGTACTTGCCGCAGCAACCACAGCTGTGGCGCTGGCGATAATACTTAATGTATACCGCCGGTATAAAACCATTAATCCTGATGAAGTAAACCAGTTAAAGGATTGAACCCGGCTAACCTAAATACCGACGCGCAAACTGTAACCTTCGCCATAATGGCGGCGGTACTGCCTTTTGCTGCCTTTGCGGTTAACTTTTTGGTGTTTACAAAAAGTAAGGTTGCTGGTTGGGCATCAACGCTGGCTATTCTAGGTAGTTCTGTGTTGGCGGCTACGGTTTTTGCAAGGGTATGGAACACCCACACTATCCATGTGCAAACCGTATGGTTTACCATTGGGGCAACTAAGGTTTACGCGGGCATACTGCTCAACAACCTGTCTGTACTGCTGTTAGGGCTGGTTTCTGTAGTGGCTTTACCGGTGCACGTTTACGGCACCACGTACATGAAAGACGACGAGAACTTCAGCCTGTACTTCCGTTATCTGAGCTTCTTTTGCTTTAGCATGCTGGCGCTGGTTATTGTAGATAGCCTTGTATTGTTTTACGCTTTCTGGGAACTTGTAGGCTTTTCATCGTACCTGCTTATTGGTTTTTGGTACCACCGTGATAAGGCAGTAGCGGCCAACAAAAAAGCCTTTATCATGAACCGCATAGGGGATATAGGCCTGCTGTCGGCGATAATCATCCTGTTCGTGCAGTTTGGCACGTTTGATATAGATGCACTATTCCGTTCTGACGGCCTGGTTGCGTCGTCGGTTCTCGCCAATGGCGAATGGACGAGTACCATTAATCACCTGCCGGCTATGTGGCATTATATAGCTTTTGCGGGGATATTTCTTGCGGTTGCCGCCAAGTCGTCGCAGTTTCCGCTGCATACCTGGCTGCCCGACGCTATGGAAGGCCCGACATCCGTCTCAGCGTTGATACACGCTGCTACCATGGTTGCTTCGGGCGTGTTCCTGCTGGGCAGGGTTTACCCTTTGTTCAATGCCGGTGAGCTTACTTTTCTGGCTATTATCGGTTGCTTTACGGCTTTCATGGCCGCTACCATCGCCCTTACACAAAACGATCTTAAACGCATCCTGGCGTATTCTACGGTATCACAACTAGGGTATATGGTAATGGCAATGGGCGTTGGCGCATACTCGTCTTCGCTGTTCCACCTGGCTACGCACGCGTTCTTTAAATGCTTGTTGTTCCTGGTAGCAGGCGTTATTATTCACGAAGTAAAACACATCAGCGACGAAAACAATCTCGACATAGATCCGCAAAACATCCTCCACATGGGTGGCCTGCGTAAACGATTACCCGTAACATTTTGGGTGGCAATCGTAGGAGCCGTCGCGCTGATCGGCCTCCCGCTTACATCCGGCTACCTGTCCAAAGATGGTATATTGATACAAGCCTTTAACTGGAGCGATGGCAAAAGCGGCATTTTTAAACTTGTCCCTGCTATAGCCACCTTCACCAGCTGGTTAACGGCATTCTACGTTGCAAGGCTTATTGTAAAAGTATTCTTCGGCGAGTTCCGCCTGTTGCAAATGAAGCCGAACATCAGCGTGCACATTAGCGATGGCGGCTGGGGTTATAAGGCGCCTTTGATCTTGCTCGCGCTTTGCTGTTTGTTCCCGCTGTTTAGTATTAACCCGTTCTCGTACGAGCAAGCCTGGCCCTTTACCGGGCTAATGCAGGCGAATGCACCGGCTGTAGAAGGTGCTTACCATCTTGTTGTACCCGTGCTGGTAAATGTTGTCAGCTTACTGGTAATGTACGGTGCTTACCGGCTGTATTCCGGCCGCAGCACATGGGCGTTCCCGCAGAACAACCTGCTGTTCCGGATATCGTGCAACGAGTGGTATATCGACAGGTTTTACAACCGTGTCATCGTGAAATATGTAGTGGCGCTCAGCACCGCCGCTTTCTGGTTCGACCGCAAGGTGGTGGACGGCTTTATACATTTGCTGGAGAAAACCGGACAACTGGTAGCTAAAGCCGCCGCCTGGACCGACAAATATATTATAGATGGCACATTGTGGCTGCTTGCCCAAATTGTGCAGGCAATAGGTAATTTTACACGCCGTTTCCAGGGCGGTAAAATCCAGTACTACCTGTATAGCATGCTGCTGGCAGTAATTGTATTTTTTGTATTTAAACTGATCTGGACCTGATGAACATATTAACCCTGCTCATATTTACCCCTGCGTTGTTCGGCCTTATTATATTGCTGCTGCCTTCGTCGTTACGGGTTGCCTACAAGTATATTACGCTGGCTGCTACGCTGGTGCAGTTAGGCATCAGCATCTGGATGTATTTTAACTTCCAAACGGGTGCGGGTTTCGCGGGGATTAATCATGAAGAGCAGTTCCAGTTCGTACAGAAGCTGCCCTGGATACACCTTGACCTTGGCGCGCTCGGCCGCATGCAGATAGATTATTTTGTAGGGATAGACGGTATCTCCATCACCCTGATGGTTATGACGTGTTTGGTAATGGTGGTTGCCGCTATTGCCTCCTGGGAAATAAAAGGCAATCTTAAGGGCTTCTTCGCGCTGTTCCTGCTGCTGGATATGGCGGTGGTGGGTGTGTTCTGCGCGCTGGATTTCTTCCTTTTCTATACTTTTTATGAATTGATGCTGCTGCCACTTTATTTCCTGATAGGGATGTGGGGCGGTGCACGGCGTGAATATGCGGCTATTAAGTTCTTCCTGTATACGCTCTTTGGTTCGGTGTTTATGCTGCTGGTGATGGTAGGGCTGTACTTGTCTGTAAAGGACCGCAGCACCGGCGATCACACATTTAATATGATTACGATGATGGACCCGGCCAATTACGTCCGGAGTTCTATATTCTCCACCGTTACGCATCAAACCATATTTGGCCTGCCTGCGCGTATGGTGGGCTTTGTGGTGCTGTTTGTGGCCTTTGCCATTAAAGTACCCGTTGTTCCTTTACATACCTGGCTGCCCGATGCGCACGTAGAAGCGCCAACCCCTGTATCCATTATACTTGCCGGTGTGCTGTTAAAGATCGGTGGCTATGGTATCATCCGTATCTGTATGGGTATCTTCCCTGATGCCGCGCACCAGTCGGCTTTCTGGCTGGGGTTGCTGGGTGTTATCTCCATCTTATATGGCGCTTTTAACGCGCTGGCACAGCAGGACCTGAAACGGCTTATCGCTTATTCCTCCGTATCACATATGGGCTTTGTGTTGCTGGGTATAGCCTCTAATACTGCCGAAGGGATTAGCGGCGCCATTATGCAGATGGTGAGCCATGGCTTTTTGTCTACTATGCTGTTCTTTTTAGTTGGTGTGATTTATAACCGCGTGCACGACCGGTACATATACCATTTCCGTGGATTGGGTAACCTGATGCCACGCTATACGGTTTACGTGATGATCGCGTTCTTCGCGTCACTGGGCTTACCGGGCTTTTCGGCTTTCGTGGCCGAGGCTTTCTCGCTGGCGGGTGCTTTTAAATCCCAATCGGTTAACGGCTTGCTGCCTTACTGGATGGCTATATGTGGATCGGTAGGTATATTGTTGAGCGCGGGTTATTTCCTGTGGACGCTGCAGCGCATGTTCTTTGGTAAACTTTCCCTAAAAGGAGGGGAGATATGGCGCATTGCGCTTACCGATCTCAACTTTAGGGAAACCGCTACGCTGCTGCCGCTGGCGCTCATCGCGCTGGGCTTGGGTGTAATGCCTTCGGTGGTATTTGATAAGATAAACGACTCGGTACTGGCGCTGGTTAATTATATGGGTAAATAATTTGGCGGACCTTTATGGAAAATGCCCGGCAAGATCATCATACAGGTAAATAAATTATAAGCCATGAAGAAATTCTTATTTATTGCCTGCCTGTTGATATGCTCTGCTACTGCCCGTGCAGAAGAAGGACAGAAGATTGCCTCGAAAATAGAGAACGTAACAGTGTTCCTTAATGGCGCGCAAGTTACAAGAACATCTTTAGTGAATATTGTACCTGGGAACTATGCACTTGTTTTCGAGAATTTATCCCCCAATATAAATGTACCAAGCATTCAGGTACGTGCTGCCGGAGATTTTACCATTCTGTCCGTCAAGCATGAGCGTAATTTTTTAGGTGAGTCTGCTAAAACCAAACAGACCGAAGAGTTGCAGACAATGCAAAAAAGTTTAAAAGATAAAATAGCACTGCAAACTGCATTGCTAAATATTAATCAGGAAGAAGCCAACATGCTTGCCAAAAATCAGGTGGGAAACGGTCAAACCGGTGGGCTGGACGTAGTAAAATTAAGAGCAGCTCTTGATTTTCAAACCTTGCGTCTAACTGAAATAAAGAAAAAGGAACTTGTAATAAACAACGAACTTGAAAAGCTGAACGAACAGCTACAGAAGTATGACAGTCAGCTTGATGCCCTACAACGAAGCCAGTTACCCTCTACCAGTAATATCGTCGTAAATATATCTTCCAAAATAGCCTTACAAGCCAACTTCACTTTGAGCTACGCTGTAGGCAACGCATTTTGGTACCCAACTTACGACATCCGGGCCAAAAATGTGAACAGCCCAATAACAATAGCCTATAAAGCAAATGTGTCTCAACGTTGTGGCGAAGATTGGAAGAATGTAAAACTGACATTGTCTACCGGAGACCCTTCTGTAAGTGGCGTAAAGCCAGAATTGAATCCTTATTACCTGAACTTATATACGCCGCGCCCTTTAGCAGGTAAAAGTTTTTCAAGCCAGTCTCTAAACGAAGTGGTTGTAGTAAACGAATTCAGGAGCACAAACCCGGTTGCTGTTAACCCTACAGAAAACCAGACCAACATAGAATTTAAAATTCAAAATCCTTTCTCTATCCCAAACGACGGCAAGCCGTATACCGTGGAGATAGACCAAGTGACCATACCGGCTACCTATCAGTACTATGTGGCACCTAAGTTAAACACAGATGTATTTCTTAACGCCAGAATAATTGACTGGACTAAGTTTAACTTCCTTTCGGGAGAAGCCAGCATATTCTTCGAGGGAACTTTCGTAGGAAAATCTGTATTAGATACACATACCGCTAGTGACACGTTGCAACTGTCGTTAGGCATAGATAAGAGTATCCTGGTAAAACGCACTTTGCAAAAAGACTTAAACGAAAAACAAGGCCTGTTGGGTTCCAGCAAAAAAGAAACACGCGACTGGCTGATATCAGTAAAGAACCGTAAAACGCAGCCTGTAAACATCCTGGTACAAGATCAGGTACCGGTGTCACAGAATACCGCTATTGAGGTAGATGCGCAGGAAACCAGCGGTGCGGAAATGGATAAAGTTACCGGCAAGCTGTCGTGGAACTTAACGCTGGCACCGCAGGAAGCCAAACAACTGCGTGTTAAGTACCAGGTAAAATACCCCAAAAATCAAGTAGTAATTGTACAATAACCCATGCAGGACCAACTATCCGACATATCTAACCAGTTAAGCGGCGCCCTTGTTAGCTTACCCTACTTAATGCCCGAGGTGTACATCACGGTGTTGTTTGTTGTGGTACTGCTTACCGATCTTCTGTTCAGGAAGAACTCCGCCTGGTTGTGCCGGATAGTTGCCGCTGCCGGGGTGCTGCTGGTGCTGTTTAAGGACGCGCAGCAGTTTAGCATGATAGCCTCCGGTCCGCAGTTCATCTTCAGCGGTATGCTGCTGCTTAATCACATGGCCATCATCTTTAAAATGATAGTAGGGGTGCTGGCGTTTATACTGCTGCTGTACTTTAGCTGGGATAACCGCCTTAAGATACACCGTAAAGGCCTGTCGGACCTGTACAGCATTGTTACCGGCTCTTTGCTGGGGCTGCACATCATGGTAATGGCTGTAAACATGCTGGCTATGTACCTGTCGGTAGAAATGGTTTCTATAGCATCGTACCTGTTGGTAGCGTATAAAACCGAAAACGGCATCAGTGCCGAAGCGGGTTTGAAGTATGTATTGTTCGGCGCTGCATCGTCTGCAGTAATGTTATACGGCATTTCATTGGTTTACGCCTTTACGGGCGAACTGAACCTGTTTAACCCAATTGTGGTGCAGCAACTGGGCCATGTAAACCAGCTAAGCGTATCGTTTGCGGTGATGCTTATTTTGCTGGGCATCGGCTTTAAAATGTCGTTTATTCCGGCCCATTTTTGGGTGCCCGATGTTTACGAGGGCGCTGCTACACCTATTACGGCTTACCTGTCTACCCTGCCTAAAATTGCGGCATTTGGCTTATTGGTAAACTTTATTACCCCGCTGATATTTTACGGCGGCTGGACAGGGTTTGATATCCGTGCTGCTTTTTCGGTCATTGGCATTGTAACCATGATAGGGGGTAACTTTGCTGCCGTGATGCAGAACAACGTAAAACGCATGCTGGCTTATTCCAGCATAGGGCATACCGGTTTCGCACTAATGGCGATAACCACATTCATAGGGCAAGGCATACAGGCGCTAAGCTACTACCTGCTGGTATACGGTATTGCCAATATCGCCGCGCTGGCACTTGCTAACTATTTTGAGAACGCAGAAGGGATAACCGATGTGCGCGAGTATAAGGGGCTTGGCTTTAAATACCCATTGGCATCAGTAGCTTTTGTGGTAGTGCTGGTTTCGCTTACCGGCATACCGGTGAGCGCTGGTTTCACAGCCAAGTTATTTGTTTTTTCGGCGCTTTATGGTACCTATCAGCACACGCATGATACCTGGCTGGCCGCACTAATGGCTGTTGGGGCGCTGGTGACGGTGGTTTCGCTGTTCTATTACATCAAAATTCCGCTTAATCTTTTTATTCGCCGGTCGGAATTGCTGGTTAGCGAAAATAAGTGGTCTATAAAGCTGGTGGTATTATCTACAATACTGGCTGCAGTGCTGCTTATTTTTGGGATTTTCCCAAATTTGTTGATAAAGTACATGTAGTTAATAGAAATTTTACAAATTTCATTACAGATGGATTAAAAAATTATATTTTCAGCCATTCTTAGCAAAGAGTGCTGTAAAATATGAAACGTTATATCCCTTTCTTCATTATCCTGGTCATCCTGGCGCTAACTTTTGCGTTTCCGTCGGTAGATCATGATACAACTACTACTGCAAACTTTAACACGGGCGATATTGCCTGGATGCTGATGTCTACCGCGCTGGTGCTGATCATGACACCCGGGCTGGCGTTCTTTTATGGCGGTATGGTGAATAAGAAGAACGTGATATCTACCATGCTGCAGAGCATTGTTTGTATGGTTATCATCACCGTAATGTGGGGCATATTTGGTTTTAGCCTGGCTTTTGGCGACAGCATTGGCGGGGTAATAGGCAACCCCTCTACCTTTTTTATGATGAAAGGCATGCTGGGTAACGCAAGCTGGAAACTGGCACCAACCATCCCGCTGCTGCTTTTTGCCATGTACCAGCTTAAGTTTGCTATAATTACCCCTGCACTTATCACCGGCGCGTTTGCCGAGCGTATTCGCTTTAATTCTTACATCATTTTCCTTTGCCTTTTTTCCGTGTTCATCTTCTCGCCGCTGGCCCATGCCACCTGGCACCCCGAGGGTATACTGGCTAAGCTGGGCGTGCTTGATTTTGCAGGTGGTACAGTAGTGCACATGTCTGCAGGTTGGGCGGCACTGGCATCGGCGCTTTATCTTAAGCGACGCAACGAGGCCAATCATTCGCCGGCACGTATCACCTATGTAATGATAGGTACTGGCTTGTTGTGGTTCGGTTGGTTCGGTTTTAATGCGGGTTCGGCATTTGGTGCAAACCATACGGCGGTAATTGCGCTGGCGACCAGCACAACCGCTTCTGCAGCCGCAGGCGTCACCTGGATATTTTTCGACATACTGCGCAAGCGAAAACCTTCTGCAATGGGCACCTGTATAGGCGCCGTAGTTGGTTTAGTGGCTATTACCCCGGCAGCGGGTTACGTAAGTGTACCGCACTCGCTGGCCATAGGCATTATATCGGCAGTGGTAAGTAACCTGGTGGTAGAGTGGCGCACCCGTACCAGTATTGATGATACGTTGGATGTGTTCCCCTGCCATGGGGTAGGTGGTATGGTGGGTATGCTGCTTACCGGTGTGTTCGCCAGTCAAAAAGTTAACCCCGGCATTACCACCGGCGAGGGCTTGTTCTTTGGCCATACGCATTTATTCCTTATACAATTGGTGGCACTGGTAGCCACATCCATATTCTCTTTCTTTGGGTCGATGCTGTTGTTAAAAGTTACCGATATGATTTCGCCGTTGCGTGTACCTTACGAGGATGAGCTGGTTGGCCTGGATATTAGCCAACACGGGGAGAAGCTATAGATTTCAACTTAAAGTGTTTCGCCCGGAGTGTTTCGCTTCTATCAGGTAAGAAAACCTATATAACATAAGTATTTAATTTATAATTACTTATACAGTCAGGTGTTATTTCGGCACTGTTTCGGGTTGTTTCGCTTTGTTTTTTAAACTTCTGATAGCGAGTACATTAATAAAATTAAGTGTTTCGGGTGTTTCGCTTTACCGAAACGAAACACCTCCCGGTATTACACCATATAATCCGGGAACTTGTTAATTCCCGTTTACAGTTTTCATTATATTTGGTGAACACAGCACCTCATCGCATGAAACGTATTTTCACCCTTGTTACATTATCATCAATTTTATATACCGCCAGTGCGCAGGATAAACCTGCCGACAGTGGCGTGTTTCTGCTGCACAAATTTGAGCAGCATATTGGTAAGGAAACCTATAAAGTAACCAATAACAAGGACTCAAAAACCTACGAGGTCGACTTTAAGTTTGTTGACCGTGGCAGCCCGGTTCCGCTAAAGGCTACCATAAAAGTAAACCCGGTATACGAGCCACTGGAACTAGTTGTAAAAGGCCAAACATCCAGGTTCTCCAAGGTGGACGATGCTATTAAGATGCAGGGAGGCTCGGCCGCTATACGAGTCGGCGATTCAACCTATACAAAAAGCATTGGCGCTTTAACCTTCCCCGTTACGGGTTACTCACCGGCGACCGTTCAAATGCTGCTGTTAAAATATTGGAACAATCATAAACAACCGGCTACCATCAACACGCTGCCGTTCGGCGCATTGCAGATCAGGAAGGCGGGTACGGATGTACTCACGTTTGAGGGCAAACCGTTGTCGTTCATTCGTTACACCATCAGCGGCCTAATATGGGGCGACGAGCAGGTATGGACCGATGCCGCGGGTAACCTCATCTGCATCCTCACCATTGATGCCGAAGGCGACAAGACAGAGATGATGAGCGAGCCTTATGAAAGTTTACTGCCCGAGCTGATAAAACGCGCAGCGAGCTACGGCATGGAGGCATTTGCTAAAGCTGCCCCGGCGCAAAAAGGCTCTACAGGTGTAATCGCTATAAAAGGGGGGAATATTATTGATGTATTGACTGGCACCAGCACGCCTAATTCGGTAATGATATTGAAGGATGGAAAAATAGAAAGCATAGGTAAATCAACCGTTCCGGCGGGCGCACAGGTGATAGATGCCACGGGGAAAAGCATAATGCCCGGTCTTTGGGATATGCACGCGCACTTTGAGCAAACGGAATGGGGGCCGGCCTACCTTGCGGCAGGCGTGACCACCGTACGCGACTGCGGTAATGAGCTGGGCTTCATAGATGCCATTCGCGACGCCATTGATGGTGGAAAAGGTATTGGTCCAAAAATATTGATGGCGGGGATTATAGACGGAAAAGGGCCAATGTCGCTCGGCATAATTCAGGCAGATACAAAAGAAGAAGCCATTAAAGCTGTTGATACTTATAAAGAAAGAGGCTTCGACCAGATTAAGGTTTACAGTTCTGTTAAGCCGGCAATATTAAAAGTGATTTGTGATAAGGCGCACAGACTTGGGCTAACCGTTACCGGCCATATTCCTAACTACATGTCGGTAAGGACGGGTGTTGATTCGGGTATGAACATGGTCAATCACATCCAGTATGTTTATTCGATAATGAAGCGGAACAAAGACCGTTCTATCGATTTCAACGACAGTGTAAATGTAAAGAACATCAAGTTCCTGCTTGATCATAAGGTGGTAATTGACCCTACGCTTGCTGTATATGATCTAAGCATGCGCAACATCAAGGATGATATCACCAAAATGGAACCCCGTTTTTACGACCTGCCGCTGCCGCTGCAAACACAGTTTAAAACAACCGGTGAAGAACCGGACCAGGCTGCAAAACTTAAGCCCATAACAAATGCATTTGGACAGATTGTAAAGAAACTATATGACGCCGGCGTGCCGATTGTGGCGGGTACTGATATGGGTTTCCCCGGCTTTAGTGTACACCGGGAGCTTGAGCTTTATGTAAACGCAGGGCTTACACCTGCACAAGCTTTAAAAACAGCAACTATCATTCCCGCGCAGGTGATGGGGCTTGGCAGCAAAACAGGTTCGGTAACCGTCGGGAAAAACGCCGACCTTATAATCGTCGACGGTGACCCGCTTAACAGCATCAGCAACACCCGCAATGTTAATGTAGTAATAAAAGGTGGCAAGGTTTACGATCCCGGTACCCTGCACAAATTGGTAGGGTTTAGAAAGTAGTAATGGAATTGACAACATTATACAGGCCAGTAGGGCCAAATGAACTTAGAAAGATAGAAGACTCAGGATGGAAGCGCTTTCCCAAACGTTTAGCTGAACAGCCTATATTTTATCCTGTTATGAACGAGGAGTATGCGATCCAGATAGCCCGGGATTGGAACGTTCCGGCGTCAGGCTCAGGCTTTGTAACTAAGTTCGCCTTACCTGCAGATTATCTCAAGAAATACACTGTTGAAAATGTAGGTGGGCCTATTCACAATGAACTTTGGGTTCCCGCAGAAGAGCTCGAGGATTTTAACGATCATATAGTAGGTGGTATAGTGGTCACCAAATCGTTTTATAAAGAATGAACGCTTTAAGCGGACTTAGTTAACTTATCCGCTTAAGCGTTCCACGTCGTTAAAGGCTTTTCAAATACTTTATTGTTTGTGGTATCTGTTTAGCATGATCGGGGCTTTCGTCCTCAATAAAATAATGCTTAATGCCCACAGCTTTTGCAGCTTTAATAACTTCGGGTACGTTTATCTGGCCGGTGCCTAATGCAACGTCATTTTTAATATCGGTACCGCCGGTAAGGTCGTTAGCTATCCCTTTGCGAATGTCTTTCAGATGCATCATTTTCCAGCGCTTTGGGTATTTATACAACAGCTTAGCAGGGTCTGCACCGCCGTGGAAAGCCCATAACATATCCAGTTCGAAGGAAACGTATTTTGAATTGGTATTCTTAACGATATAGTCGAATAGTGTGCCGTCCTGGTAGTCTCCAAACTCGTAGCCGTGGTTATGATAGCAAAGCGTAATACTGTTCGCTTTTAAAATACGTCCTGCTTTGTTGAAATCGTTTACTGCTTTTTCAGCATCTGCAATGTTAAACGTTTTACCGTGGGGTATCCAGGCAACCATAACATAGCTGGCGTTGAGAATTCCTGCCAGACGCACCACTTCCATCGGATCTTTCACCAGCATGTCGTAATCAACACCAATAGATGGCATGCTGATCCCACGTTGATTAAGTAGCTTTTTAAACTTATAAGGATCAACTCCTTTGGGGTTTGGCCCTTCCATTTCAGTAATGCCGAGCGCTTTCACACTGTCAAGCACCGCCTCAGTATTGGTGGCGAGGGTGGCCCGATACGTATAAGATTGTACGCCTATAGGCATGGTAAAAAGCGGTTTAGCCTTCTTTTGAGCAAATGTATTTACAGCTATAAACAGCGACAATGCCGATGCAACAAGAACGGATTTCTTCATTATAGGATAGATTATGTTCATGGTAAAGGTAACAGCGATAGCCGCTTTAATGTTGATAGTATTTTACCAATTAACACCTAAGTTACATCAAATTGCGATTTTTCTTAGCGTTGAACCAGCTTGTTGAACTGATATAATTAATGCAGAATAATGACAATATGTTTAAACGCTATTTAAGATAAAGTTTTACCTTTGCGAGCTCATTCCCAATCATGAGCGATCAGATTAAACATGAATGCGGCGTTGCATTCATCAGACTGTTAAAGCCGCTATCTTATTACCAGAAAAAGTATGGCACAGCGCTGTACGGCTTAAATAAACTTTATCTTTTAATGGAAAAACAGCACAACCGCGGGCAAGACGGCGCGGGCGTTGCTACCATTAAATTGGATATTGAACCGGGCAAAAGGTACATCAGCAGGCACCGATCCATGGCGTCAAACGCGGTGGCGGATATTTTTGAGTATATCCAGAAGAAATTCGCGGAGATACAAAAGGAGACGCCTGAAAAGATGGCCGATACCGAATGGCTCAAAGAACACATAAGCTTTACCGGCGAAGTTCTGTTGGGCCATTTGCGTTATGGTACACACGGTAAGAACAGTATTGAGAGCTGCCACCCGTTCCTACGCCAGAACAACTGGATGACCCGTAACCTGGTTATTGCCGGTAACTTCAACATGACCAATGTTGATGAATTACTGCAACAGCTCTACGATCTCGGACAGCATCCTAAAGAAAAAGCTGATACCGTAACTGTACTGGAGAAAATGGGCCACTTCATTGATACCGAAGTTCAGGGTCTGTTTGATCAGTACAAGCGTGAAGGGCTTGATGATAACGCGGAGATAAGCAAGCTGATAGCCAACGATATGGACGTAGCCAAGATCTTGCGCAAATCTGCCAAGAACTGGGACGGTGGCTACACCATAGCAGGTATATTAGGACATGGTGACGCGTTTGTTATGCGAGACCCAGCAGGTATACGCCCTGCATTTTACTATGCTAATGACGAGATAGTTGTTGCCGCTTCCGAGCGCCCTGCTATCCAGACTGCCTTTAACATCCCGATAGGGGAAGTAAAGGAGATACGCCCTGGCCATGCCCTTATTGTTAAAAAGAACGGCAAAGTTACCGAGGAAGAATTTAGCGAACCTAAAGAGAAAAAAGCATGCTCTTTCGAGCGCATCTATTTCTCCCGTGGCAGCGATGCATCTATCTACCGCGAACGTAAACAGCTGGGCAGGTTGCTTTGCCCACAGATATTGAACGCTGTTGATAATGATATTAAGAACACCGTATTCTCCTATATCCCCAACACCGCCGAAGTTGCTTTTTACGGCATGGTGGAAGGTGTGCACAAGTACATCAAGCAATATCAGCACGACAAGCTTATAGCCGGTAACGGTAAGCTGAGCGACGAGGAGCTAAAGGAGATCTTATACCTGGCACCGCGCGTAGAGAAGATTGCCATTAAGGATGTAAAGCTTCGTACTTTTATTACACAGGATGCCGACCGCAGCGAGATGGTTGCCCACGTGTACGATACCACTTATGGCCTGATCAAAAACGACCTGGATACCCTTGTGGTACTTGACGACTCCATTGTACGAGGCACTACATTAAAACAAAGCATCCTGAAGATACTTGACCGCCTTGGTCCTAAGAAAGTAGTTGTGGTATCGTCTGCTCCGCAGATACGCTACCCGGATTGTTACGGCATTGATATGTCGCGCATGGGTGAGTTTGTGGCCTTTGAAGCTGCTATCAGCTTACTTAAGGATGCCGGTAAGGACGATGTGATACTGGATGTTTACCAGAAATGTAAGGACAGTTCTAAACTGCCTAAGGAACAGGTGGTGAACTATGTGAAAGCTATTTATGAGCCATTTACTGATCAGGAGATATCTGACCGTATAGCACAGATCATCACTCCTAAGAACATTAAATGCGAAGTACAGGTGCTTTATCAAACCCTTGATAACCTGCACAAAGCCTGCCCTGATCACTTGGGCGACTGGTACTTTAGCGGCGATTACCCTACACCGGGCGGCAACAAGGTTGTGAACCGCGCTTTTGTTAACTGGATGGAAGGCAAGAACCAACGGGCTTACATGTAAAATAAACGTTAACGATAATATTAAGGCGATGAAGAATTCATCGCCTTTTTTGTTACCGCAAAACTGTAACACGTGAAGGTGTTACACCTGTTACACTCTTTTTTGTGATTTTATAAATAATTATCTGATCTCTAGTTACTTGCAAAAAATGAATGTTTAAACATGTTACAGTTTTTGCAATCATGATACACTTGTTAAATGCAAGCTATTTTGTATTTATTTGATATACAGTAGTTTAAAATTTAGCCTGTTTGATGTCACCTGCGGTGTTACAGCCGCGGAGATACGCAAGAGGTGAAAAGAAGAAATGACTCTGTGCAACGAGAAGCACAACGCAAGCAATCACCTTAAAAAACCGGCATCAGGAACGTTCGGGTGGCACAGCAACTGCTAAAGCATTAACTTTAACAGAACGTAACGTAGCCGGCACTTTTCTTTGGTTCGTTTCTTTTGGTGTCAAAAGAAATGAACATCCACCGCCAATCATTAAGCAGAACCATTCCTCATAAGCAAAACCGCCTACCAAATCACCCTCGGAACGCTATCGCTCGCCGATCCCTCTAAACTGGCGGCCCGCTAATTCAATAATCGGAAATTATGACCCGGTAGAGGCGCTGAATACGTAGTGGGTCACCAGCCGGTCTACCAGTACCAGGGAGGCGATAATGAGCGCTATGCCGGCAACCTGGTTTAGGCGGTGCACCAGTTTTACCGAGATCTTATCGCGTAGTTTATTTGCATAAAAAGCTTTTGTAGTATCCAGCGCAAATTGTACCAGCAAAATGGTCAGGAACATAATGCCTATTTTAAGGCTGCGGTTGTGCACGCCCTGGTGGTACACGGTACTGGCCGCACCAATAACCACCGTCCAGTGGAAAAGTATGGTAGGGTTAAAAATGCACATCAGGAAACCCTTCAGAAAATAGCCGGCACGGTCCACATTGGTGGGCACGGTGTTCTGGTAGTTCACCTCGCTCTTTTTAAACAGGTAATATATGCCAATGGCGAACAGTATCACCGCCCCAAATACGCCTACAAGGGTTTTGGTTTGCGCGCTTACAGTAAAGAGTTGCGAACCGAAAAGAATGGCGCCGACGAATACAACGTCGCTGCAGACAACGCCAAGGGCTAAAGCAACACCTGCGTGAAAGCCTTTCTCGATACTGGTTTTAATTAGAGCGAAGAACACCGGGCCGGTTATGAAGGTGAGTACCAATCCAAAACCAATTCCCGAAATAACAGCTTCTATCATTAAGTCCGGCTTATATTTAGTATTGTCCTGCTATAAAAAGCAGGATACGAATATGCAATTAATATTCTTTAAACAGCAAAAGGCAAAGTTGTGATTTATATTTTGAAAAAATTATGAGCTAATTATAAAAATTCCTTTAAGTTTAGTGGTTTAAAACATCAACACCAAACAAACTGATCAACAGACAATGGAACAAAACAACTCCAAGAGTAACGGTTCGGCATTATACACGCTGGTAACGGTATTCTTTTTCTGGGGCTTCCTGGCGGCCTCCAATGGTATCTTTATCCCTTTTTGTAAAGCACATTTTCATCTTTCACAATTCGAATCTCAGCTTATCGATTTTACCTTCTACGGTGGGTATTTTATCGGCTCGCTGATATTGTATTTTGCTTCTGCAGCCACCAAGGTGGATATCCTAAATAAAATAGGGTACAAGAATGGTATCATCTATGGGTTACTGCTGTCTGCTGTTGGCGCGCTTATTATGGTGCCTGCTATTAACTCCGGTTCGTTCGCGTTCATCCTGTTAACATTCTTTATTATAGCCCTGGGCTTTTCATTACAGCAAACCGCTGCAAACCCATTTGTGGTTGCGTTAGGCAGTGCCGAAACCGGTACACACCGCCTGAACTTTGCGGGTGGCGTAAATAACTTTGGTAGTATTTGGGGACCGGTAATTGTTGGATTTGTTTTGTTCGGATCTGCATCAGCTAAAATCCCTGCCGAACAGGTAAAAATATCATCAGTTAATACCCTTTATCTCATCCTGGCCGGCTTGTTTATAGCAGTTGCGGCCTTTTTCTGGATATCTAAACTGCCAACAGTAACCAGCGACGAAAAGATAGAACCAAGTAATAAGGCAAACAAACCTTTGGGCGTTATCTTTATCGCGTTCCTGCTAATTTTAGCTGCAAGCCCGCTTGCTGATGCAACCCATGTGCCTAAAGCATACTTTGTATACGCATCATTGGCAATTATTCTGATCACGTTACTCTCTACTATAGCAACCAGCAGCAAGCATAAAGAAGGCTGGGGCGCAATGCAGTATCCGCAATTGATATTGGGTATGCTGGCCATCTTTACTTACGTGGGTGTTGAAGTTACCATCCAAAGTAATATGGGTGCATTGCTGGAAACGCCTGCTTTTGGCAGCTACACTACCGACCAGGTAGCACCTTTTATCTCCCTTTATTGGGGTAGCTTGATGATAGGCCGCTGGACAGGTGCTATCGCAGCGTTTAACCTTTCTAAAACCATGAAGTTTGTGCTTACGGTAATCGTTCCGTTTATAGCCTTTGGTGTGGTACTATTGGTAAACAGCATCAGCGGCACTAACGTTAGTATGCTAATACCTTATGCAGGCTTTGTGGCTGTGTTGGTTATAGGCTTCTTAATCGGTAATCAAAAGCCTGTACGTACGCTGGCATTGTTTGGCGTACTTGGCGCTATCTTCATGATAGTTGGTTTAATGAGCGCCGGCATGATCGCTATTTTCTCGTTCACTGCGGGCGGCCTGTGCTGCTCAATCATGTGGCCGTCTATCTTCTCGCTATCTGTTACCGGTTTGGGTAAATACACCAGCCAGGGTTCGGCATTCCTGATCATGATGATCCTTGGTGGCTCTATTATTCCGCCAGTGCAGGGTATATTGGCTGATAGCAGCGGTATACATGCATCATACATTGTTCCGGTGATTGGCTTTGCTTACCTGGCATTTTTTGCATGGAAGGCTGGTGTTGAATTGAAGAAACAAGGTATAGATGTTGACAACCTGGAAGCAGGCGGCGGACATTAATCGTCTAAATCAGAATTTACAGAATTCTAGAATTCACAGAATATTATATCATCTATAAAAAGGGGTTAGTTAACGAAGGTTGACTAACCCCTTTTTTGTTTGAACCTGAATTTCTTAGAATTAGAGAATAAACAGAAATCCTTTGTTCCTTAATTCTTAAATTCGGCCAATTCTTAAATTCGAGTTCAGATCAACCTCTAAATGGATAAACCAACTTTCGATAACATCTTCATGAACCTGGCGACGGACCTGGCTAAACGTTCACACTGTGTTAAGGCGCAGGTAGGAGCGGTGCTGGCTAAGGATACCCGTATTATATCAATAGGGTACAACGGACCGCCTGCCGGCACGCACAACTGCGATGAAGAGTTTCCGGAAACAGGTTGTCCGCGCGATAGTAAAGGAAGCTGCTCGCTGGCTTTGCATGCCGAAGAAAACGCTATACTTTATGCGGTAAAGAATGGTGCCAACCTGGAAGGTGCTACTTTATACACTACCTTATCGCCTTGCCTGCCCTGCGCGAGGCTTATTTACTCGGCCGGCATCAAACAAGTATATTTCGATAAATCGTACGCGCAATACAAAGGCCTTTCCAGTGATGAAGGCGTAGACTTCCTGAACAAGTTCGGGGTGAGCGCGGTAAAAGCTGGGTAAGCAGAAAGCGTAAAGCAAAAAGCTTAAAGCAAAATACAGAAAGCCGAAGCGAAAAGGCTCCCTCGCAATGACGCTTAACAGAATAACCATTCTGTTAATTCTAAAATCCTGAAAATTCCAATTCAGACTTTTAGCAGCGGCGTTATCCTGTCCAATGCAAATTGTAACTGCTGCTCGGGGGTAAGATTGGTATTGTCGAGTATAACAGCATCATCAGCCCTTACCAGCGGGCTTTCTGCACGGGTTGTATCAGCGTAGTCGCGCTGAGCGATATTCTCAAATACCTCAGCCAGGGTAACCTCCGGATTTTTAGTATGTATCTCTTTATAACGGCGTTCTGCCCGCACTTTCGGGTCGGCGGTCATGAACAATTTAAGGGAAGCATTCGGAAATACTGCGGTGCCAATGTCACGGCCATCCATCACAATGTTCTTCGAGCGGCCCATGCGCTGCTGTTGCTTCACCATCTCACGGCGCACTTCTTTCAAAGCAGAAACAGGGCTTACGTTTGTTGATACAGGCATTTGGCGTATCTCTTCAGATACCTCCTCATCATTTAACGTAATGTGCGACTCGTAATCACGCGAATGGAAATTAAGGTGAATGTTCTTTAATGCCTGCTCGATACTGTCATGATCATTCAGGTCTATATTGTTACGCAGGAAATAGAGGGTAACCGCGCGGTACATAGCCCCACTATCAACATATATATAATTTAGTTTTTTAGCCAAAGCTTTGGCTAATGTGCTTTTGCCGCATGATGAATAGCCATCTATGGCTACTACGATATTGTTGCCCATCAAGGTACGAAGTTAATGCTTTTGCCGAAAATCTGCTTATTAACTTTTCCCCACTAGGTAAGGCGCGAATGCTTAGTTTTGCCGCATGAACTTGAATAAGGCCGACCTGCAAAAAGAGGTGAGCTACAAAACATCGCGCAGCGGCGGCAAAGGCGGCCAAAATGTTAATAAGGTATCTACCAAGGTAGAACTGCTGTTTGATGTTAATGCATCGGCATTGTTTACTGATGAAGAAAAGGCTTTGATCAATCAAAAACTGCAGAGCCGCTTTAACAAGGATGGATTAGTACAGGTGGTTTGTGATGAAGAGCGCAGCCAGTTCCTGAATAAAGAGATAGCGCTAGAACGGCTGGTAGTGCTGCTAACCACCGCGCTGATAAGGCCAAAAGTGCGCAAAGCGGTAAAGGTAAGCCGTGCCGCTAAACTGGCCCGGCTGGACAATAAAAAGGCCCACTCTGATAAAAAAGCAGGCCGCAGAAATAACTTTGATTATTAATTGAACCGGTACAGCAGCGTAGCCGAACCCCACTGGTGTGAACGTGCAACATTCTTTACATCCTTAGTGTTGAATATTGCTGCCAGGCCATAAACAAACCTGCCGCTTACATAGTTGGCGCCTACCTCGTTACTAAATACAAAATGGCGGATATTTTTGGTGATTTCCATGGTGCCCGGCTCCGGGTGGTCTTTAAATATGCTGCCCTGGATGGTAGCATCGTAACCTATAACGTTTGCCTGCGGTTTGTAGTAGAGGAAAAACTCATGCTCGTGCAACAGGCTGTTCTTGCCCTTTGATGCCGTACTTTGTGTACTTGCCGATTGAAATAATTGATTGAAGTTGCCAAACCTGAACAGCGGGCCGGCACCGGCGCTGATAAAACCTGTACCTAAGTTGGCATAGGTTGCGGCGCTTACGTCTATCCACGAACCACGCGCTATTAGCTTGCTGTAATCTGCCGAGAGATTTACTTCTACGTCATTCCTGATCTGGTACTGCCAGCCATCGGGAGGGTAGAAGCCAAATGTTTTATGAATGAACTCCTGTATGCCTTTTCCGCCGGCAGCAGGGCCAACCACGCCAAGCCTTGCAGTTAATTTAAGCGCGCTTTCGTTTTTATACAGCAGGTTTAAAGAGGCGCCTGCATATAAGTAGCCGGCAAAGGGCCTGTCCAGGTAGTCTGTTGATGGTATAGCTGCCGACTGCGGGTTAAATAGCTTTTGCCCAACCTCAAAGCCAAGTACCTTATTGGCCAGGCTGGTGTTTTTTGAGGCATCCAGCGCTTTACGGTAGTAAGCAAATATACCGTTGGTATAATACCTGTCTGAGCCTTGTGCCAGGAAGGAGTCGTTGTCTGACTGTAAGCCGATCTCGTGGCTGCGTGTTTGCGCGTACGCGCCGGCAGCTGCAAACAGGCTTACCGCCAAAGCAAATAGTTTAATTTTCATTGAGGGTTGTAAGTGAGCAAAGTGATGCGCTAAAATAAAAAAAGCGTTGATACTTAGAGCAAATGAAAACCATTAAACGGTACCTACCATGGGTAGTCAATTATGTGAAGGTGTGAAAAGTCGTTCCAATACTGACATTTTCGATTTAATCGAACAGCTTCCATATACTGTTTAGCGTCGTCAATAATGAGTTGTTTGCTGTCATAGTAATAGGCTCGAACCATGAAGCACCTGATATTAGTGGAGAATAACGAGATAAGTGATGAATAGATAGATACCGGCTCAAGGATTATTTCAGGCGGCGACCAAATAAATATCTTCTTAAAGTCAGGACTGGATGGGTCACAATTCACCAGCAAAAAATCTCCGCCACCGTTTTCAAAGATAGGCAACATCATTCTGAGTTCAGGATCACCGTGTTGAAATTGGTTTTGCCACTCGTTAACCGCTTGCTCTAACGACAATGGGATTCCGTGGTCGAAAAGCAATGCTTCACCAATGGTAAGGTTATGTGCTTTGTAGCCGTTCGTTAAAGTAAAAAGATATTTCACTTCGTCGGGAACACAAAGGCTTAAGGAGGAAAAGGTTTGTTCTACTTGCTCTGGTGCAAGCCCATCGCCTAAAAGGGAATGTAATTTCTTGTTTTTCTTTTTTATCAAGTCGTAGAACAATCCGATAAGGTACTTATCTGCCGGCGTCATTATTCCTAAGATAAAAAAAATGCAGGATACTATCCCGCATTTTCTTAGTTCAACACCTGTTTAACCGGTGTCTCCTTTATAGTAAGGTCCAGCGGGTTGCTTACCTTCTCGTCAAGCAAAGCAAGCTTTATTACATCGCCCATATCGGTTACGTAATGAAACTGCAGGTCTTTAATGTAGTCTTCCTTAATTTCCTCAATGTCCTTCTGGTTACTGCGGCAAAGTATGATCTCTTTGATGTTGGCGCGTTTGGCGGCCAGTATCTTTTCTTTTATACCACCAACCGGCAGCACACGGCCGCGCAGGGTGATCTCGCCGGTCATAGCCAGGTTCGGTTTTACCTTGCGCTGGGTGAAGGCAGACACCAGTGCAGTTAACATGGTAACGCCCGCAGAAGGGCCATCTTTTGGCGTTGCACCGGCAGGTACGTGCACGTGCACATCCCACTGTTCAAACAGCTTTGGATGAATGTTAAAATCACCTGCATGCGCGCGCAGGTAGGCCAGTGCAATAGTAACCGACTCTTTCATAACATCACCTAAACTACCGGTAAGCGTAAGCTTTCCGTTGCCGGGGCTAAGGCTGGCTTCGATGAAAAGGATGTCGCCGCCTACAGATGTCCAGGCCAGGCCGGTTACCACACCGGCAATGTCGTTGTTTTCGTAAAGGTCTTTATCAAAAATAGGCGCACCTAATATCTTCAACACATCCTTTTTGCTTACCACCGGATTGTACGGCTCTTCCATGGCAATGTTCTTAGCCACGCCACGCACTACCGAGCCAATTTTTTTCTCCAGGGAACGCACTCCTGACTCACGGGTGTAATCCTCAATTACTTTTTCTATAACGTCGTTCTTCAGGGTTACATCTTTATTGGCCAGGCCATGCGCTTCGCGTTGTTTAGGCACCAGGTGTCGTTTGGCTATCTCCACCTTTTCCTCAATGGTATAACCGTTTACCTCTATGATCTCCATACGGTCCAGCAAAGCTGGTTGTATGCTGCTCAGCGAGTTAGCCGTTGCAATGAACATTACGTTAGACAGGTCGAAATCCATCTCTACGTAGTTGTCGTAAAATGTGCTGTTCTGCTCAGGGTCCAAAACCTCCAAAAGGGCAGAGGACGGGTCGCCACGAAAATCGGTGCTTACCTTGTCCACCTCATCCAGTATAAAAACCGGGTTGGCAGCGCCTGCTTTTTTAATAGACTGTATTATACGTCCTGGCATTGCACCTATATAGGTTTTACGGTGACCGCGAATCTCGGCCTCATCGCGCAGGCCGCCAAGTGCCATACGTACGTATTTGCGGCCAAGTGCTTTGGCGATAGACTTACCCAGAGAAGTTTTACCCACCCCCGGAGGGCCTACCAGGCAAAGGATAGGGGCTTTCATATCGTGCTTTAGTTTTAGCACAGCCAGGTATTCTATAATGCGCTGTTTTACTTTATCCAGGCCAAAGTGGTCCTTATCCAGCACTTTTTGCGCGCGTTTAAGGTCAAAGTTGTCTTTTGTGAACTCGTTCCATGGTAAATCCAGTAATAGTTCCAGGTAGTTTATTTGCACAGAGTAATCAGCTGCCGCAGGATTGGTGCGCGCCAGCTTTTCCATCTCCTTGTTAAAGTGGGTGGCAATTTCCTTGCTCCATTTTTTAGATTTGGCACGTTTTTTTAAATTCTCTATCTCCAGGTCGGGCGTGTTACCGCCAAGTTCTTCCTGTATGGTTTTAAGTTGCTGATTAAGAAAATAATCGCGCTGCTGCTTGTCAAGATCCACACGGACTTTGGTTTGTATCTGGTTCTTCAGTTCCAGCATTTGCAGGTCCAGGGTAAGGTGTTCCAGCACCAGGTTTATCCTGTCGCGCAGGCTTTTGGTTTCCAGCAGGGCTTGTTTTGCCGCCATATCCGCATTCATATTTGAGGATATGAAGTTGATAAGGAACGATGTGCTCTCGATATTTCGAATAGCGATACCGGCCTCGCTTGGGATGTTTGGCGACAATTGGATAATGTTCATGGCCATGTCCTTTACAGACGATACCATGGCTTTAAACTCTTTGTCTTCCTTCGGTTTGATTTCCACAAACGGCTCTACAGACGCTTTCAGGTAAGGCTCGCTTTGAACTTCTTCTTTAAGGATAAAGCGCTTTTTACCCTGAAGTATCACGGTAGTGTTACCATCAGGCATTTGCAACATCTTGATAATAAGCGCAACGGTACCCACACGGTGCAGCTGCTCAAAGCCCGGATCTTCTATACTTACATCCTGCTGTGCTACAACGCCGATGAGGCGTTTGCCTTTGTTAGCGTCGCGTATAAGCTTTATAGACTTATCACGACCCACAGTAATGGGTATCACAACACCCGGGAATAACACGGTATTGCGTAAGGGAAGAATTGGTAATATATCTGGAACCTGTTCGTTATTCATTTCTTCTTCATCTTCCGACGACATTAGCGGGAAAAACTCAGAATCTTCGTTTATAGCGGCAGCGTTTTTAAAATCAAACGGATCAAAACTCATTAGTATCCTTTTTTTCGGGTTGTTTCAACGTCAAATTGTCAGCCACCGTAAAAGCAGTAGTTAATTTAACCTCAATATTCCCCTGTTAAATTGTACGGTGACAGAAGTTCAAGAGATGTGCCAAGATAAGTTTATTTAAGACGATCTTATTGTTGGTTGTGTAATTAACTGTCAATTAAGTGTTTATATGTTGATGGTAAAACGCGCTTAACAGCTGACTATTTTAGTATTGCGGAAAAAAAGTCATGCTTATTGGGGTATGATTGATAACACGAATTTTACAAAAAGTACATCCTGCACATAATATTTTGTATTTATGCAAGTTAATAGAGTACCGTTACACGTTTATGCATTTGATGAGGCTCCCCGCAATATTCTCGCTTCTGCTTATTACTTCGCTCGAGTCATCGGCACAAAACGCCTATGTAAAACTTGGGCAGCAAGCCTTTATGGACGGTAACTTCAAGAGCGCTGTCGCGCAACTGGAAAAGGCCTGCATGATAGATTCTACCAATGCTAACGCGTATTGGATGCTGGGCTACTCATACTATCACAGCCAAAATTACCGCAAGTCTATAGCCGCTTTTACAAAAACAATATACATTCATCCTACTGATGCTACGGCGTATTATTACCGTGCACGTGCCAAAAGCTACCTGGGTAAAGATACTTTCCTGTCCTATGACGAGCGGGAGAAGTACCTCCTGGGCGCTATATTCGACCTTACTAAGGCGATAGCCATAGATCCCACTGAACAAACAAAGTGTTTCCAAACACGTGGTATAGCCTATCGCGAATACGGTATTTTTAAGCTGCAGCCCAACATTAAGAATTACGATAAAATACGGGGTATTAGCTCCCTTAAAGCATCAATAGGAGACCTGGAGAAAGTGTTGAAAGACAACCCTAGCCGGTCTGACATTTCATCCCTGATTGACCTTTCGAAAGAGAAGCTGGCGACATTTACCGGCAAACACAACTAAAATACGCCTTTTACCACGTAGTTGTTGGCGCCCATTACTTTTACCTTCTGGTCTTTTTCTATCTGGTAGTACTTACCCGGTACGTACATCAGCTTTTCCGTAGTGTTGTAGAGTAAGTTGCTGATGTTGTTCAATACCGATACAGATATCACCTTGCCATCTTGCTTTTTAATAACCAGCCGTCGTGTTTTTAGCTCCGGGAATTTGGCTTGATAAACTATGCTGTCGGCATTTTGCTGTATGGTGTAGCTATCTTTCCAGGCGGGTTTGTTAATGTCCGACGATACAAACAGGCCAAACTCTTGTCCCCAGTTCTGTATAAGCAGCTTCTTTGTCTCTGTTACGCCGTTGTGAGTAACTGTTTTTACAACAGGCTTGTTGGCGGCAGCTAAACGTGCGGAATCAGCCCTGAAGAAATCCTTCATATCAAAGTACTTCAGGGTAGCGCCGGTTTCTTTTATTTCCGGTTTGCAGGCATACCAGCTGCCCAGCAGCAGCAAGCCGCCCGCAAACAGGGTGTATCTCTTTAACGGCTTATACCAATACATTACCGGTCATTTCTGCGGGAACTGGTACGCCAAGTATTTTCAGTACCGTTGGGGCAATATCGCCCAGTTTGCCGTCATATACAGCCTTCACGTCCTCGTCAATAATTATACAAGGTACCAGGTTGGTAGTATGCGCAGTATTTGGAGAGCCGTCATCATTTATCATGTAATCGGCATTACCGTGGTCGGCAATAATGATGAAGGAGTAGCCGTGTTTCAAACCTGTTTCTACAACAGCCTGTGTGCAGGCATCTGCTGTTTCAGCAGCTTTAACTACCGCGCTGAAAACGCCGGTATGGCCAACCATATCTGTATTGGCAAAGTTAAGGCATACAAAGTCCGGCCATTCTGCTTCAAGTTCCGGGATAATTGCATCACGGATGCCTTCAGCGCTCATCTCCGGCTGTAAGTCGTAAGTGGCCACCTTTGGCGATGGTACCAACAACCTTTTTTCGTTTGTGAATTCTTTTTCACGTCCGCCCGAGAAGAAGAATGTAACGTGCGGATACTTTTCAGTCTCGGCAATACGTATCTGGTTCTTGGCAGCACCTTCCAGCACTTCGCCCAGCGTCATGGCCAGATCGTCCTTGCGGAACACTACCTTAACGTTCTTAAACGTGTCGTCGTAAGACGTCATGGTAACATAATGGAGGTCTAGCGGTTTCATGTCATACTCCGGGAACTCCCTTTGGGTAAGCGCCTGTGTAATCTCGCGGCCACGGTCCGTACGGAAGTTAAAGCAGATTACTACATCACCTTCTTTTATAACGGCAAGCGGCTGCCCGTCTTCACCGGTCTTTACTATAGGCAGTATAAATTCGTCGGTAACACCTGCTTCGTAAGATCTGGTGATAGATGCTGTAATATCCTTTGTAGGCTCGCCTTCGCCTTTAACCATCAGGTCGTAAGCTTTTTCAACGCGTTCCCAGCGGTTATCGCGGTCCATTGCATAGTAACGGCCAATAGCCGAGGCCAGTCTTACCGGTGTGTCGGCTATGTGCTGCTCCAGTTCGGTAATAAAGCCCAAGCCCGAATTTGGGTCGGTATCGCGGCCATCTAAAAAGGCATGTACAAACACCTTTTGCAAATTTAGTTTTGCTGCCGTAGTTGCAAGCCCTTTAACGTGGTTAATATGCGCATGCACTCCACCGTCAGATAACAGGCCAATCATGTGAAGATCTTTATTGTTGTCGCGCGCATAATTAAAGGCTTCTACCAGGGTTTCATTCTGTTCAAACTCGTTATCCAGTACGGCTTTGTTTATACGGCCGAGTTCCTGGTATACCACGCGGCCAGCGCCCAGGTTCATGTGCCCCACTTCGGAGTTACCCATTTGCCCTTCTGGCAAACCTACCGCAAGGCCGGATGCTTCCAGCTTAGAGTTTGGGTAGTTACTGATAAGAGAATCGAAGAAGGGCGTGTTTGCGGCTAAAATAGCGTTAGAGCTGTCCTGACGGCCGTAACCCCAGCCGTCTAATATAATGAGTACTACTTTTTTTCTGTTTTCCACAATGCAAATATAAAAGCAACGTTTAAACATTATAGTTTAAAAGAGTGTTAATTTGTGCAACATTTAAAGTTTTATCCGGTCATGTTGATATGAAGCTACTTACACGTATACCCTTGCTGATACTTTTGTTCACAATTCCTGCCGCTGCCATAGCCGGGCCTATAGATAAAGTTGCGGAATTGATAAAGCAGGGCAATACGCATGAACTTGCAAAGCTTTTTGCCGCAACTATAGATGTGACCGTATTAGAAAACGCTAATGTTTACTCCAAAGCGCAGGCAGAGATTATCCTGGAGAAATTTTTTAAAGAGAACAGGCCTCAATCTGTAAAGATAATCCACCGCGTTAATTCAAGCGCCGCATATAATTTCGAAGTAATGCATGTAGTTACCGACAAGGGAAAATACCGGGTGGCGGTGACCATGAAAGAAATTGAAAAGCAGATGGTTATTATTGAGTTGCGCGTGGAAGTCGAAAAAACCTAATTACTCGTCAATTGTTCTTACTTTTGAAACTCAAAAATCAGAAGGTTTGGACAAACAACTTATCCACCAGTTTATAGTAAAAGCTCTAAGTGAAGATGTAGGCGATGGCGACCATACATCTTTAGCTACCATTGAGGCAGGCACAAAAGGCAAAGCAAAACTTTTAGTAAAAGATACCGGCGTACTTGCAGGGGTAGAACTTGCCCTGGCAATATTTGAAGAGGTAGACCCCAATCTGCAAGTAGATGTACTGCTTAATGACGGTGCCGAAGTAAAACCCAAAGATATTGCCTTTACTGTTGAAGGGGATGCTCAAAGCATACTAAAGGCTGAGCGGCTGGTGCTTAACTGCATGCAGCGCATGAGCGGTATTGCAACCAAAACACGCGAGATTACAGACCTGCTGGAAGGCACCAACACCAAGGTTTTAGATACCCGAAAAACTACGCCCGGTATGCGTTACCTGGAAAAGTGGGCCGTACGTATTGGCGGAGGGGTCAACCATCGCATTGGCCTGTATGACATGATACTCATCAAAGACAACCATGTTGATTACTCGGGCGGGATACGGCAGGCAATAGAGAACGCTAACAACTATCTAAAAGAGACCGGAAAAAAGCTGGCTATTGAAATAGAAGTGCGTAACCTGGAAGAACTGGAAGAAGTACTGCAAACCGGTAACGTAAACCGTATTATGCTGGACAACTTTAGTTTTGATAACCTGCGGCAGGCTGTAGGGATGATAGAAGGCCGTTATACAACCGAGGCATCCGGCGGCATAACCGAGGAGAACATAAAAGATTACGCCAATTGCGGTGTGGATTATGTATCTGTTGGCGCGCTTACGCACTCGGTGAAAAGCCTCGATCTGAGTTTAAAGGCCGTTAAATTATAATTGAATATATTGCGGTATATTACATCTATTTAATAATATTGCAGGCAGATGCTATCAATCTCGTCTATTTTAGCGCTCATTCTTGCATATCTCTTCGGGTCTATACCAACCGCGGTTTGGATAGGCCAGGCATTTTACAACATTGATGTAAGGGAATATGGCAGCGGCAACGCAGGTGCTACCAATACCTTTAGAGTGCTTGGCAAAAAGGCGGGCATACCCGTAATGCTGCTGGATATTTTAAAAGGGTGGACAGCCACTAACCTTGCCTACATCATTGGTGTCTCTACAACGGGCGCTTATCATTCCATAGCTTTTACTAACTACGCGCTGGCACTTGGCGTTGCGGCAGTAATGGGCCACCTGTTCCCAATTTTCGCTGGTTTTAGAGGCGGAAAAGGAGTGGCTACGCTTTTTGGAATGATATTAGCTATAAACCTGCAGGCATCTTTACTTTGTGTGCTTGTTTTCCTGGTGGTGCTGCTGATAACCAAATATGTATCGCTGGCATCAATTATGGCGGGTTTTACTTATCCCATCGGTGTAACTTTCATTTTCCCGGTGTATATAAAATCGGTCATAATATATGGCATGTGCATATGTGTGCTGATATTAGTAACCCATCAGAAAAATATAGAGCGCCTATTAAAAGGTAAAGAGTCTAAAGTAAACTTATTTAAAAAGAAAACTGCCTAAAGACTCACCAATGAAAAAACTAAAACCTTTGCTGTTAGGCGTGGTTCTGGCCTCGGCTATCTACGCTTGTTCCACCGTTCCGCTTACCGGCCGCTCTCAACTGTCGCTTGTAGGTGATGATCAGATCAACACTGCTGCTGCAAGCAGCTACAGACAACTGCTTTCCGATCCAAAAACAAAGGTGATTGCATCTGGTACAGACGCGCAACGCGTTAAACGTATTGGCAGCCAGCTGGCGTCATCTATCGAAAGTTATCTTAATTCAAACGGCTATGCCGGCAAGTACAACTTCCAGTGGGAGTTTAACCTTATCCAAAGTGCCGAAATAAACGCATGGTGTATGCCCGGCGGTAAGGTTGCTGTATACAGCGGTATATTGCCGGTAACAGCAAACGATGCAGGCCTGGCTACTGTAATGGGTCACGAAATCGGCCACGCAATTGCACGCCACTCTGCCGAGCGTATGTCGCAGGAACTTGCGCTTCAAACCGGCGGTGCTGCTATTGGCGCAGCAGCCGGCGGTCAATCGCAAACTTCGCAGGCAATTATAGGCCAGCTTTATGGCGTAGGCGGGCAGTTAGCTTTACTACACTACTCTCGCAGCCAGGAGTCAGAAGCCGACCGTTTAGGCCTTACCTTTATGGCAATGGCTGGGTATGACCCTCACCAGGCTGTATTGTTCTGGCAGCGCATGCAGGCTCAAAACAAAGGTGGTACACCGCCGCCGTTCCTGAGCACTCACCCTTCAGACGCTACGCGTATTGCAAATATCCAGAATTTGATTCCGGAAGCGATGAAATACTACAAGAGACGATAGTCGCTTAAAGATATTTGAAGGCCGCAAAGTTGATGACTTTGCGGCCTTTTTGCTATGTGGTTGTTAGGAGTTAGTGCTGATAAGATAGTTTCTGCGATTTCATGTTTTGCCTGTGATTGTTACTTTCTTTTTCCGCAAAAGAAAGTAACCAAAGAAAACTCGCGGCTGCACAACAGGCTGTTTAAGTCAGCATTATTTTAAAGTCTGTGATACCCGCCTGTTCTGAGGCCGCATTTTATGGTTTTCTTCTGTTTGTCTGGCTCGACATACGGTGTGTAGCACTTAAGAACATCTTAAGCATAGCGAACTAAATTGATTACTTTGTGTTCAACAACAAATGAACAAACGCCGCTTTCTTACTGCCGAATGGCGCAACCTGGTAATGCTTAATTACGAGATTGATCCCGAAATTTTGAAGCCCTATTTGCCCGCTGCTACCGAACTTGATTTATGGCAAGGTAAAGCGCTGGTGAGCATGGTAGGGTTTATGTTTAACGAAACCAAAGTGCTTGGCGTTAAGTGGCCGTTTCATGTGAACTTTGAGGAGGTGAACCTGCGTTTTTACGTGAGGCACTTTGATGGAAAGGAGTGGAAGCGCGGAGCCGTTTTTGTAAGCGAGATAGTGCCTAAACCCGTTATTGTGTTTATTGCCAATAACCTGTATAAAGAACATTACCGCGCAATGCCCATGCGGCACTCTGTCACCAAAGACGGTGCTAATCATACCCAATTTTTGTATGAGTGGAAACTAAAAGGCCGCTGGAATAAGATAGGTGCTACGGTACGCAACAGCCTCGCTAAAATTGAACCCGGCAGCGCCGAGGAGTTTATATTTGAACACTACTGGGGCTATAATCGCCTTAATGATCGTAAGACCATGCAGTACCAGGTAGAGCATGTTGCCTGGCAAATTGCCGAGGTACGTGACTATGTTTTTGAAGCCGACATTGCTGAACTTTATGGAGAAGCCTTTGTACCATACTTAAGTGTTAAACCATTCTCTGCTTTTTGGGCAAATGGATCAGAGATAGCGGTAAGGATAGGGGATAAGTTGGTGGTGGAGTAGTGTTATGTATTGCTAAGTGTAATTGCAAGCGCTACCGGTGCTATCATTGATAGAAAGTAACGCGCTGATTGCAAGCATTTGTTCTTATGAGGAAAGTAAGGGGTAGTTATTTAGCTTGTGGTTGTTACTTTCTTTTTCCGCAAAAGAAAGTAACCAAAGAAAACTCCCGGCTTGGTTCCGCACTTTTGAAGTAAGTGCTTGTTCAATGCCTGTACTACCCGTGCGTTACCGAGGCCGGATTGATTATGTTATCGTTAGGTTTGTCAAGCTGCACGTGTTTGCGAGCGTGGCAATCAAGAACTCACTCCAAGTACTTCCAGGATTGCTTTTGCTTTTAACAGGCATTCCTCATATTCTTTTTCAGCATCTGCGTGGAAGGTAATAGCGCTGCCAACATGGAACGACAGGTACTTTTTAGCTGAGTTATAAAGCAGGGTACGTATTACCACGTTAAAATCGAAGTCGCCATCCGGGCTAAAGTAGCCTAAAGCGCCTGAGTACACGCCGCGTTTACTGCGCTCAAATTGTTCCATTAACTGCATGGCGCTTACCTTGGGCGCGCCCGTCATGCTGCCCATGGGAAAGGTGTTCCTGATGGCCTGTACAGACGAGACATCTTCCCGTATTTCGCAGGTTATGGTAGAAACCATTTGATGTACCTGCTTAAAGCTTTGTATACCGAAGAGCTCTGCCGTTGTTACCGTGCCTCGTTTAGCCGAGCGGGTAAGATCGTTACGTACCATGTCTACCACCATTACATTCTCCTGTAGTTCTTTCGGATGGCTGCGGAGTTTGTCAATGTTATTTTTATCTATTGTGGGATCAGCGTTGCGCGGTGCCGTGCCTTTAATGGGTTGAGATATCAGTTTACTACCGCGTTTTGCCAGGAAACGTTCGGGCGATGCACACATAATGTAATTGCCATTCCACTTCATAAAAGAGGAGAAGGGAGTAGGCGATATGCTGTTAAGTTTATTAAAGGTCTCCAGCGGATCTAACTCGGCCTGTTCTGCAAAGAACTCTTGGCAAAAGTTGGTTACGTAAATATCGCCACGGGTTATATGTTCTTTAATTTTGTTTACGCTTTTAACGTATTCCTCTTTTGTAAACCGCGATTGTATTTGAATGCCGAGCTGAGAATTATCTCTTGAGGGTTCGAGTCTCTCTTTGGGCACATCGAAATCTATTTCTTTCCCGATTACCTCAACCGTGTCCCCTTTGATAGTGATTACCGTTGCGGGTACAAAAAAGTACAGGTCTGCAAAGTCAAGGTAGTCACCGTTGGCTGATGTTACGTTTTCTATCTCGTTCTTTAAGTCGTAACCAAAAAAACCAAAAACAAAGCCAGGATGCTGTTGCTGAAAAAGTTCAAGCTGATCAAAGGCGTTTCCCGCACTCATTATTAACTCGGCTTTTGCACCCACCGCAATTAGTACATCAAATTTCCCGTACGGGTCGGTAAAGTTGTTGCTGTCGAGATAACACGCCGTGTCAAACGAAGCTGCCCAGGCAAGCGCTTGTTGTTTGAATAGTTCCGGATGATTGTTGGTGAAAGTCACGGGCAGCCCTTTGGGAGATAATTAAGATTGGCAAAGGTTAAACTAAGCTTTTTGTTTTCCAAATTAATACAGGCATTTTTACTGTTCAATTGCTAAGTACATGGACTATGAAATAGCTGACGGTAAAGAACAGGCAACTGCACACAAGGCAATGTTTGCCCGAACGTTTTTTCTTTGCTTCGCGGCCTCTATTTTGAACGGGTATTTATTTAGCTATATTCAAGAGACTTTCTTCCCCGGTTTGGAAGGGAATCCTGTTGACAATTTAAGTCTGCCCGAACAATTGTTTCTGGCATGTCTTATTGCACCTTTGTTGGAAACCTTGATCTTTCAGTACTGGGCTATTAATATCCTGAACAAAGTAGGTGTTCGTAATTATTATTTACAGCTTGTTATACCCGCCGTTTTATTTGGGCTCGGTCATCAATACAACCCTCTTTATGTTGTAGCGATGTTTGTTGCCGGGATTATTATGAACTACTTATTTCTTTATTGTAAAGCAAATAAGTACAAAGCATTTGTATGGGTTGCTCTGCTGCATTGTTTATACAATTTGTATGGGACGTTGTTTGTTTAATAGTTCAGCATCGAACGATAACAAAAAGGCCCCGATCAACGGGGCCTTTAATATGAGCTTAAAATATATTAGTGTAACACTAAAGTTTGCTTCCTGTCCGGCCCAACAGATAACCATTTAATTGGAACACCTACTTCTTTCTCCAGGTACTCAATGTACGCCTGTAGTTTGGCAGGTATCTGGTCCAGCTCTGTAATACCGGTAAGGTCTTCATGCCAGCCGTCAATTTCTTTAAGCACCGGGTGTGCATCTACAGAGCAAATGTCGTACGGCATGTAGTCTATCTGCTCGCCCAGGTAATCGTAGTGGGTGCAGGCATATATTTTTTCAAAACCGCTTAATACGTCCGCCTTGGTCATTACCAGTTGGGTAACACCGTTCAGCATAATGGCATATTTAAGCGCAGGAAGGTCAATCCAGCCGGTACGGCGCGGACGACCGGTTGTAGCGCCAAACTCATGGCCTATCCGACGGAGTTCTTCGCCCGTCTCGTCGTTTAATTCGGTAGGGAAAGGGCCACCACCAACACGGGTGCAATAAGCTTTAAAAATGCCTATTACATCACCTATCTGGCTAGGGGCAATACCCAAACCTGTGCAGGCACCGGCGGCAGTGGTATTTGATGATGTAACAAACGGGTATGAACCAAAATCAATATCGAGCATGGCACCCTGTGCACCTTCGGCCAGTACTTTCTTGCCTTCTTTGATGTAGTTGTTTACAAAGTGCTCCGAATCTACCAGCTTAAACTGTTTAACCAGTTCAATCGCTTCAAAGAAAGCTGCTTCGCGTTCGCTGAAGTCGGCTACTTCGCCATAAAGCGACTGCAGCATAGACGTGTGCTTGTCTACCAGCTTTTGATAACGCTCATTAAAGTCGGGCAGGGTGATGTCGCCAATACGCAAACCATTACGGCCAGTTTTGTCCATATAGGTCGGACCGATGCCCTTAAGGGTAGAACCGATCTTGCCTTCGCCCATTTTCTTTTCAGAAGCAGCGTCAAGCAACTGGTGAGTAGGCAATATCAGGTGCGCTTTTTTAGCAATTACCAGGTTGCCTTTTGCCAATAGATCGTGGCCTGCATCTTTTAACTTGTCAAGCTCTTTCTTAAGTGTAATAGGGTCTATTACCACGCCATTACCAATAAGGTTAATGGTGTTATCAAAAAATATCCCTGAAGGAATGGTATTCAACACAAACTTTTTGCCTTCGAACTCCAGCGTGTGCCCGGCATTGGGACCGCCCTGGAAACGGGCGATAAGGTCGTAACCTGCGCTTAGTACGTCAACAATTTTACCTTTACCTTCGTCGCCCCACTGGAGGCCTAATAATACGTCAACAGCCATTAAATTTTATTTTTGTAGTATTCGTCAAATGCTTTTATAATTATTCCCTTTATTTCCTCCCAGGTTCTTCCATCTAAACAATCAGGTTCAATAGAGTCCTCGGCATCAGTAAAATATATTACTGATCTTATTACTGCAAAGGTATCATCATAAGGGTATCTGTCATGATAATATTGAAAAAGTTCTGCCAGGGTAAAAGTCTCCAGTAACTTAGCAATGTCCCAAAAATCTTTCTTCACCCCGCGTCCTTTCACAGCATTTAGTTTTAAGGCTGCTAGATCTTTTATATTGGCAAAGGGAATACCGTCAATAATTTCCGCAGGGTACAAGAATGAGTCTTTTAACGACACAAAGTCAACCTTAACATTTTCTATAATGCACTGGTAAATTGATTTCGATCGATTATTGGTGGTTTGAACATGCTGAAAGTTCTCTTCAAGTTCCTCTACAAGATATTCCTTTTCGAAAGGTGCGTCTGTAAACAGATCCAAATCAATGGATCTGCGATGCCCGTAAAAAAGTGAGAGTGCGGTACCGCCAACCAATCTGAATTGCTTAATGGAGGGTATAGAAACAAGTTTTTTTAGAAGCTCCAGTGTTGCTGGTTCAACCGTTTCTTTTCGTAACATTTAAAATCTGTAGGATGTACCTTAAATAAGGTGCAACAAAAATTTATACTGATGTCTGAAAGCCAGTTTGCTTGTAAAGCCAGCTTAGCAACCTTATCAAATCCGTAATACTTCAGAAGATTATCAAAGTCTTCTGTTTTGCCTCTTTCAATAACTTTCTCAACTATATGGACAGCATGCTTTTCGTAATCGATATTGTTCATATCAACATCCCAAAACGCCTGTTTGCTCAAAGCCGGTTTATCCATAACTACGATACCTTTCTGTCGCAAAAGCCATCACGCAGCTTTGTGCAGTTACCGTATAAATTTAGAGAGTGGTGCTTAATATCAAACTTAAGGATGTCGCCCATCATGCTTTGTATCTGCTGAATGCGGGGGTCGCAAAACTCAACCACCTTGCCGCAGTCTATACATATAATATGGTCGTGCTGTTTATACCCGTAAGATTTCTCGAACTGGGCCATATTTTTACCAAACTGATGCTTGGTCACCAGGTCGCACGATACCAGCAACTCCAGTGTATTGTACACGGTTGCGCGGCTCACCCGGTATTTTTTATTTTTCATGTGGATGTATAACGATTCCACATCAAAATGATCATTACGGGAGTATATCTCTTCAAGAATGGCAAAACGCTCGGGAGTTTTCCGCAGGCTCTTATTTTCGAGGTAAGCCTCAAAAATCTTCTTTACCAATGCGATGGTTTCCTGTACAGGCATAATGTTAAATTAACAGGTCAAAGGTATGGTTTTCAATGGCAAGAAACAAAAGATTGGAGCTGTAATGAAGAGTCAAGACTTAGAGAGTCAAGAATCAAGATAGGAGATCCAGGATAGAAGATTCAAGAATCAAGAGGGTAAGGTTCCCTAGTCTTGACTCTTGATTCCTGACTCTTAACTCCTTCCTCTCGCAGCTATGACGCTTTCTCCACTACCGAATCAAAGCGGGTCACGCCGGTTATACCTTTTACCATCTTCAGGTTCTTTATCAAGTTGTCCAGGTGGTTGGTATCATTTACATAAAGCATCAGCGAGCCTTCGAAAATGCCATTGTCGCTGTCAACAGTAATCGAGCGGATATTTACTTTAAAATCCTGCGATATTACAGTGGTAAGCTTGTTTATTAAACCAACATCATCTATACCGGTAATGCGCAGCCCGGTTAGGAAAGCCAATTCCTGCTGATTGGTCCAGCGGGCTTTTACTATACGATAGCCATAATTGGCCATCAGTTTGGCAGCGTTAGGGCAGTTAGTGCGGTGTATCTTAATGCCGTCGCTCACAGTAACAAAGCCAAATACATCATCGCCGGGGATAGGATTACAGCAATTTGCCAGCTTATAATCTATCTTTTGCATGTCCTCGCCAATAAGCAGGACATCGGTATCTTTTGCCTTTATATTGCGCACAAGGCTCTGCAACTGCTCGGCCTCCATTTTGTCCTGCGGCTTGTTCTCAATTATCTTTTCCGAAGCCTGGTACTCTTTCAGGTCCTTCATGTCTATCAAGCCCTTGGCTACATTGTAGAACAGATCCTGGGTTGATAGCAGCTTGAAAAAATAACTAAGCTTTTGCAGGTTCTCGGAGTTATAGGTGATCTTAAGCGATTTTAGCTTACGCTCCAGTATCTCTTTGCCATCTTCGGCAATGCGGCGTTTTTCTTCCTTAAGTGCAGACTTTATTTTGGCTTTTGCCTTAGCGGTTACTACAAAGTTTAACCAGTCTTCCTTAGGCGTTTGCTTGCCCGAGGTAATGATCTCTACCTGATCACCGTTTTGCAGCTTGTAGCTCAGCGGTACCAGTTTGTGGTTCACCTTTGCGCCAATACAGCTTGCGCCCACATCTGTATGTATCTCAAAAGCAAAGTCGAGTGCGGTGGCATTCAGCGGTAACTGTATCAAAGCACCCTTAGGCGTAAAGATGAAGATCTCGTCGCTAAACAGGTTCATCTTGAAATCATCCAGGAAGTCCAGCGCGTTAGAGTCCGGGTTCTTCAGCATATCGCGTACCTTTTGTACCCATTGGTCAAGCCCGCTGTCCGTGCTCGATTCCTTGTATTTCCAATGCGCAGCAAAGCCCTTTTCGGCAATCTCGTTCATGCGTTTGGTGCGTATCTGTACCTCTACCCATTGGCCCCGCGGCCCCATAACGGTAGTGTGCAAACTCTCGTAACCATTTGCCTTTGGCGATGATATCCAATCGCGCAAGCGATCGGGGTTTGGCCTGTACAGGTCGGTGATAATGGAGTACGCTTTCCAGCAATCCGCTTTTTCATTTTCGGGCGTGCTGTCCAGTATTATCCTGATGGCAAAAAGATCGTATACCTCTTCAAAGGGTATCGATTTCTTTTTCATCTTATTCCAGATGGAGTGAATGGATTTAGGCCTGCCAAAAACATCAGCATGCAAATCCTGATCTGCTACCACCTTTTTTACCGGTTCAATAAAATCACGGATGAACTTCTCGCGTTCAGCCTTTTTCTCGTTTAGTTTATTTTTGATGAAAGAGTAGGTTTCCCGCTCCATGTATTTCATGGAAAGGTCTTCCAACTCTGACTTAATGGCATACAAACCCAGCCTGTGCGCAAGCGGGGCATACAGGTATACCGTTTCTGATGATAGTTTAAGCTGCTTATCGCGCGGCATAAACTCCATTGTGCGCATATTGTGCAGGCGGTCAGCCAGTTTTATTAATATTACCCTAACATCATCTGCCAGGGTAAGCAGCATTTTACGGAAGTTCTCGGCCTGCAGCGAGCTGTTGGTATCAAACACCCCGGATATCTTGGTGAGCCCGTCAATAATTTTAGCAACCTTTTTACCAAATTCCAGTTCAATATCCTCCAGGGTAACATCAGTATCCTCCACAACATCATGCAGCAGCGCGCATACAATAGAGGTAGTGCCCAACCCAATTTCTTCGGCAGCAATTTGAGCCACGGCAATGGGGTGGTATATATAAGGTTCGCCGCTTTTACGGCGCATGTCTTTGTGGCTCTCCAGTGCCATGTCAAACGCTTTACGTATCATGCGCTTATCACCCTTTTGCAGGGTAGATTTACTTGCGCGCAGCAGCGTACGGTAGCGTTTTAGTATCTCCTTCTTCTCAGCTTCCAAATCAATCACCAGGTCTTTCATGTATCAGCGTATGTGCTATAGTATCAAAACTTTGTAACAATATTTTTTATTGCGGGTTAATATAAAATAACCAACTTAAATGCGTTAATTTTGTGTCAAGAGTAAATATATGAAATTAATAGCTTTTCTGCTTGTGTTTTGTTGCTCATTGGGCATCCTGAAAGCTCAGGACGAAAAGCCTGCTGCCCCTGTTATACTTGGCAAAAATGATACCATTAAGACATACATGACAAAGCTTGATGGTGAGTTGGTGCCTTGGATAGTAACTCCCGAGGTGCGCATTGTTGATACCCGTATATTTGCCAGCGCTGCCGACAGGGCCAAGTTTTACCGCCTGCGTTACAATGTTATGAAGGTGCTGCCATATGCGCAGTTTGCTGGTAAGCGTTACCGCCAGTTGCAACGTGACCTTGCTCTCACGGCTGACCGTAAAAAGCAGAAAGAGCTGATGAAAGCTTGCGAAACCGAGATTAAAGGCATTTTTAACAAGGAGATAAAAGACCTGAGCATAAATCAGGGCGAGATATTAATAAAGCTTATTAACCGCGAAACCGGCAACACCAGTTTTGCCATGGTTAAGGAGCTTAAGGGCGGTTTTAACGCTTTTGTGTTCCAGTCTGTAGCTCGTATATTTGGCCACGATTTGAAAGAGACCTATGATCGTGAAGAGCAGCGGGATATTGAATCTATCCTGGAGGCTGCCCATTATAACCCGAGCTATAATTGATGGATAGTAAAAGCATTTACCGGTTTAACGTGCAAGCGTTAGATGGCGAGCCCGTTAACCTAAGTGACTATAAAAATAAAGTTTTACTGATTGTAAATACCGCATCACAATGTGGTTTTACCCCGCAGTTAAAAGACCTGGTAAAGCTTAAAGCAGAATTTGCCGATAAGGATTTTGAGATACTCGCATTCCCTTCAAATGATTTTGGCGGACAGGAGCCTTTGGAAGGGCAGGCGATAGCGCAGTTCTGCAGCAACTATGGCAATAACTTCCCCGTGTTTGACAAAATACGCGTACGCGGCCCTTATGCTGATCCGCTATATAAATTCCTGGGCGACAAAAAGGAGAACGGCGTACTTAGCTCATCTCCGCGCTGGAACTTTCATAAATACCTTATTGACCGTAATGGCCAGGTTGCCGATTACTTTTACCCGTTTACAAACCCTACATCTTCAAAGATCAGAAAGAAAATACAGCGATTGTTAACAGCTGTTTAAGAGCATTTACCTATGTTAAAGTTAGATATACTTGTTTTACCGGTACACCCTGATGATGCCGAACTGGGCTGCGCAGGAACCATTCTTAAGCATATAGCCCTTGGCCATAAAGTTGGCATTGCAGATCTTACCCAGGGCGAACTTGGCACCCGTGGTACCGCAGAAATACGCGCTCAGGAAGCTGCCAAAGCAGCAGAAATATTAGGTCTTACTGTAAGGGAGAACCTTTGCCTGCCGGACGGCTTTTTTGAGAACACCAAAGAGTACCAGCTAAAGGTTATTGCCGCTATTCGGAAATATCAGCCTGAAATTGTTATCACCAACGCTTACCACGACAGGCATCCCGACCATGGCCGGGCAAACGAGCTGGTAGAAGCCGCGTGCTTCCTTTCAGGCTTGCGCCGGATTGAGACAGTAGAGGATGGGCAGCAGCAAGAACCATGGCGCCCAACCCAGGTGCTGCACTTTATACAGGACCGCTACATTAAGCCGGATATTATTGTGGATGTTACCGATTATTGGGACAAGAAAATTGAAAGTGTTTATGCTTATGGCTCACAGTTTCATAATCCAGATTATAACGAGGACGAACCACAAACTTACATTTCTTCACCGGACTTTATAGACCAGGTAAAAGGCCGTGGACGCGAATTTGGCAAAAGCATCAATGTGAAATACGGCGAAGGCTTTACGTCCCGTAAGATCCTCGGTGTTGATGATCTATTTAGTTTAAGGTAGTATTGAGCAACTTATTATAACAAATAAAGGCCGCTTAATAGCGGCCTTTATTTGTTAAACCCCTACATATTCGAAGCGGTTGTTCTCGTTGCTGCGTTCCCGCCGCAGCTTGTTTTCTTTTGCCAGTTTCAGCAAAATGCCCGATAGTTCTGATGTTTTAAAATCCGAATCAAATTTCTGCTTGCAGTACTCTGCTATAGAAGAAATAGAATGCGGTGTTTTAAAGTAATCGGTAGAAAGTAATTGGTTTAAAACTTTGGTGGCACCGGGCTTTTTACGCCTTTGTTCGGTTGTGCCCTGCTCTTCATTTTCCGATTCGGCTCTTCTGCCTCTCTTATTGAAATTTTCAGATCCTTCCGTATCCACCCGCTCTGTCTCCATAATCTCGTCTAAAAGCCTGTCTACAACTCTAACTTGCACCGCTTCAGACTGGAAAGAATTAACAACTTCGGCTATTTCCGCTAGCTGTTTTTTTAATTTTTCAATTTGTCTGCTCATCCTAAAATGTAACCCCTGATATTTAATATAAGTTAATGTGATTCAATGTATTAATCAATGAGCGTGGTGAGAGGTGCTCATTATTTAATAATTAATAATATTATAGATAACGTGAGGTTGCGATAATAGTATATTTAATTTTAAAAAAGTACACCCCAGCGGTTAAACGGTGGGGTGTAGCAATATTATTACATTATATTAAAGTAATGGGAGGATATTTCGCAAGGTATTAAGGCCCTCATCTATGTGCTCTTTTTCAATTATCAGCGCCGGTCGGAACCTTATACTGCGTTCGCCGCAACCCAGGTACATAATATTATTTTCAAGGCCATGATTTATAAACGCATTGCGGGTTTCCGCGCTGGGTAAATCAAAGGCGGTTAATAAGCCCTTGCCACGTACGTTTGTAACCAGCGGATTTTCTTCTGCTACTTTTAAAAGGCTCTGTTGCAGGTACGCGCCATTTTCAGCTGCTTTGTCGCACAGGTTGTCTTCTTCTATGATCTCCATTATTTTAGCCGACCGCACCATATCTACCAGGCTGCCACCCCATGTTGAGTTAATGCGCGATGATACTTTGAAAACGTTGTTTTCAACCTCGTCTATCCTGCGGCCGGCCAATATGCCGCATACCTGCATTTTCTTTCCAAACGCAATTATGTCCGGCCGGGCGTTCTCGCCAAAGTGCTGGTGAAGCCAAAACTTGCCGGTAAGTCCCACGCCTGTTTGTACCTCGTCGTATATCAGCAAAGCTTCGTATTCGTCGGCCAATTGGCGCAGTTGTTCTAAAAACACTTGGCGTACGTGTTTGTCGCCCCCTTCAGATAGTACAGGCTCTATTATTATAGCGCAAATATCGTCCGGGTTATCTGCAAATGCCTTCCGTATTTCCGCAACGGATTTCTGTTCCCTTTGCTCCAGGTCGGCAATATTCTTTTCATCTAACGGGAAGTACACTTCAGGAAGTGATACACGTGGCCAGTCGAACTTGGCAAACCACTTTGTTTTTACCGGCTGTGTATTGGTTAAGCTGAGGGTGTAGCCTGAGCGGCCGTGAAAGGCATGCTCAAAATGCAGCACTTTGTGACCCTTCTCGCTGGTGTGGCCCTTTGCAAAGTTCTTTTGCACCTTCCAGTCCATCGCTACTTTCAACGCGTTCTCAATAGCCAATGTGCCGCCCGAAATGAAAAAGGCGTGTGGCGAATAATCGGGTATGCCCACACGCGAAAAGGTCTCCAAAAATTGAGCGTATTGTTCGGTATAAATATCGGAGTTAGAGGGGTTGGTAAGTGCAGCCAGCAGCAGGTTCTTTTTGAAACCTTCGTCGCCCAGCATTTTGGGGTGGTTGTATCCTAACGGCACCGATGCAAAGCAGGTGAAAAAGTCCAGCAGTGTACGGTTATTCCGCGAGTCGTAAATGTGTACCCCGCGGCTTTTTTCCATATCAAAAATAAGATCGAAGCCATCCGCCAGGATGTGTTTGCTCAATCTTTCGTGTACGTTCTGTGGGGTGATCTGCAAGGTATTCATAGGATTATGCGTTTACACAAATCTAACAAAACCGCCTTAAAAACAATAATTTAAAGGTTTTTGAACCGATTGGCGAAAAAGTAACTTTAAATAAACTAAACCTGTTTTTTGAACCGTTCTGCAAACGGGTACATCAATTTTTTATGTAGAGCGACAATGAAAATCGTCGTTGCGGGGGTATAAACAATACCTACGATTGCCTAATTGCAGGCAAGTTGCTTTGATATAATTATACGGTTAATAACCATCAACGGCGGACGGGATCAGCTGGTTGCATCAATAAAACTTGTCCTTCATCCCCAACAATCCCCATATGCCGCCGGTGTGTATGGCAAGTATTTTACTGCCTGCGGCAAATCGGTCTTCCTTTATAAGCTGGTAAATGGCATACAGCATTTTGCCGGTGTAAACCGGGTCTATGATAATGCCTGTACTGGAAATAAAAGTTTGTATAAAGCTGGTCAGTTCGGGCGTGGTTTTAGCATAGCCACCAAAGTGGTATTTGGCATGCAAGCTGTAAGTGGCTGGCAATAGTAAATATCGGTCTATCTCATCCCGTATAAAGCCACCGTTCTTAAATACCGGCACAGCCTGAAAGTGTGCAGGTAGTCCATTCTCTGCAATCCCGTTAATAATACCGGCCGCAGTTGTGCCTGTTCCGCAAGCGCAGAATATGTCTGTATAATTGTCGGTAAGTTCGGCCACTAACTCGCTGCATCCTTTAGCAGCAAGAGCGGATGCACCACCTTCATCAATAAAGAATGCTTCAGCATTATCTCCAAAATACTTGCTGAACAGGGCTTGTTTGTCGCCGTAGCTGTCCCTGTCGGTAAAAATGAGCTGCATGCCGTGCAAGCGGCACATAAACAAGGTGTCGTTCTGCACGTCTTCACCGCGTACAATGCCGGTGCATTTAAAGCCGAACTTTGCGGCAGCTGCCGCGGTGGCGAGCAAGTGGTTGGAGAATGCCCCGCCAAACGTTACCAGGTGCGTTTTACCTTCGATACGTGCCTGTTGCAGTACATATTTAAGCTTGCGCCATTTGTTACCCGATATAACAGGGTGGATCATGTCGTCGCGCTTAATGAACACCCGGACGCCTTTATCCTCAAATAAGCTATCGCTGAGTTCTTGTACCGGGCTGTAAATATCTAAGCGGATATCCATAAGGACGAAAGTAGGACTTGTGTTTTACATACCCACGATTGATTTCCCAACAGAACGATAAAGTCGGTTGGATTTTGTTCTTTAACAAAGATTAGGGGAGGTAATTAGGGGTTTTTAGGTTAATGTGCTTTTACTTACTTTTGCCGGATGAGCGAAGACGAACTTCTTATTGAAAGCGACGAACAGGACCTGTACGAACACCTGCGCGTAGTAGTTGATAAGGGGCAATCGTTGCTGCGTATAGACAAGTTTTTGATGCACCGCGTTGAAAATGCCTCGCGTAACCGCATACAGAACGCCATAGATGCCGGTAACGTGCTGGTAAATGGCAAAGAAATTAAAGCAAGCTACCGTGTAAAGCCGCAGGATGTAATATCCGTTGTGCTGCCGCACCCACCCCGCGATACAGAAGTTTACCCTGAAGATATTCCGCTTAACATTGTTTACGAGGACGATGATGTGCTTATTGTGAACAAAGCGGCAGGTATGGTGGTCCACCCCGGTTATAATAACTATACCGGTACACTGGTGAACGCGCTGGTGTTCCATTTTCAGCAATTGCCTACTATGCCCGGTAACGATGGCCGGCCCGGGCTGGTACACCGGATAGATAAAGATACATCGGGCCTCTTGCTCATCAGCAAGAACGAGCGCAGCATGAGCTACCTTGCCCGCCAGTTTTATGAGCACACCATCGACCGGAAATATATTGCTTTGGTATGGGGCGACCTGGAAGAGGACGGTACCGTTACTGGCTACATAGGCCGCAGCTACAACGACCGCAGGGTGATGTCGATATATGATGATCCTGAAAAAGGAAAGTGGGCTGTAACGCACTACAAAGTGCTGGAGCGAATGGGTTATGTTACCTTAATAGAATGTAAGCTGGAAACAGGCCGCACCCACCAGATACGTGCCCATATGAAACATATTGGTCACCCGTTGTTCAGCGATGCTACCTATGGTGGCGACAAAATATTGAAGGGAACTGTGTTTAACAAGTACCGCCAGTTTGTAGATAATTGTTTCGCAATGATGCCGCGGCAGGCCCTGCACGCGCAGTCGCTGGGTTTTAAGCACCCAACAAAAAAAACACCTATATTATTTGAGGCAGCCCTACCTGATGATTTTGAATCCGTACTGGCCAAGTGGCGAAAGTATACCGACACAGAAAAGTCAACTTAGCCAGGCTTTACAGAACAAATACAGCAAACCATCGTTTAAGCCAAATACAACATCGTTCAATTAAACAATTCAATTACCTGTCTTCACGTTCAAGTTTAAATGCCACCTGTTTACATAAATTTTAATGGTGAGATACACCCGGCAGATACCCAGCTGCTTACCATAACTAACCGTGGTTTTAAGTATGGAGACGGCTTGTTTGAGAGCATGCGCCTGATGAAAGGCAAACTGCAATTTGCCGAACTGCACGCCGAGCGGCTGCAACGCGGTATGAAAGCGCTGAAAATAGACGGCTACTCGCAGGCAGACAGCTGGTTTTTAAAGGATAAAGTAGAAGAGCTTGCGCGCCGCAATAAAATAAAGCACGGCCGCATACGCCTTACCGTTTACCGGGATGCAGAAGGTTTGTATACACCCACGCAGAACAAAATGGGCTACTGCCTGGAAATGACCGGGATTGATGAGCCACGCTATTTTTTAAACGAGCGCGGGCTGATAATGGACATCTACAGCGAACTGCTTAAACCTCTTAACTTTTTATCCAACATAAAAAGCAGCAATTCGCTGCTATATGTAATGGCTGCTATGTTTAAACAGCAAAACAGGCTCGATGAGGTATTTTTGCTGAATGCATCAGGCTTTTTATGTGAAGCAGGTGCGTCCAACATATTTGTTTGGTATCAAAACCACCTGTACACCCCGGCATTAAGCGAAGGATGTGTAGAGGGAGTAATGCGGCAGGTGGTGATAAACCTGGCCAAAGAGAACAACATCCCCGTTACCGAAGCACAGATAAGCCCGGAGATATTAAACGAAGCCGACGAGGTGTTCCTGACCAACGCCACCAAAGGTATACAATGGGTTATGGGCTACGGTGTAAAACGCTACTTTAACCGTGTTAGCAAAGGGCTGATGGACGAGTTGAATAAACTTTGAGAATTAGAACTTCGTTTCTGGATTTTGCCTGGTATCGAACAGGCGCAGAACAATTATTCTCTTAGGGGTAATTCGATAAAATATTTTCAATCTGCCATGCACTACCAAACCTCTTATGTTTTTATCGTGCAGTTCTAAAGAACCTATTTCAGGGAAGACCTCAATAATATCGGCGAATCTTAGTACCAGGGATTTAAAGTTCTGTGCTGCACTAGCTCCGAAGTCACGTTTGATATAAGAAAGAATATCTGAAAAGTCCTGATCTGCCGTTTTGGTAAAGAAGACCTTAAGACCAGTTGGCATATTTAGCCTTAATTTGATCAAGGGGAATTAAGTTCTGATCGTCGTTGCTCTCGTCGTAAGCTTCCAAAATTCCCTGCTGTTGTTCTGAAGTTAGGGAAGCCCATAAACCACCTTCAGACTGTTGAGCACGACTCATCGCATTGTAGAACTGCTCAATCAGTAGTGGATCATTAATTTGATCTATAAGGGCGTGAAATTCCAATTTGAGCTCTTTGATTTTCATAGTAATAAAGTTACGATTTTAATCAAATAGAGCAATTACAAAACCATCCCAAACTTAGAACGTAATCTCAATATATCGTTAAGCAACGAGTTCAGCATCAATTTCCGCCTGTATGCCGTTCCACAAAGCTAGCCTTGCCTGTAGTGCATGTTTTACTGCCAGAGTTGCCTCTTGCCATTTTTGCTCGTCGTTGCCGCAAAGTTCAGCAGTCATTTCGTAGGCAAGGTGTGAATGGTGGTCGCCATCCACTTCAATGTGGCGCTCCAGGTAGTATAGCAAAATATCAACCTTGCCGGGTAGTTGGTTGTTCAGGCCTTTAACCATTTCTATAAACATTCCGGGGATTAAATCTTCACGGCCGAAAGTAAACACCGCGGCTTCTACGTGGCTCTGGCCGGTATTAATCACTTGAAAAGTATGGGTCATGAACTCTGCGGCAACCGGCGGTACTTCTGCATTGTTAATTGCTTCAAATACATCCGCATTCCTGCTTAACTGTTCAAAAAGCGAGGTTATACCACGGGTATTGCAATCAGCCTGCTCCATAGCCTTTAAATAAAGCTCAAAATGGCTGCTTCGTATTCCATTAGCATCTATGTCGCTTTCTTCACCGGTAACAATCTCATTGATGAGGTAACGGGTATTCGCATTGCCAACCGGCATCCATGGCACTGCGGTGCAGGTAAGTTTTTGCTGCAGCGATTTAAGCAGAGACATAAAATCCCAAACTGCAAAAACATGGTGCTGCATAAATAACTGCAGGCGCGGAAGGTTAATAATGCTGCTATAAAGCGGGTGTGCTAAAAGCTGCGCGCGTAATGGGGTGATCTCCTGTTGTAACTGTAGTATGTAAGGATTTGTAGCTGCCATAAGATGTGAATAACGGCGGCAAACTTAAAGCAAAAAAGCCGAGGCATTAATTCACTAAATGTCATTTCTTACGCAAAAATGTAATACTGTTTACGTGAGCTTTACGCCCCTCAAAAAGTCTTCCACACCCATGCGTTTTTTACCTTCCAGCTGGATATCTGTAACGCTTATGAAGCCATCCTGCGCGGCAAATTTCAAGTAGGTTTTATTATCGGTAACGTAGTTGCCGGGCTGCAGGTTATGCGTTTCGAGGTTGAAAGTGGCGTAGTATACCTTAAGTATTTTATCGTTTAACACCGTGTAAGCGGTAGGCGAGGGGCTTAACCCTCGGATAAGATTGTACACCTTTTCGGCCGGATTATCAAAGTTGATCAGGCAATCCTCTTTGAATATTTTGGGGGCATGTTTTAGTTCGATGCCATCGGCAAGCTGCGATTGCGGATGTTCGCTGTAGCGGCTGCTTTCAATTGCCTTAACGGTTTTTACCAGTAGTCCTGCGCCTTTGTTCATCAGGCGGTCGTGCAGGTCGCCTGCCGTTTCGGTGCCTGTTAGGGTCACTTTCTCGGTGAACAGGATGTCACCGGTGTCGATATCATGTTTAAGGAAGAACGTAGTTACACCGCTTTCTTTTTCGCCGTTGATGATGGCCCAGTTTATAGGGGCTGCACCGCGGTATTGCGGCAGCAGCGAAGCATGCAGGTTTATGGTGCCTTTTGACGGCATGTTCCACACCACCTCCGGCAGCATGCGAAACGCAACCACCACCTGCAGGTCGGCTTGCAGTGCCTCCAGTTCTGCCAGGAACTCAGGGTTCTTCAACTTCTCGGGTTGCAGCACTTTTAAGCCGTTCTCCTCAGCATACTGTTTAACGGCGCTCTGGTTCACTTTCTGGCCGCGGCCGGCTGGTTTGTCAGGCGCAGTTACTACTGCCACTACATCGCATCCTCCGGTAATTAAGGCATCAAGCGATGCCACTGCGAACTGGGGGGTACCCATAAAAATTATTCTCATCTGTATATTAGATAAAGCGTATTCAAAAAAACGGAACCGATGGCGCTATTTGTAAAGCAGGTACTTGGCACGCGTAGCCTTAAACTGCGATAAACCGGGTTCCCAGCTCTGGCGGATCTCCGCCTCAGTTTTACCTGCAATGATCTGTTCCTTCAGTTTTTTACTGCCGGCCAGCCTTTCGATGTAAGGAATAAAAAAGTGTTCCTTATCCGGGTAATCCTTGTAAAACTTTATCAGCCATGCTAAATTAAGCCTTCCGGTTTTCCTCAGGGTATCGGTATTGTAATCTTTTAAGCTAATGCCGTAGCAAACCTGATCTTTAAGCGGAGGATTGTCGCTTACACCCGGTATGCTCACCGGTTTAAACGAATAGCTGTATTTGCCTTTAAGCAGCGGGCTACCCACTACCTGAAACGGATCCGGAGTGCCGCGGCCAAGGCTAAGGTTGGTTCCCTCGAAAAAGCAAATATGCGGGTAAAGCAATATGGATTGTGCCGAATTCAAGTTTGGCGACGGGTTCACCGGAAGCACATACGGCGTGGCATGGGTATAGTTGGCTACTTTAAATAGCTTAAGCTTGCATTTTATAGCGCCTTTAAGCCAGCCCTCGCCGTTTATCATTTGGGCATATTCGGCTATGGTCATGCCGTGTACAACGGGTATGGGGTGCATTCCCACAAAAGAGCGGAAAGCAGTGTCAAGAATAGGCCCGTCTACAAAGTAGCCATTGGGGTTTGGCCTGTCCAGCACTACCAGTTCTATATTGTTCTCGGCACACGCTTCCATTACGTAATGAAGGGTAGATATGTAGGTGTAAAATCGGGTGCCTACGTCCTGCACGTCAAATACCATCAGGTTTATGCCTTTCAGGTCTGCAGGTGTGGGTTTAAAGTGCTTTCCGTAAAGGGATATCACCGGGAGCTTGGTGACAGGGTCGATACTATTGTCAATTGTAGCGCCGTTTGCAGCGTTTCCTCTTACGCCATGCTCAGGCCCGTAGATTTTTCTCACCGTAATGCCGAGCCTTAGCAGGCTGTCTACTACAGGTACTTTCCGCGAACCAATCACTGATGTCTGGTTGATCAGCATGCCAACATTCTTACCTTTTAGGTAGTTCAGGTACATAGATACCTGGTCAGCGGCAGGTATGGGCGCAGCAGCGGCTGTTTCTGCTTTAGCAGCAGTGTCAGCCATTGCCATCATGCCGGTTTCTGCGGCTTGAGGTGGGTTGGGGCAGCGGAAAGCCAGCGAGCAAACCAGGGCAGCCGGTAACAACAACTTTATATTCATCATAATTCAATCAGCTAAAAGACAAATTTAAAGGCAGTATGTTTAACCTTAAAAACGCATATTTGCGAAGGTACCAAAAAACATCTGCATTGAGTTTCGCGCGGTTCATATCAAGTCGTATCACCTTAAAGTCTAAGCGTACGTTCTCCAAGCTTATTGTGCGTATTGCCATTATTGGCATTATGCTGGGGTTGGGTGTTATGATACTTTCCATAGCTGTTATCCGCGGTTTTAAGCAGGAAATACGCGAAAAAGTGCGTGGCTTTGCAGGCGATATCCAGATCATCAAATCGGACCTTAATAACTCCTACGAAAACTCCTCGTTCATCCCTCCGCCGGACATGCTGAGCAGGCTAAAAGGAAACACACACATCAGGGGCATTAACGCTTTTGCTACAAAGCCGGGCATCATCAAAGCTAATGATGAGATAGAAGGTGTGGTAATGAAAGGCGTAGACAGCACCTACGACTGGGCCTATATACGCAAGGTGCTTGTAGCCGGTAAAGTGATAGATTTTAAAGACGCTACCGAGCAGATCATGATATCGCAGAAGATGGCCGACCGCCTTAAGCTGAAGGTTGGCGATGCCTTGCTGATGTACTTTGTGCAGGACCCGCCACGCAAGCGTAAATTCAAGATATCAGGTATATTTAGCATTGGGGTAGATGAGGTGGACAAAACCTTTGTAATAGGTAAACTTGACTTGGTGCGCCGGTTGAATGACTGGACAAAAGGCGAAGTTGGTGGGTATGAAGTGCGAACTGATGATTTCGACAAGATAACTGTAACGGCTGACTGGATAGACGTAAAGCTGCCTATCATACTTAAGTCGCACACATTAATAGAGAATTATCCCACCATCTTCGAATGGCTCGGCCTGCTGGATGTTAATACGGTGGTGATGTTGGTGCTGATGACGGCCGTTGCGGTGATAAATATGATATCAGCATTACTAATTATGATACTGGAGCGCACCGGAATGATAGGCATGTTTAAGGCTATGGGCGCCCGAAACTGGACCATCCAGAAGATATTCCTGTACAACGCGGCTTACCTGATAGGCTTTGGATTGCTGCTGGGCAACACACTTGGTGTGGGCCTCGGATTGTTTCAGCAGGCTACCCATTTCTTTAAGCTGGATCCGGGAAGTTACTACATGAGTTTTGTGCCTATTAAGTTCGTGTGGACAGACGTAATACTGCTTAATATAGGCACACTGTTCGTCTGCTTGTTAGTGCTTATTATCCCAAGTATGCTGGTTACTAAAATATCGCCTGTTAAGGCAATAAGATTTAAGTAGAGGTTTACCTTTTAAACTTCGGTTACGAGGTCACGTTACGCTTCATTAACACACCCCTACCCCCTCTCAAGAGGGGAAACCCACCACCTTATCTTTTAAACATTCTCCCATTTGCCGCTGTCTAAGCTGCGGTAAATGGCATCAACAACCTTCATGTCTTTCAAGCCTTCTTCACCGGGCACGCGGCTTTGTTTTTTAAGCCGTACACATGTTGCAAAATCATCCATTTGGGCCGCCTGCTGGTTTATATTGAGGATGTTCATGGGTTTATCGTTCACCTTACCATCCAGCCCGCCGTAGCCGTATGCCGGCTCCAGCTCAAATGTTCCGTGTTCTGCTTTGGCATGCAGGTAACCCCAGTCATTATTGTAGCTGCTTTTGCCGGTTGATTTTGCCCCGCCCGGGAATTTCAGCTCCCAGTAAATGGTCTCATCAACCTCTTTAAAAAAGTCCGGCCTTGTTTTCTCCTGTGTGGCTTTTACCGCTATGGGTTCTTCGCCAAGGGTATAACGGGCGCCTTGTATGGCATAAATGCCCATGTCCATTAAACCACCACCGCCTGCCAGTGCTTTTTTCAGCCTCCAGGCGTTTGGGTCGCCGCGATAAGTAAAGCCATTGCCATTGTCAATCTCCGTTACCTTTCCAAGCACCTTTTTTTGGCCGAGGCGCATCACCTCCAGGGTGTGCGGCTCAAAGTGCAGCCTGTAACCTATAGAAAGTAGACGGTTTGCTTTTTTACAGGCCGCTATCATCTCGCGGCACTCTGCAGCGTTAAGCGCCATCGGTTTTTCGCAGATAACGTGTTTACCTGCCTGCGCGGCACGTATGGTAAACTCCTTGTGCATGCTTACCGGCAACACTATGTATACAATATCTATATCGGGGTTTTTGGCTATCTCGTCAAAGTTCTGGTAGTTGTAAATATTCTTTTGAGGGATGTTGTACTTTTTGCCCCATGCTTCCGCTTTGGACGGCGTGCCGGTTACCAGTCCTGCCAGGTAGCAGTTCTTGGTTTGCTGCAGCGCAGGAGCAAGTTGCCCTCCTGCGTAACCGCCGAGGCCTACAAGGGCTATGCCCATCCGTTTATCGACAGCCAGTGCCGTTAACACAGGCGAAAGCATTACGGCGCCTGCACCAAGCGCGCTTTTTTGGATGAACCCACGACGGGTGATGTTATTGCTTTTCATATTGAGGTCTTGTAAACGGTTTACCTCAAAGTTAAATGAAAGCGACTATGAAAGAAAGGTTTAAATGAAAATAGGAACGGTTTTACGACGTGAAGTGAATTGCACACATGTTTATATTAATCATCTAAACTTTTAGCTTTACGAGTAATGACAGATATAAATCAAAAATTAGAAATCGCTTACGATTTGATGGTTGACAATCACGATGCATTTAAGGAAGAGTTGAAAACCTTGATTGCTACACCTTCAAGTATAAACGATACAAATCGCTTTGCATCTTTATTAGTTAGTTTAAAGGGGCAAGATTTTATAGAGCCGCTTCTTCAAACAATTAGTTTATCTAAAAAGGGCGATGTTTGGCTTAGTGATTTCCTATTTGCTGTTGTAGAATTAGTAGACGAAAGCCCCGAAGACCTGGAATTTATTACTCCCGAAAATCTGGTAGAAAAGTTGGGTGACTGGATATCAGGCAGCCCTGGAGAATTGGCGTGGAAAGCGGCGGGTTTGTTGAAGTTCCATCAATCCGACGCAGCTGAAAAGATACAATTGAAAAAGTTGGAAGAACACGACGACTTTTTCCTGACCTATGTAGAATGTCTATTAGGGCTCATCTGGTATAACAAAGAAAAGCACATGGACCTGGTAAAAAAAATTGCAAATGACGAGTCCAGAGATCCTGAGCTTAGACAATTTGCAGCTGATATTGAAAGGAAGTACTGTTAAGAACTGCCAGCGGCTCTGTGTTGTGCTGGTGCGGACAGATACCCGGATGTTCAGCTTGAAATCGATTACGACCCTATACTCGCCTTATACTTCTTTATCGCCCTGATAATGGATTGTACTATCTCGTTTTGCCCGGCGGCAGAATTTAGGTATTCTTCGTCATCGGGGTTGTTAATGTAGCCGGTTTCAATCAGCAGGCCGGGCATACCGCTTTGCTGTAGCACCAGTACACCTTGCTCAATTACGCCACCACTGGCGCGGCCGTCAGTCTCTTTAAACTCCGTGTTCAGCAGGTCGCCAAAACGTACGCTTTGTTTGCGGTAGCGTTGCTGGAATGCGGCCAGCACAATTGCATTCACGGCAGCATCTTCGCCGTAGCCATTATATTTTTTCTGGTAATCTTTTTCCTGGTAGATAGACGCGTTCTCGCGTATGGCCTCTAGTTGTTCCTGCTTGCGGTGAAAACCGTAAAGCAGCAGCAGCACGCCCCTGCGGGTGCCCACGCGCTGCGGCGAAGAATTGCAATGTATAGATATAAACAGGTTGGCTTTAGCTTCGTTAGCAATGTTAGCCCGGCGGTGCAGTTCTATAAACTGATCGGTGCTGCGGGTCATTACCACGTTTACGCCGGGCAACTGGTCGTTTATAGCATCGCGCAGCTTTTTGCTAATGCTTAAGGCAACGGTTTTTTCGTTGGAGTAAGCGCCATGCGCACCCGGGTCTTTACCACCGTGGCCGGCATCAATAACAATGGTTTTGAACCTGAACGAACTTGCGGAATCATCGGGCCTGCCGGCAGAAGCACTTTGCGCATGTGCGCCCTTGTGCGACAGGACAGCAATAAACAGAACAGCGCAGGCGAACAATGCAGCTTTTAACAGTTGCTTAAAAAACATGGCGCAAAGATATACGATTGTTTTAAAGGTGTATACCGGCGTTTGTACAGATTTATATATAAGCATTAACGTTTAAAATACTAAGTAACCAATAAAGCACTTACGCGCCCTTTTGTTTGATAAGACTGACAACGCCCCAACGGGTTTAAGCAGTATACCCCCCGGATCCTTAAAAGTGTTTTATAAGCGTAGATACCGATTACTGACGAATATTGCCGATTTGTACGTTTAGCCCGGCACGTTGTTGCACTTTAATGCTTTATTTATAATTTTAACCAATTAAATTGCCTCCAACTTTAATAACAGGGCGCGTAGAATATTTTAATGGAACTAAAAAGTAGTGGTGTTAAGGGTAGCTGGCTAAAAAATATGATCGTTAAACGGTTGTATTTTGATAAAGCTATGTCTTGCGCGGGTTTGAGCCAGCTTTTTGATAAAAGCATCCCTTCAATAACCAAAGCAATAAACGAGCTGATAAAAGAAGGCTTTGTTGTTGAGGAAGGTTACGCGCCTTCCAGCGGCGGGCGCAGGCCGCTGATGTATGCCATTAATGCAAAAGCGATGTACATCCTGTCCATCGCTATGGATCAGCTTTCATCGCGCCTGCAACTTATCGATCTGCAGAATAACCCCGTGGCGGATCTGCTTACGGTTGACATAAAGCTGCACAACAACAAACAGGCACTGCCTACGCTGGTAAACAGCATAAACGATTATATAGAAGCCAGCGGTATCCCCAAGAACCAGATAGCCGGCACCGGCATAGGTATGCCCGGGTTTATAAATGCCATTGAGGGCATAAACTACACCTACCTTGATGCAGGCGGCAAAAGCCTTAGCGCTTACCTTACCGAGGCAACCGGCATAAGCACTTATATTGATAACGACAGCAGTTTGATAGCCCTTGCTGAGCAAAAGTTTGGTATTGCCAAGGCGCAGCAGGAAGTAATGGTGATAAACCTGGGCTGGGGTATAGGCTTGGGGATGATCATAGACGGTAAGATCTTCCGCGGTTATAACGGTTTTGCGGGTGAGCTGAGCCACATACCCCTGTCTGACGACGGTGCTTTGTGTACCTGCGGAAAACGCGGCTGCCTGGAAGCCGAAGCATCCATGCTGGTAGTGGCCGAGCAGGCCGAAGATGGTATTAGAAAAGGCCGGGTAACCAGCCTTAAAACTACCAAGGGCAACTTTAAACAGATGGGCGATGCATTAATGGATGCCGCCAATCATGGGGACCAGTTTGCACTGGAGCTATTGTCTGACGCGGGATACAAAATAGGGAAGGCCCTGGCTATCCTCATCCACATTATGAACCCGGCCAACATTGTATTAAGCGGCCGGGGCGCTAAAGTGGGCAAAATACTGCTTGCACCCATACAACAGGCTTTGCATAAATATTGTATCCCCAGGCTGGCATCCGGTACCGAACTGCTGATATCATCCCTTGGCTTTGATGCCGAACTGATAGGCGCTGCCGTGCTGGTGATGGAGAACTTTGATAAAGAACGGGTTTAGAATTACAAAACCGTACTAACTACCGCATTTTTCTTTTTAGGTTCAGGTAACCAGCCCAGATGTGTATGCTTAAAGCTGTCTGAACAAAATACTTGTCATTAGCATTTGAGTAGGGCAGGCATTATGAATATTTAACTTTATGGCAGATTTATAAGCCACTAGTTTAAGTACATGGTGTTACACGTGACGACAAAAATCGCAGTACTTACGAAATAATACCTTCTTTTTGGCTGTAACGCATATTTGTTTGCGCTTATGGCTTATTGTGTTACATTAGGGCCTGTCTTTTAAGTTAAAGTGTTAACCAGCAATTCAATGCCCCTCAAAAAATTTCTCTCCCTTCTGCTTATCTCTCAGCTACTGCTCGTGCTTGGCTGTAAACAAAAAATTATGTACGGTAAAAATAGTAATGCAGGCAAGTACTACAACATAAATGGTATAAAGCTTTACGTTGAAGAGTACGGCACCGGTAAACCTTTGCTGATGATACACGGCAACGGCGGCGACATGAGTGCTTTTACCGATAACGTGCCCTACTTTGCAAAAAAATACCGGGTGATACTGGTAGATAGCCGCGCGCACGGGAAATCTGCAGATGCAAGCGACTCTTTAACGTTTGAACAAATGGCAGATGATTTTGCGGCCCTGCTGGATACGATGCACATACCAAAAGCACACGTACTGGGTTGGAGCGACGGCGGGATTAATGCCTTGCTAATGGCGATAAGGCACCCGGAAAAGGTGATCAGCCTGGCAGCTACAGGCGCCAACATTACACCTGATTCTACCGCGTTTGCCGGCGACCTGTGGAAGGAAAGCCAGCAACAATACAACGAGAACAAGAACACCGTTTGGAAAACGCCGGCTGAAAGAAATTCCTGGAAGATATTCTTACTGGACTGGAACCAGCCCAACATTAAACTGGAACAACTACAGCAGATAAAATGCCCGGCCCTTATAATTGCCGGCGACCACGACGTTATTGCGGATGCACATACCAGGCTGGTACAAAAGAACATTCCCGGGTCGGAGCTTTGGATAGTGAAGAACTCGAGCCATAGCACGCTGATAGAACACGCCGCCGAGTTTAACAAAAAGGTAGATCAGTTTTTCTCCAGATAGTGCTTTGTCATAGCTCATTCAAAAAAGATGTTGCAACATCTTTTTTATTTTGAATTGCGGCAACCGTATTTATCTTTGAGGCGTAAACAAAATACCAACATTAAATAGAACAAAAAGAAATGAAAAAACCTCTTATCCTTTTAGCCGCTGGTTTGCTGATGCAGACTGCTGTATTTGCCCAAAGCACCTGGAAAGTTGACAAAGCACACTCACGCGTAACCTTTACTATTACCCACTTAGCGGTATCTGACGTTGACGGATCATTCAAAGATTTTGATGCTACTATAGTAGCTGCAAAGCCGGATTTCAGCGATGCTAAAGTTAGCTTTACTGCTAACACTGCAACCGTAAACACCGACAACGAACGTCGTGACGGTCACCTGAAAAGCGCTGAGTTTTTTGACGTAGAGAAATTCCCTGCATTAACTTTCACCAGCACTTCAATTGCGCCTGCAGGTACAAACAAATACAAGTTGAAAGGTAACCTTACTTTACATGGCGTTACCAAGCCGGTAACTTTGGACATGGCTTACCGTGGTACTATCACCAACCCAATGACCAAAGCTCCTGACGCTGGTTTTAAAGTAACCGGTACTATCAAACGTAGCGACTTTGGTTTCGGCAGCAAATACGGCGCACCAATGCTGAGCGACGAGGTTGAACTTACTGCAAACGGCGAGTTCCTGAAACAATAATTTTTTAAGTGATATATTCAAAAGGCTGTTGTCCCATCCGGGCGGCAGCCTTTTTTGTTGAAGCGTTTTTGATCATCAAAATTTCCGGTCGATTGCAAAAATCTGCTGATTTTGCAGCTGACGGTCTTATGTTTTTAAATGACGTACTAACGCTATTAAAAAAGTGTGGTTTTTGCAGATTTTTGCTCATGAAAATCACCTCATTTTGGGTGCTTAAGGCAAAAGCGGGTACAAGATGCAAAAATAAATTGAGCAAAGTGCTGACACTGTTTTGCCAGTAGCAGGTCGGTTTACATCCTGTTAAACCGGATGCTTTTGCCAATAAACTTAAAGTGCCAGTACCCTTTTACGTTAAGTGACCCGTCCTTATTAATTTTTGCGCAAGAGTTATAATGCTTCCCGCTGGAGGCATCATAAATAATTCCGTTCTCCCAAGAGTCAGTATCAGCGCTGTACTCCAGGTTCTCCAGTACGTTCATCCCCAATACTTTACGGGTACGTAGGGCAGGGTTTGGGTTGTATTTGTCTGTAAAGGTATGCATGGCTTGCTCGCCTTCACCATTGTCAAACCATATTATCTTGGCCTTAAAGGCTTCGTCTTCTTTAAATATCTGTACAACAAGGTTTTTGTCCTGGCTTTGCCACTTGCCGCATATTTGGTCTGCGGCGGCTACATTGTTTGTATGGTAAACAGTACCACTGTAAAACACAAATGCTAAAAAGCTGCATAAAAGTTTATTTGCCATCATAACGTCATGTTTTTCAACCATGTTGCAATAGCAGTGCCAGTAAACTGCAGCAGTGAGTATGCGTTTACATCCGTCTAAATACCATTGTTTTACCTATAAGCTTTACATGCCAGTAACCCTTTACCTTAAGTAAGCCGTTTGTATCTAAATGTGCTGCTGCGTTCCAGTACTTACCGCTTTGCACCTCGTAGATGGTGCCGTTCTCCCACGAGTTATTACCGTTGTAAGTAAGTCCTTCCAACACGTTCAATCCTAATACTTTGCGCTCACGAAGTGCAGGGTTGGGATTTTTTTTATCGGTGATGGTTTCCATCGGTTTGTCCCTGGTAACGCCTCCCGTGAAGTAGATGATCTTGGCTTTGTAAGTGCCCTGTACGCGGTACACTTCCACTGCCAGGTTCTTTTCTGCAGACATCCATTTACCGCAAATAGCATCAGCTTTGTCAATTGATTGACAATCAGATTTAAACGAACAAAATACAAAGAGCAAAAGAATGGAGAGGTGGCGCATATGGATGTTTTTCAGCTTTTGTTAAGCTTACACAATAACGCAAATATGAGTGATTGTTTGCTAAGCTTGTCAATTTAAAGCAATGGAGCGAAAACGTTATAGTGATTTCTCTGCCCTGGAATTGTATGGCAGCTTTTGGTTTATCATATATTTGAAAAACGTAACCAATACATTATCCTTTATGAAAAGATCTGCCTGGCTGGGCCTGCCGCTACTTGCGCTTTCGTTTTCCGCATCTGCACAGCAAAAATCAAACATATACCACAAAGGCTGGGTAGACTTTAACAAAAATGGACGCATGGACATTTTTGAAGACCCGTCACAGAATATAGAAAAGCGCGTTACTGACCTGCTTAGCCAAATGACAGTTGACGAAAAGACTTGCCAAATGGCCACCCTGTATGGTTACAAAAGGGTGTTGAAAGATGAAATGCCAGTAGATCGCTGGAAAACAGAGATTTGGAAAGATGGTATAGCTAACATTGATGAGGAGCTTAATAATTTAACGTCGCATACGGATGATGCACCAACGCAATATTCTTATCCGTTCAGCAAACATGCTTCTGCTATAAATACCGTACAAAAGTGGTTTGTTGAGGAAACGCGCATGGGCATTCCTGTCGACTTTACCAATGAAGGGATACATGGCCTTAACCACGATAGGGCAACCCCGCTGCCTGCACCCATTGGTATAGGGTCCACATGGGATAAACGGCTTGTACGTCAGGCCGGTAGAACAGTTGGGCGAGAGGCAAGGGCACTGGGTTATACGAACGTTTATGCGCCAATACTTGATCCTGCACGTGATCAGCGGTGGGGGCGCGTAGTAGAATGTTACGGCGAAAACCCTTTCCTGATTGCTGAAATGGGTAAACAGATGACGCTGGGCATACAGGAGGAAGGCGCCGCATCAACTTTAAAGCACTTTGCGGTTTACAGCGTACCAAAAGGTGGGAGGGACGGCGCCGCACGTACCGATCCGCATGTGGCACCACGTGAAATGCACCAGCTGTACCTTTATCCTTTCCGCAGGGTAATACAGGAGGCACATCCAATGGGGGTAATGAGCAGCTATAACGACTGGGATGGTGTTCCAATCACCGGCAGCTACTACTTTCTTACCGAGTTGCTGAGGCAGCAGTTCGGCTTTCAGGGTTATGTAGTGTCTGACAGTGAGGCTGTTGAATACCTGTTCTCTAAACATAAAGTTGCAGGCGATTACAAGGAAGCCGTAAGGCAAGCTGTAGAAGCAGGGCTAAACGTGCGCACTAACTTCACAATGCCGCAAACCTTTATACTGCCCTTGCGGGAGCTGATAAAAGAGAATAAAATGTCCATGAAGGTTATAGACAGCCGCGTTGCGGATGTACTTAGGGTGAAGTTCAGGCTTGGCTTATTCGACAATCCCTACGTAAAGGATCCTAAAGCGGCAGACAAGCTGGTGCACACTGCCGCGGACGCGGAGATGAGCCTAAAGATGAATCGCGAAAGCATGGTATTGCTGAAAAATGAAGGTAACCTTTTACCACTTGACAAAAGCAAGCTGAAGAATATACTGGTTACAGGCCCGCTCGCTGCGGAAAGTAACTATACCATAAGCCGTTACGGTCCATCACACAATCCAATAGTTTCAGTTTTAGATGGCATCCGCAACTATGTTGGTAAGGACACGAAGGTGAACTACGTTAAAGGCTGCAATATAGTTGACGCTACCTGGCCTGAAAGCGAGATAATAGAAACGCCACTTACCGCCGCTGAACAGGCGGGGATCGATTCTGCCGTGGCACAAGCAAAGCAATCAGATGTGGTTATAGCCGTTGTGGGTGAAGATGTAGACAGGGTAGGCGAGAGCCTTTCCCGCACGAGCCTTAACTTACCGGGCCGCCAGCTTAAATTGATCCAGGCATTGCAGGCTACAGGTAAACCTGTGGTAATGGTGATGATAAATGGGCAGCCGTTGACCGTAAACTGGGAAAACAAGTATGTGCCGGCCATATTGGAGGCATGGTTCCCAAGCGTACAGAGCGGGCGTGTAGTAGCAGAAACCCTGTTTGGTGATAACAACCCCGGCGGTAAACTCAGCATAACATTCCCAAAAAGCACCGGGCAGATTGAGTTTAACTTTCCAACAAAACCCAATGCCCAAGCTGGGCAGGGTGGCGCTAACGCGTGGGGTAAAACAAGTGTAAATGGTGCGTTATATCCTTTTGGCTATGGTTTAAGTTACACAAAGTTCGAATACAGCAACCTGACGGTATCGCCGGAAAAAGGTGCTACACAAGGCGATGTTACGGTAACGGTAGATGTAACCAATACCGGGCAGCGCAAAGGCGATGATGTGGTGCAGCTTTACCTTAAAGATAACATTAGCAGCGTTACCACTTACGAGTACGACTTGCGTGGCTTTGAACGCGTTACGCTAAACCCGGGTGAAAAAAGAACCGTTACGTTTACTCTGCACCCGGACGATCTCGCTTTGCTGGATAAGAACATGAACTGGACGGTTGAACCCGGAACTTTTACAGCGATGATTGGTGCTTCATCTGCGGATATAAAGCTGAAAAAAGAATTTATAGTAGAGTAACAACTTAGAGGTGTAGCTTAACTAAGTTAACAATTAAAACAATTTTAAGTCTTAAAGCTTGTATTTCTTTAACCCCGAAGAAATATGGCAGAGCAACTTACACTGGATGATACTTGGGCAGGCGCATCCGGAACGAACGACGAAGGTGTAGCTGTTATCATCCGCTATCGCCCGTCCCTGCGAAACTTTGTTGACACCGGCCGCTACAACATCCGCATGGATATGGTTTGGACCTATGACGAGGAAGAGAGCGCTTATCTGCCCTCTCCAGGCGAAATGCAGGTGATGGAAGATGTAGAGAACGCGTTGATCGATGCATTGGAGACGGACAGGCAAGCCGTCCTTGCTTTCATCTTTACCGGTGCCGGAGAAAGGGTGTGGTCATGGTATAGTACAGGTATAAAAGAAACGGGGGAAAGGCTTAACCTGGCACTTGCAAACTTTGAAGTACTACCACTACAAATTACACAAACGGAGGACCCGGAGTGGGACGAATACTTTTCTTTTGTTGAGGAATTTGAAGATGCAGAAGATTAATCAATATTAAATATTTGTTAATTAAATCAGCGTAATTCGAAAAAATATTCTTCTTTTGTTTAATCAGAACAATTGGTTTATTCATCAAAAACAACGTACATCGTAGCCATAAACGACCATCAGTCTTATGAGAATTGAGTTAGAAGACAGGCAGGCAATGCTTGCCGCAATTATCGACTCTTCACACGACGCGATCATCAGCAAAACGCTTGCGGGTATTATCACCAGTTGGAATGGATCAGCCAAAAGGATGTTCGGCTATGATGAGTCGGAGGTTATCGGTAAGCATATTTCTATTCTTATCCCTACAGACAGGCTGAACGAAGAAAATATTATTATTTCTAATATCGCTTCAGGAAAAAAGGTAGATCACTTTGAAACCATTCGCCTGAGAAAGGACGGGTCTGAGATCAACATCTCCTTAACAATATCACCCATCAGAGATGCTACAGGGAAAATCATTGGTGCATCCAAAATCGCGCGTGATATTACAGAACAGCTGGAAATTCGAGAGAAGCTAAGGCAGTATAATGAGGAGCTGGAGAAAATAAACTCCTATAAGGATGAATTTATTGGTATGGCAAGCCACGAGCTTAAAACGCCGCTTACCAGCCTTACAGGGTACCTGCAGTTGCTGCTGCGTAATGTTCAGAATGATAAAGACAAGGTATTTGCCAGTAAAGCAGTTGCGCAGATAAGCAGGCTCACTACACTCGTCTCAGATCTGCTGGATATATCAAAAATCCAATCCGGGCAACTACCACTCAATTATGAGCTGTTTGACCTCGACGATATGATTGCCGAAACTATTGGCGATGTACAGCAAACTACATCACACGAGATTTTTTTTGAGAGGAGCGGTACACCTAAATTGCTAAATGGCGACCGCCAACGGCTCGAACAAGTGTTGATCAACTTTCTAACCAATGCTATAAAGTACTCTCCCGAAGCTAAAAAGGCTATAGTTACCAGCAGTACTCAGGGCGATGTTATCAGATTTTCGGTGAAAGATTTTGGCATCGGAATATCAAAGGATCAGCACGACCGTATTTTTTCGCGGTATTATCGTGTTCAGGATACAGGTCCGGGGTTCTCTGGGCTTGGTATAGGCTTATACATTACAGCAGGTATAGTTAGCAGGCACAATGGCAAAATAGGCTTGGAAAGCGAGCCTGGTAAGGGTTCAGAGTTTTGGGTGGAATTGCCCATTGCATCACCAGCGGCTTAGTTTATTCAGCAAATTTATTGTTCGTTACTGCTTATCACCTCTGCAATTGCAAGGTGATAAGCCGCCTTTAAGTAATATTTAAAAAATAAAATTTTTTGCAACCTATTGTTTACCGGTATCGTAATAAACGTACATATTACGTATACTCGACATGGAAGCAATGTTTTCTTCATCTATAGTAACTCCATTACTTTTCCTGGTAGTTGGTTCTGTTATCATGTACTTTATATTACAGTATGACAAACAGCAGCGTAACAAAATGAAGAAGATCCTTACGCAAACGCAGGATGTACAGCCGCTGTTTATGGCTAAAGCCATTAACAATAAAATCAAAAAGATTAAGCCGGAACTTAATGCTGCAGATCGCACCGACATTGCGAAACAACTGGATGAACTGGTAGAAAACTATGACCGTGGCCGTATTTCACTTCCCGACTACTGCCATAAACTAAACGACCTGCTTTCGATGGTAGCCTAATTGCCGCTTAAGTCTATTTTCTTCTGGATTATAAGTGTAAATTCGGTGCTTTTACACCCGGTATTCACTTATGATCACTCCTCAAAACCAGGAACATTTACAGATAGTTAGTACTGAAGATGGCTCTAAAACCATTTTTAACTCCCTAGTTGGCGAAAATTACCACTCGCGACACGGTGCTTTTCAGGAAAGTCAGCATGTTTTCTTAAGATCGGGTCTGGAGTATTTTCTAAATAAGGGCGAAAAGGTACCCGCAGCAGTAAGTGTACTGGAAGTAGGATTTGGTACAGGGCTCAACTTTCTGCTTAGTGCCGACTTTTGCGCAAATGAAGCAATTGCGCTGAGCTATACTGGTATAGAAGCCTACCCACTTTCTTTGGAAATGATTGCCGATACAGGTTACAATGCCTACGTCTCCACCCAGTTGTGGAATGAATTTTTAGATAAATATCAACAGTCACTTGTCGGGAAAACACCCATAAGCGATACATGTAACCTGGAGGTGGTTTGCACAGAACTTAATGCCTTTAATTCGGCAAACACCTACGATGTCATATACTTTGACGCATTTGCAGCAGCTAACCAACCCGAGATGTGGACTGATGAGGCCATTACCCACACGTTAAAATTTCTTAAGCCTGGCGGCGTATTTGTAACGTACGCTATAACAGGCAACCTTAAGCGCTGTATCAAAGCGCTTGGGCTCAAGGTGGAAAAGGCACCCGGCGCTCCAGGTAAACGTGAGATGCTTAGGGCAACATACCTTTAGCAGTATAAAGCTTTACTACGCAAACTACTGGTAGTTTGATACCTTTGTATTATGGCTATAACACCACCGGTAACCGCTTTAACACCTTCAGCAGCTTTTGAGCGACTGCTTACCATCATGAACGACCTGCGGGAGAATTGCCCGTGGGATAAAAAGCAAACGATGGAAAGCCTGCGACACCTTACCATCGAAGAAACGTATGAACTTTCTGACGCGATATTAGGTGGCGATATGCAGGAGATAAAAAAGGAACTGGGTGATGTTATGCTGCATCTGGTATTCTACTCGCGCATAGCTTCTGAAACTAAGGATTTTGACGTAGCTGATGTGCTGAACAGTATTTGCGACAAGCTGATAAACCGTCACCCTCATATCTACAGCGATACGGAGGTGAACGATGAACAGGATGTAAAACGCAACTGGGAGCAGATAAAGCTTAAAGAAGGAAATAAATCTGTACTGGGTGGCGTGCCGGCATCGTTGCCGGCGCTGGTAAAAGCATCCCGTATACAGGAAAAAGCCCGTGGGGTAGGTTTCGACTGGGACAACAAGCAACAGGTTTGGGATAAGGTAGAAGAGGAATTACAGGAGTTTAAAGATGAGTTTGATAAAGCGGATGAGACGCAGATTGACCGGGAAAAAGCCGAAAGTGAATTTGGTGACCTGATGTTCTCGTTGATCAACTACGCACGTTTCATCAACATAAATCCGGAAGACGCTTTGGAGAAAACCAATAGAAAATTTATCAAGCGTTTCCAGTACCTGGAAGCGAAAGCCAAAGAGCATGGCAAAGACCTTCATGAAATGAGCCTGACGGAAATGGATGTATTCTGGAACGAGGCTAAAAAAGTGTAAAAATATATTTTCGGTTGTAGCGTTTACAAAATTGCACACGTAATAACTATAACCATAGCGCATGAAAAAAAATTTTACCTACTTGTTGCCGGTTCTAATACTGGCTGTTGTATTTAGTTCAGGGTGTTTTAAAAACGCCGAATCTAATCCAACCCCTGCACCCTCAGGTACGTTTACGGGTCAGTTCCGCTTATTGCACCGTAAGCCGGGTACAACCGTTATAGATACTGTTAAAGCTAATATTCAGTTGGTACTTGAAACCGGAGTTGGTTATAAAGTTCTTGGTGATACACTTACTATTCACGCAGGCAGCAAAGGCCACTATGCTATAAATTCAAACACTATTGGCTTTCAGGATGATACCTTTCCTACTACAGGTAAACCGACCAAAACACATTTAAGCGGATACTATCAATATTATTATGACGGTACAAGCGTGTTGCAGATGGTAGCTAACAGCGCTGATACCCTTAGCTTGCAATACGATCTTAAAAAGACACCATAATTGATTAGGAGTAAGCTAGTACTATAGCTTGCTCCTAATTTTACTTCACTGTAGCGTTTGCCTTCCGTCATACGTAATGTATACAACAACTTAGCGCACTTAACACTTAATGCACTTACTCCACCGCTTTACTGAGGAAGAGATTGTCAGTAAATGCAAAACCGGCAGCCTTAAGTATCAGGAATTGCTTTATAAGCAATTCTATGGTTATGCCATGGGTATAAGTGCACGTTACAGCCTTAACCAGGATGATGCGCTTGAAGTTGTTAATGATGCATTTATAAAGGTGTTCAATAATATAAATACATACAGTTCTGATAAACCCTTTAGGGCCTGGTTGCGTACCATAGTAGTAAATACCGCGATAGACCGCAGGCGTAAAGAATTGAAGCACCAGCAAAATACGGATATAGATGACGCTATAGGCGTAGGGCATGCGGCAAACGCTATTGAGAACTTAAATGCGCAGGATATTTTAAAGCTGATGAAGCAATTGCCTCAGATACAGCTAACCATATTTAACATGTACGAAATTGATGGCTACAACCATGATGAGATAAGCAAAATACTAAATCTGCCTGCAAGCTCGTCACGGGTTTATTTAAGCCGTGCTAAAGAGAAGTTGAGGCAATTGATTACAACAGAGACACACAGCCATGGATGATCAGTTTGATAAAAAGCTAGCAAGCCGCATCAGGGAGGTGTTTGATAATTACGAACACCCCGAAGCCGATATGGCATGGGCAGAGCTGCGCAAAAAGTTCCCTGCTAAGCAGGAGGAACGTAAAGTTGCGTGGCTGTGGTGGAGCAGCGCTGCGGCCATACTGCTGATTATGCTGGGTATTGGTATTTGGGCTATAAACAAACCACATAAGGAGGATACAATAGCCATTAAACCAGCTAAGCAGGTGCCTGTTCAACTTCCTGTTGATAGTGCCACTACTATTATTAAAAAACCGTCAAGTAGTTTGGATATTAAAGGCGATGCAGATATAGCGTCAGTGACCAAAACCGGCAAAAACCACACAAATATTGATCCTTTTGGAACAGTAAAAACTTCAAGGTTGTCGTCTCCGCAAAAAGCTACAAATTTTTATCCAGTTGCTCCTGCTAAAGATGGAACTATTAACTCAGCGGCAAAAAGCAACGAGGTTGTAGCGAGTACAATACCGCTGGCAAACAACCAGGACGCGGTTGCAAAATCAAACGATATAACATCGGCAACAACGCCTGCCAGAACAGATGAACAGCAGCCTAATACGGCTGTAGCCAATCCTTCGGCGAGTGTTATAGCACAGCAGCCGGCAGCAGCTAAAACAATAAACGATCTGTTTAAAGAGGATGTGAATCTGAAAAAGCAGGCAACAGAAAAGAAGGAAGCTAAGCGTGTAAACTTCAGCGTTTATGCAGCAACTTACTTTAATTATGCAGACGGCAGTGCCAACCAGGTAAACGCGGGCGCGGGCGTTACCTCAGACATTCGCCTGAGCCGGAACTTTAAATTATCTACCGGTGTAATGCTTGCGCAGAACAGCTTGCAGTACGACAATGCGCCACCACCGGCGCCAACAAACAGGGCAGCCAGCTTTGCTGCTGCTGTTGATGCAAACGTAAAAAAAGAAAGCCTGTTTGCGGCATCCAGCACATCACCGGAGTTTGACAGGTTTAATGCAACCTTAGTTGGGCTTGATATACCATTGAACATTAAGTTCGAATTCAACCCGGCAAAAAGCAACGCCTATGTTTCTGCAGGGCTAAGCTCAGGTACATTTATTGACGAGCGCTATACTGCACGTTACACCTACCGCACAAATGGTATAGCAGGAGCGGGTATAACCAGTCAGGATCAAACCAGTACGCAAAGCTTTGGCAGTTTCTATTTTGCTAAGACAGTAAACTTTGCGCTTGGCTTTGGTACGCCGGTTGGCAAGAACAGGCTGGTGATAGAGCCGTTTTTGAAATATCCGATTGGCGGGATGGGTTCGCAGGATATCCGTTTTGGTTCGGGCGGGGTAAACCTCAAGTTCAACTTTAAGTCTTCCAAAAAATAGTCGCTTATACTTTACAGCTCTTATACAAAAAAGCCCCGTGGTATTAACACGGGGCTTACTTATGTTTAGGAGCTTGTTAATGCCCGCTAAGTTCATGTGTGTGGTACTGCACATGTTCGTGGTGCTCTATCCAGCTGGCTATGTAGCCAGCAACCTCTTCCCAGCCGTGCTCGCCGCATATCCAGTGCCCGCGGTTACTAAACTCTTTGTACTCGCTAATGCTCTCTGTGTGCGTATAAGCTTCAGCGTTGCGTTTGCAAAGTGCGGCAGGTATTATCTGGTCCATCTCTGCGCCAATAAACAGCAAGGGAACGTGTGGCTGATCAACGTCAATTTTACCTGCCTCGCCCATGCAATCGCGCAGTACGTTGCGGCTGTCGTGCGTGGCGGTACGGGTAAACGCACGCTTAGCATCTTCATCGCTCATGGTGTTGCAAAACGATGAATGAAAGCTCTCAACATCAGTGTAAAACGGTTCGTTGCCTTTAAAAGGATTTGTAATTAAAGCGCTGTTCTTAATAAAGCCCCAGTCAAATGCCAGCATGGCATTTGGCGCTACCGAACAAATGGGCACAGCAACATCTACCAGCCCTTTTGCAGCAAGCAATTGGGCAATAAGGCCGCCTACTGAGTGGCCTATAACTATTGGTGGTTCTGGTTGTGCAGTTACTACGCGTTCCATTTCATCTGCTATCGTTTGCAGATGCAGATCGCCCAAACCAGTAGGTGGGTTATCACGTAATTGTGAGGGTTCGCCCTCGTGCAGGGGCCATGCCGGAGCAAGGCAGTTGTAGCCTTTGGCAGAAAAAAATGCTATCCATTTATCCCAGCTCCTGGGATTTTGGAACATGCCGTGTATAAATATTATGGTTTTCATTGGTATAGTAGTTTATACCCTTTAAGGCATAAAAAGCATACCAAAGTCGTTACGAAGCATAATTACAATGCCATTTATAGCTCGATGCTCTCGCCGGGTTCTGTAACTTCTATAAAGTTGATATCCGATTTTGCAAAATGGTTCTTGTAATTAGCAAACCTGGATTTCACAAAGAAATGTTTGGCAAAGCCATCATGCACAGGCAGTATTTGTTTTGGTTTTACTTTGTCGCCAAAGGCTGCAATGCGCAGTTCGTTTGCGAATGGCGCCATTGTAACTAATATTAGCAGGTCAAGGTTATTGTAAGTGGTTAATTTATCTTCCATCGAGTCTGCAGGGTGCAGTATGCGGCCGTCAATCAGCAATCCTGTCATTTGGGGTATGGGGCTATCCAGCAAAGGCTCATGCACTACCGGTATGGCTTCTATCTTAAAAGGGCCGATGTCATATACACCTTCCTCCATCAGCTCAAATGCTAACCCTTCTTTTTTAAGCGCTACACCAACCTCGCTATTGGTGTAAACGGGCGCGCCGGAAAGCGCTACTATCTTTTTAAGATTAGGCAGATCAAGATGGTCTGCATGGATATGGGTTATTATAACTGCGTCAACGTCGCCAAAAGTTTCCGTTGTTACCTGTCCCTCGGCAAACGTGAAGCTACCGGGATCGCACAGGAGCTTAAATCCTTCTTTCTCGAAAACCAGGCAGGAGTGGAGGTATTTATAAATTTTCATAACGGCAGTGTTTACCACATAACCTGCCTTACTTGTAAATGTTTAAAGTATCTGCTGCAGGTCTGCAAAGTTATTTATAGTTGCCACTTGTCCGCTTTCTACTTCACCAAAGCCGTAAGACGCAAATATAAAAGGAACACCAGCTTTGGTTGCCGACTCATAGTCGCCCATGGTGTCACCCACGTAAACAGGTGCCTGCAGGTTATTGTCGTTAACAATGTCGCGGATGTTATCAGCTTTAGGGTTGCCCTTTGTGCCATAGCACTGGTGCCCTAAAAAGGACTGGTGCATGTTGTGCAGGTTCAAAAACAACTCAATGTAGCCGCTTTGGCAATTGCTGACAATATATAACTTGTAGGTTTTGCCCAGGTATTCCAGCGTCTCGGCCAGTTGCGGGTACAGCGTGCCGCCTTTCTCGTTTAGGATATGCAACTCGCTAATTGAACACAGCTTTTGCACTTCTGCACGTTGCACAGTATCCAAATAGGGGAATAGCTTTTCAAATATCTTATCGTAAGTCATCCCGGTGATAGACCGTACGCGTTCTCTGGTCATCACCTCGTGGCTCATGTAAGGTGCCTGGTTAAGGGCTGCCTGCCATGCCTGTGTTATAGTTTCGGTACTGTCCCAAAGGGTACCGTCAAGATCAAATATTATGCTGTCGTATTTATTTTTTAAGCTGTCCATTCCTGCGTTTCTTGGCCGCAAAAATAGCAGTTTATTGTTAGCAGATGCGTTAAAGATTATAAAGGCAAGCTGCCCAATCCAAAATATAACGTAGCTGCAGGCACGGCTAGTAGTAAAAATATGTGTGCTAGCTGGGTAGTGTTGGCATCGCCTTTAACAAATACACGGTACAGATCGGTTTTTAGTTTTGCTATGATAGTTGTCATGGTTGAACAATTTTAGTATTGTGATGTTTATACCTGTTCGACCAAGTTAACTGCCGAAAGGTTTAATGCTGGGAATAGATTTCAAAGCCCGTACTTACCAACCCTATGTTTATATTAGTGGAAAAAACAGATGCGTAGATTGTTAAGCCCCTACTTTATTGCTGCTGTGCTGCTATTAACGGTTATCACTTCTTTTGCTGCTCCAGCACAAAAGCAGGTACCCGATACAGTTAAGACAGGCGTTTACATCACCAGCATACACGACATCAACTTTAAAGATAAAGAGTACACCGTAAACCTGTGGCTCTGGCTTAAATACAAGAACAAGAAGTTTGACTTTGTTCATAACCTGGAAGTCCCTCAGGCAAAATCAGTAACTACATCCTTTTCCACTGTAGACTCGAGCGATAACCGCATGTTTATCATGATGAAGCTGCAATGCGTCATGAAAGATTCGTGGGTTACCGAAAATTTTCCATTCGATCATCAGCGCTTAAGGTTCTCTATTGAAAACTCGCAGTTCGATTCGAAGTCGCTTGTATTTGTCGCTGATACCAGCGGCAAGCAATTTGATCCGAAATTTACGCTCAGAGGGTGGAACGTGGACAGTATAAAGCAGTCTACCGGCATAAAAGCTTACGAAACAGCTTTTGGTGATGAAAGCCTTGCAAAACCGCATACCGAATATGGTACTTACCGGCTGCGAATGGTGATATCGCGCGATGCAATGGGCTTGTTTTGGAAGATGTTCCTGGGTATGTATGTGGCGTTTTTAATTGCTTACATGTGCTTTTACATCCATACAGATAGTATAGACTCGCGTTTTGGCCTGAGTGTTGGCGCATTGTTCGCGGTGGTAGGTAATAAATATATCATTGATGCCACCTTGCCGGAGTCTACCTCGTTTACGCTGGTAGATACGCTGCATGGCATCACCCTGCTGTTCATCCTGATGGTCATTATCAGTACGGCATACTCGTTAAGGTTGGTTAAGGAAGATAAGCTGAAGGATGCTAGGCGTTTTGATCTGCTTTGTGCCCAGGTATTGCTTGCATCGTACTTTTTACTTAACTTTTGGTTTATTTACGACGCCGTGAGGGCATAAGCCGCAGTAATCATTCACAAAATAGATTGATATATAATGTTAGATGATACCAGCCAGTTTTACACCCAGTTGCCGATGCACTCCCGGTCGTTGGGGGATCTGTTGGTATCTACCGGCTTGTTTCAGGACATACCTGCCGACTGGCACATTATCATTACGGATATAAAGGATTCTACAAGAGCGGTGTTTGAGGGTCGGCACCAGGATGTTAACCTGATAGCTACGGGTAGTATAGTATCAGTTTTAAACCTCGCATTTGCAATGGAGGTTACCGTGCCGTTCTTTTTTGGCGGCGATGGTGCAACCTTTATTGTACCGCCCGTGCTGATAGATAAAGCAATGCAGGCGCTCACGATTTTCAAGACCAATACCCGCGATAATTTTGGGCTGGAGCTGCGTACCGGCACTGTAGCTGTTAAAGACGTATACGAACACGATCACCATATTAAAATAGCCAAGTTTAGCGCTACTGATGTTTTTACTATCCCCATTATACTAGGTAATGGCCTTAATTACGCCGAACGGCTGGTAAAAGGAGACGACTACATGTTTGCTGATACCGACGGCGGAAGCGAGGAGCTTGACCTTACCGGCATGCAATGCAGGTGGGATAAAATTGCGCCGCCGCAAAACCGCGACGAGGTGATAAGCCTGCTGGTAGTAGCCAGGGACGGAGAGTCCCAGTCGGATGTTTTTAAAGAAGTAATGGATGCTATTGATACTATATATGGCTCCCCGCAGAAACGGCAGCCTATCTCTGTAGATCAGTTGAAATTTAATACCACCTTTAACAAGCTGGGTACCGAAATGCGTGTACGGATAGGCCGTATAAAATGGCTCGAGTTTTTACGTACCTGGTTGCTAAGCCTGTACGGTTACATTTACTTTGGCACCAGTAGCGGCAAGCGCTATCTTGAAAGCCTGGTGCAAATGGCCGACACGCTGGTTATTGATGGTAAGATAAACACAGTAATGTCTGGCAAGGCGAAGCAACGCGCCGAACTTGAAAAAGTGCTGGACAAGCTGGAAGCACAAGGTAAATTGGTGTACGGCATGTTCATAAGCCAGGCATCAGTAATGTCCTGCTACGTACGCGACCTTAAAGATGACCACATCCACTTTGTTGACGGTGCCGAAGGTGGGTATACGCAGGCCGCTAAAATGCTTAAAGCCAAGCTAAAAGCCTTGCCACCAATTAACCTTTAGCGGTCATCCTGTTATATACTTAGACATGATAAGCAGCAGCAATAGCCTGTCGGAGTTTGCCTCGTCATAATTCTCTTTAAGCAACTGGTTGATCTCTTTACTACGAAATCTTACAGCCGCCATTTGCAATACTTTAAAAGAGGCTGTTTCCAGGCTCTCGATGTTTTGCATATGAAAGATGATGGCCAGGTCACGCAGTTCGGCGCAGTCAAAGTTGTCCTGAACGGCTGCAAATGCATTGTCTATAAGGCCTTCCCATCCGCCGTGACTGCCGTCACCATGGCTGGTTTCTAATAAGGAGTAAATTACATCCATTCTCCGGATCTGTTTACTGATCTCGTCCTTTATCTCCAGGATAGAATTGCGCAGATCGGTAAAGTGAGCAAGGTTGGCAAGCTGCGGTAAGTTGTTTAAAACATGCTTTTTAGCAGCGTAGATGTGGTCGAGGTGGGTAATGAAGAACGATCTTAATTGTTTCGGCTCTAATTTGGATAACGGCAATGCCATTGGTTCCAACTCTTCTTTTCTCATGATTGTAACTTTAAAAAAACAGGGTATGCTACACGGGCAACCCGGACAGGCAATATATGCTGCCTTTATAGATCGGAACGGCTAATATGTGGTGCAATAGCACCGGTGCAGAGAAAGTATAACCTTACTAATGCCAATGGCTGCAAATTGTTTGTTTTATATCATTTCTGCCTATATAAGCCAGTATTGTATTAAACTGTTGAACATGATTTTATATTTGCGTAGGTTAGCCTTAACTCAGAAACTAACAACACATACTTACCATGATCGAAACAAAAGCTTACGCCGCGCAGGACGAAAAAACTCCGTTGGCACCCTGGACCTTCGAGCGCCGCGAGGTTGGCCCTCATGACGTCCAGTTTGATATTTTATATTGTGGCGTATGCCATTCAGATCTTCACCAGATTAGGAACGATTGGTTCCCGGGTATATTCCCAATGGTGCCCGGCCACGAGATTGTCGGCCGTGTAGTAAAGGTGGGCGACCACGTAAAGAACTTTAAGGTGGGTGACCTTGCCGCTACCGGTTGCATGGTAGATTCGTGCCAGATATGCGAAAACTGCAAGAACGACCTTGAGCAGTACTGCCTGGAAGGCAGCACGCAAACTTACAACAGTATGGAGCGCGATGGATCTATGCCTACTTACGGCGGCTATTCCAACACCATTGTAGTGCGCGAAGAGTTTGTGCTGCACCTTAAAGAAGGTGTAGACCTGGCTGCTGTTGCGCCGCTGCTTTGCGCGGGTATTACTACGTATTCGCCGCTAAGGCACTGGAAGGTTGGTAAAGGCCACAAATTAGCGGTGTTAGGTTTAGGTGGCCTGGGCCACATGGGCGTTAAATTTGGGGTTGCCTTTGGTGCTGAAGTTACTGTACTAAGCACATCTCCATCTAAAGAAGAGGATGCAAAAAAACTTGGCGCACACCACTTTGTGGTTACCAAAGATCCGGAGCAAATAAAAGCCGCCATGGGCACGTTTGACTTTATACTGGATACCGTGTCAGCACCGCACGACTTTAACATGTACCTGTCATTACTGCGTACCGATGGTACCATGATATGTGTAGGCGTACCGCCAGAACCTGCACAGGTAGCCGCGTTCAGCTTGTTAGCAGGACGTAAGAGCCTTGCCGGATCCGGCATCGGCGGCATAAAAGAAACCCAGGAAATGCTTGATTTCTGCGCCGAGAACAATATTGTATCTGATATTGAAATGATAGACATTAAGGACATTGAAGATGCATACAAGCGTATGGAAAAAGGCGATGTACGCTACCGTTTTGTTATTGATATGGCCACGTTGTAGTAGCTTCTATTAATAAATTTTCATGTGAAAACCCGGGCATTGCCCGGGTTTTCTTGTTTCATCGTGCCAACTCACCCCGACGTGCTTCTCCGTCGACCCTCTCTCCGCTGCGCGCAAAGAGGGTAGCAGAAAAGTTAGTTTACTCCCCTCTTTGCGAAGCAGAGAGGGGCTGGGGGTGAGTCGACTTACCATGCGCAAGGAAGGTGAAAACAACGCGCATCATTGCGACCGGTAGCGTGGCAATCTCGACATGCTTATAACGGACCTTTCTAGAGGTTGCCTCATGTCCTCGCAATAACGTAATGTGAGGAAACGACCAAACTTGTATCTTCACCTTATGGAACCTACTTTTTTTGAAACGCAGGAACAGTTTAGGGCATGGCTGGAGCAAAACCACCTGAAAGAGACAGAACTGCTGGTGGGTTTTTACAAAACCGGCAGCGGCAGACCAAGCATGACCTGGCCGCAGTCTGTAGACCAGGCGCTATGTTTTGGATGGATAGATGGTGTAAGGAAGTCGCGCAATGCAGAGAGCTACACCATAAGGTTCACACCACGTAAAGCTACAAGCATCTGGAGCGCGGTAAACATTAAGAAGGTAGAAGAACTTACCGCTAAAGGTTTAATGCAGCCCGCCGGGCTGGCTGCTTACGAAAAGCGGGAGGAAAAACGTTCTATGGTGTATGCCTACGAAAGCGGATCCAAAGAGTTTTCGAAGGCTTATGAAGAGCAATTTAAAGCAGAGGTTGCAGCCTGGGATTTCTTCCAGTCGCAGGCACCATGGTATAAAAAGGTAGCTGTTCACCGCGTGATGAGTGCCAAGCAGGAAAAAACACAGCAAAGCAGATTGAAAATCCTTATAGAGGCGAGCAAAGCAGGGAAGAGATGGGAGCAATAGGAGGAAGCCTTAAGTCCGAAGTCTTTAGTCCTGAGAACTTTTAGATGCCTTATTTCTAATCACGAAAAACTTAAATCAGTTTGCCCGTCGACAGCGCATTTTGCAGGGTAGCAATACGCAGTTTGGGCTTGTACCAGCGTTCGGCAAGTCTCTTTACCCAACGGCGCTTGTAGCCAAACACCATTTTCAGCATATTCACCTTTGCCGAGCCCGTAGGATATCCGTATTTGTACCAGGTGAATTTTGATGCGTCTACTTTAAAATGCTGGGCAAACTCATCAATAAACAGATCTATCTCAATGTCGTAAATGTCAAGGTCGAGGTCAATACTGGTGCAGGTGGACAGGCTGGCCGGGTCTATATTTTTCACCTTGTACTTTGTGCAGTACTCAATTATAAAATCTTTTAACCGGGGATGTACTTGCTCCATAATGTGCCTCTACATTTAAATAAGACGCACTTTTTTTCCGGAGGTTGCATGCAGCGCTGCAGTTTTCCAGTTTTATTTCAATTTTTTTTCCAGTTTGTACATGTTCAGCGGCTGCTTTAGTATGCCAAACCGTTCTTCGATTATTAAGGGGATAACCTCGCCGGTTTTACTATAACCGCGCCGCTCGTAGTAGTTCAGCAGTTCGGTGCGGGTGGTAATAACCGTCATTACTATAGTTGTTATATCCCAGTTAAAGGCATAGTCTTCCGCTGCTAGTAGCAGTTGTTTGCCTAGGCCACGAGCCTGAAGTTCGGGCTTCACGCTCAGCATTCCCAAATACATGCTGCCGTCACCGCGGTTTTGCAGGTATACACAGCCTGTAATGTTGCCGCTTTCATCTGTATTCTTTAGAATAACGGCAGATGGATCGTTTAGCTGCTCAACCAGGCTGTCGTGGTCTATACGCTGTCCGTCTATCAAGCCCGCTTCGGTGGTCCAGCCTTTATGAGAGCTTTCGCCACGGTAGCTGCTGTTAACTAATGTATGCAGCGCGCTGACGTCGGCTAGGGTCGCTTTAGTAATGCTCATAGGGCAAATGTAAAAAATCTGTCTAACTGCCTAAAGCGACTTGAAATCTTCCCGTACCGGGCTAAAAACATCTATCAGGCGACAGTCGGTTATAGCAAGGCCACTGTGCGGAACGTTTGGCGGTATAACAGCAAACATACCCTTGTCAAGCAGTTGTGGAACACCGTTTACGGTAAGCTGAAAGGTACCTTCCAGCACAAAAGCGCTTTGCTCGTGGATATGCTGGTGTGTGGGTACATCATAACCGGCTTTTACCTCAATAAAGTTGATGGTGTTGTTTTGCGTGTGGATGATCTTTGACATGTAACCCGGCGCGATCTCTTTTACCGGTATGTCGTCGAATTTGAAAAATATAGAAGTGTCCATTACGTTTTCAGCTGCAAGTGCCGGCAAAGCGGTACCTGTGGTTTAAACTGCAATATACGCCAGATCACTAATAGGCTGCGCCTCTTGTTCTAAAAAAACAAAGGCTGCATTGATAAGATGCAGCCTTTGTTTCGTTCCGCCGGTTGATGGCGGATATGGTACTAATGATTATTGCTTTTTTATTTCCACCCTGCGGTTTAATACGCGGCCTGCTTCACTGGTGTTGGCTGCTATCGGCTTGCTTTCACCCCAGCCTTTTACGGTAAGGTTGTCGCCGCTTATTCCACTATTAGTAAGGTATAATTTTACTGACGTAGCACGCTCTATAGAAAGCTGCATGTTGTGCTCATCGGTACCTTCCGCAGATGAATTGCCGTTAAGCACAAAGTTAGCAGTAGGGTCTTTCTTCATCTCTGTAACGGCTTTGTCCAAAATAGGGTAGGCCTCTGTTTTGAGTATGCCTGAGTTAAATTCGAACTGAATATTAGCAAAGTTATAGTTTGGAGGTGCAGGTGCCGGAGGAGGTGCAGGCGTTTCAACAGGTACGGGTTTTGGCGCCGGTGCGGGTGCCGGTACTGGTTTGGCCACCGGTGCAGGTTGTGCTGCAACAACAGGCTTTTTAGATTTGCAGGCAGGCAGCACAATTACTGCTGATAAAATTGCCGCTGCCAAAATAGATGTTCTGAATTGTTTCATTTGGTAAGGGTTTGCTGTAAAAGTATTAAAACGGCGGTATTTACGGCATATTATAAATTAATTTGCCTGCGGTAACCGTCCGAATCCTTAGTATCAGCGAAATTTATGCGGACTGCCTTTTGGTAAAGGCCCTTACTTTGTTTGTAAAATCTTCCAGGCTAAACGGTTTGGCCAGGGCATCATCTGCACCACATTCTACTTTAATCTGCTCCAAGTCAGAAGATCCGGAAACCAGCATTACCGCTATGTGGCTGAGTTCCGGCTGCGATTTTATGTAGCGGCACATAGCGTCTCCGCGTTCTTTGCCAAGGTTCAGGTCAAGTGTCACTAAAGATACGTCATGCAGAGGAAGGCTATTGCGTGCCCAATCTGTACTGTTCAGGCTAATTACTTTATAACCTTCGTCTTCTAAAAGCATGCACATCATCTCGCCTATTACCGGCTCATCCTCAATCACTAATACTTTATTGCCCATGATGTTTAGTAAGCAATTAAGAAGCCAAGAATAAATAACGGAAACTTATTTTTGCAAAAATCTTTGCACACCATAAAAGTTTGTCAACACATTCTTTTTCGAAATAGATTAACCAATAAATACCACGGATAAAAGCATGATTTCCTTTACCCGTGGCAAAAATGTTATTAACTTATTTCTTCTTCTTTTAAGGATTGCATATCAATAACATAACGGTAATGCACTTCTTTGTCCTTCATCTTATCATATGCATCGTTAATGTCTTGTATGCGTATCATTTCTGTATCGGGCGCTATTCCGTGTTCTGCGCAAAAATCAAGTACCTCCTGCGTTTCTGCAATGCTGCCGATTAACGAGCCGGCTACTGATCGCCTGTGAAAAGCTACTTCCATATTGTTAAGCGCTTTTGCATATGGCGCAAGTAAGCCCACGGTTACCAGTACTCCATCTTTCTTAAGTAAGTTAACATAGGCGTTCACCTCAAATTCATCAGGAATGGTTATCAGGATAAAGTCGAGGCTTAGTTCTTTTTTAGCAATGGCTTCTTTATCTGTAGAAACAAGTACGTCGCTTGCGCCAAAACGTATGGCATCTGATCTTTTCTCTTCATCGCGGGTAATAGCTGTCACCTCTGCACCCATGGCCTTTGCTAATTTAATTGCCATGTGACCCAAGCCTCCAACTCCTGCTACACCAACTTTGCTGCCTGCCTTAATGCCCCAGTGCTTTAGTGGCGAATAAGTAGTAACTCCAGCGCACAAGATGGGAGCTGCTGACTTTATATCAAGAGCATCAGGAATGCTCAGCACAAAAGACTCTTTAACAACAATCTTGTCTGAATAGCCGCCGAATGTATTAAAACCGCTTCCATCTGGTTTCATATAGCCATTGTAGGTTGCGGTCCAGCTTACCGGGCCTTCACAGTAGTTTTCTTCTCCGTCGGTGCATGGGTTACAATGTCCGCATGAGTCAATCATACAGCCTACACCTACAACATCGCCTACTTTATATTTGCTTACCGCGCTGCCTACCTGTACTACTTTACCTACAACCTCATGCCCGGGCACACACGGGTAAATGGTATTACCCCAGTCGTTCTTCACTTGGTGTAAATCCGAATGGCATACACCGCAGTATAACACATCTATTAACACCTCATCTTCTTTAGGCGGGGTACGTTCAAAAGCCATCGGCTTTAAACTGCTTAAAATAGAGCCTGTAGCTCCGTAGCCTTTAGCTTTTAAGTTTTCCATCTTTTGTCTTTATAGTTTATCGTAAGTAATTTAATTACTGGTTAACAGTTGTGAGCCTAGCAAGTTTTAAGCATTTCCGCTTTTGCAGAAATAAGTAACTACCGTAAGCTATTTTGCAGAGGAACTGACCAGATGGGATTTAAAGGTCAACAAAAAAGCCCTTCCTGAATAGGAAGGGCTTAGTGGTGTGCTCCCGACGAGATTCGAACTCATATCGATGGTACCGGAAACCATAATTCTATCCATTGAACTACGGGAGCAATTGCATGCAAATATATAATTTTACGTTCTATTCCTGTCAAATTTCTGACAAACCTGAACGCCTGCCGGCTGTTGATTAAACACAACAATAAAAGAGATCATGGATAATAATAACGCCCCCGTTTGGTTCGTCACTGGCTGTTCTACCGGTTTTGGCCGGGAGTTGGTAAAATTACTGCTGCAACAAAACTATAATGTGGTGATCACCGCCCGCGACACTGAGAAAATAAAAGACCTTGCCAATGGTTATAATACCTCTGCTTTAGTGCTCCCGCTGGATGTTACAAATAAGCAACAGATAGCTGATGCCGTGGAGAAAGCAACCACTACCTTCGGTAAAATAGATGTGCTGGTAAATAACGCCGGCTATGGCTACTTTACCAGTATTGAAGAAGGCGAGGAAGAAAAAATACGCGCCCAATTTGAGACCAACTTCTTTGGTTTGGTGAGTATGACACAAGCCGTGCTACCGGGTATGCGTAAACAGCGTAAAGGACACATAGTGAACTTTTCATCTATTGGCGGTTTGCGCGCGTTTGCTGCTACAGCATACTATCACGCCACCAAGTTTGCTGTAGAAGCCTTATCAGAATCGCTTTCGCAGGAGGTGGCGCCGCTTGGTATAAAGGTATTGTTGGTTGAACCGGGACCTTTCCGTACCGATTGGGCCGGAAGATCTACCGCCCGCACCGAAACGCAGCTTGACGATTACAAAGACACGGTTGGAAAACGCATGAGCGCCAGTTTAGAAGGCAGCGGCAAACAAGTGGGCGACCCTGTACGAGGTTCGCAGGCCATAATAGATGCCGTAAATTCAGAAAAGCCGCAGCTTAGATTACTGCTTGGCGAGATGGCTTACAATATGGCCAATGAGAAACTTACCATGCTGAAAGAAAATTTTGAGGCTTGGAAAGACCTGAGCATCGGGGCAGACTTCCCCGAGAACGAACGATAATAAAAAGAAGCGGGCTGTTTAAACTTAAACAGCCCGCTTTGTTTATAAATCTTATTCTTCCTTCATGGGGGGCTAGGGGGTTAAACGTTGAACCTGAAGTGCATAATGTCGCCGTCCTCAACCACGTAGGTTTTACCTTCTACAGCCATTTTGCCGTTTTCTTTAATAACGCTTTCTACACCGTTAAACTTCACAAAGTCATCATACTTGATCACCTCTGCGCGGATAAAGCCTTTCTCAAAATCGGTGTGGATAACGCCTGCAGCTTGTGGCGCCGTAAAGCCTTGTGTGATGGTCCACGCGCGCACTTCCTGCACACCTGCGGTGAAGTAGGTAGCCAGGTTAAGCAGGCGGTAGGCAGCTTTTATCAGCTGGTTCACACCAGATTCGCTCAGGCCAAGGTCTGCTAAGAACATCTGGCGGTCATCGTAAGATTCCATTTCGGCAATCTCAGCTTCTATTTGGGCAGAAATAATCAACACCTCGGCATTCTCTTCCTTAACAGCTTCGCGTACTTTCTCAACGTAAGCGTTACCTGTACTTACCGAAGCTTCGTCCACGTTACAAACGTACATTACCGGCTTTGCGGTAAGCAGCCATATATCGCTAATGTATTCTTTATCTTCCTCTGCCACCGGCGCAGTACGTGCAGATTTACCGGCAAGCAGGTGCTCGCGGTAAACCGTAAGTACTTCAAAAGCTTTCTTAGCATCTTTGTCGCCGCCGGTTTTGGCCATTTTCTCAATCTTGGAGATCTTTTTCTCTATTGAGTCAAGGTCTTTTAACTGCAGTTCGGTGTCAATGATCTCTTTATCACGAATAGGGTCTACAGAACCGTCAACGTGTATAACGTTATCATTATCAAAGCAGCGCAGCACATGTATAATGGCGTTTGTAGCACGTATGTTAGCCAGGAACTGGTTACCCAGGCCCTCGCCTTTGCTGGCCCCTTTTACAAGGCCTGCAATGTCCACTATCTCTATAGTGTTTGGCACAATGCTTTTAGGATTTACAATCTCGGTAAGCTTGGTAAGGCGCTCATCCGGTACGGTGATCACCCCCACATTTGGCTCGATAGTACAGAACGGGAAGTTGGCCGCCTGTGCTTTTGCATTTGATAAACAGTTAAAAAGTGTAGACTTGCCCACATTTGGCAGCCCTACTATACCACATTGTAAACCCATTTTTATGTTTTTGACTCAAGAAACAAGAATAAAGAACCAAGACAGTATTTTATCTTTTGACTCTTAATTCCTGACTCTTTTTGAGCGGCAAAGATAACATAAAAAAAGCCTTGTAATTTGAAAAAATAAACGACTTTTGCCTGCACAAAAACAAGGTTACACCCATGTAAACAAGAGGGCTTTTATGGACGAAATGGTTGAACAAATAGAATTGTTACTGGAGCAGGAGGATACTACGCAACTGCAGGAGTATTTAAACAACCTTAATATTTCGGACGTAGAAGAACTTATTGGCGAGATACCTGAACATGGCCCTACCATTATTGCCACCCTTTCGCTAAACCGGGCAGTAAACGTTTTCAGAATACTCGATTTCCCTACGCAGGAGCGTATTATAAAAAAACTTACCGGCCAAAAAGTAGGGGAGATACTCAATGCCTTGCCACCTGACGACCGTACATCTTTTTTTGCGGAACTGCATGGCGATGCCGTAAAGAACCTTATCCTGCACCTGTCACCAGAAGACCGTAAGGAAGCTTTAGGTCTTTTGGGCTACAAGGAGGACAGTGTCGGCCGTTTGATGACACCGGACTACATAGCCGTTAAGAAGACCTGGGATGTTACAAGGGTGCTGTCGCACATTCGTCGCTACGGTAAGAACTCGGAAACGATTGACGTTATTTATGTGATAGATGACAACGGTGTGCTGCTGGACGATATACGTATTCGGGAGATATTACTGGTAAAACCGGAAACAAAGGTAAGCGACCTTATGGATGGTCGGCTGATCTCCCTAAGCGCTGCCGACCCGCAGGAAGAAGCGATTAACGTGTTCAGGATGAATAACCGCACGGCATTGCCGGTTATTGATAGCGAAGGCATCCTGCTGGGCATAGTTACAGTGGACGACATCCTGTGGATAGCCAACGAAGAATATACTGAAGACATACAAAAGATAGGTGGTACCGAAGCATTGGACGAGCCCTACCTGGATATTAACCTTTTCACGCTCGTAAAGAAGCGCGTAGGCTGGCTTATCATCCTTTTCTTTAGCGAAATGCTTACCGCTACCGCCATGAGTTACTTTGGTGATGAAATAGAAAAAGTAGTAGTGCTTGCGTTTTTTGTTCCGCTTATTATTAGCAGTGGCGGCAACAGCGGCTCCCAGGCATCAACACTTATTATTCAAGCTATGGCTCTGGGCGAGGTTACCCTTGCAGACTGGTGGCGCGTAATGCGCCGTGAGATACTCTCCGGTCTGATGCTGGGTGTTACGCTCGGTATAATAGGCTTTCTGCGGATAGCCGCCTGGAGCATGTTCAGCGATATCTATGGTCCGCATTGGCTATTGGTAGGATTTACAGTCGGTTTCTCGCTTGTAGGCGTCGTGCTTTGGGGCTCGCTGGCAGGGTCTATGCTTCCTTTACTGCTCAAAAAACTCGGTGCCGACCCTGCAACATCTTCCGCGCCTTTTGTAGCTACGTTGGTAGATGTTACAGGGCTGATTATTTACTTCACTGTTGCCGTTGTGTTCATGAAAGGCGTGCTCCTGTAACTTACAGGTTAAAAGCATCGGAAATATCTGTATGGGTATATTTGTGCAGGTTAATAGTTGGGAACACCCGCCTCACGCGCAACGTGCCGGAGTTAAAAAAGTCCGCACTTTCCCGCCATTCAGGCTGCCTTGCCGCACCGTTCGCTTCCGGATCGCCCATGGCTAAAACCGCGTTAGCACGGTGGATTAGTTCGCCTGCAACCTCTACTATTATGGCATCGTTCTTAGGCATACGGTCAACCTGCTGCAAAAATCCGCTACAACTCATCAAAAACTGGTGCGAGTACAATCCTAACAGGCAGCGCGCCATGGGTGTAGCAGGGATTATATCCCATGGCAAGTGCTGGTTAAAGGTTTCTACCTTGCGCCTAAAACCAGGGTACACCTGGTTGGTGTCGTGTATCAGCATGGCATAATCAAATTGCCAGCGCAGCGGCGCCTCGTACAATGCAGTAAGTTCCCAGGCATTGTGCTTGCTAAAGGCATGGTCTACGCCGTTTATTGTTTTATCCTCATCTGTAGTAGCACCGTTCACCACTACCTTAATACGTGCAGGTTCAATGCCTTCGGCTAGGAGTTCTTCTAATAGCTTCGGCACGGTATGCTCGTAAAAAGGAAGACAGGACGCTATAACATATATAATCTCGCTGTTACTTTCAGTAGGTTCATTTGGTACCAGGCAAAGTTTATGCGGTGATTCCGGATCACCGCAATAATAACCTACGGGTATATCGCAGAAGGATTGCTGCCAAACAGAACTCGGAATAAACTTATTGCCGGCACCCACAAAAGCAAAGGCTTTGTCGGCGGGTACAGTGCCATAATCGTACGGCTGCCAGTAACCTTCGTTAGGGTGGCTGTGGCCGGTAATGCGGCCATCCGGCTGCAAGGTCATGTTGGCTATAGGCGTTACAATAAAACCTTCACGTGTTTCACTGTAGCGGCAAAATAAGTGTTGCGTACCTATCAGCTTTTGCATGTCAATGCCGGCATCAGGGTATTTACTAAATTGTACAAGGTCTTTTCCGTTCGGGGTATCAGTATGTATCATCAGCAGGGCCGGTAGTTTGTGGTTTTAAGAAAGACAGAGTAATTTATGCTGCGGCTAAAAAGAATAACCTATAAAAGCTAAAAAGGTGAATTTGTTTGCGTACTAACGGCAAAATACCTTAAACAAAAATACCCGCCTTTGCAGCCGGGTATTCATGTTGTAATATTAAGGTCTAAATTAGGGTTACCTATATTTCGAATGAGAAGTCTTCGTCAGCTTTACTTACTTCAGATGCTTCGCTAAACTCGTAACGTTTCTCTACCACTTCCTGGTGGTCTTTTATATAATCAACAGTGTGTTTCAGGCCTTCTGCAAACTTTTCAAAATCTTCTTTATACAAGAATATCTTGTGCTTTATAAATACACCGTCCTCTAAACGTTTTTTGCTTTCGGTAATGGTCACATAGTAGTCGTTCGAGCGGGTTGCCTTCACGTCAAAAAAATAAGTTCTCTTCCCGGCTCTAACCTTCTTGGAGTAAACTTCCTCACGTTCTCTGTTGTCAAATTCTCCCATAAATATGTGCTGTAATTAGTTTTGGTTGGGATAAATATAAATAAAAATTTAAACTGCAACTATTTATTGTAACAATATTGAATCGTTGCAACTAAAAACACATGTTATTTATGGGACAGACAGGCTTATGAAAAGCAGCTATTTAACTGTCTTTTTTACTTTTACTGCAGTGGGGCCTTTTTGGCCCTGTTCTATTTCAAAGGTTACCTTGTCATTTTCACGAATTTGTTCTGTTAAAGCGTTAACATGAACAAAAATGCTTTCCTGCGTTTGCAAATCTCTGATAAAACCAAATCCTTTGGAGTCGTTAAAGAATGCAACCGTTCCATTACGAACAATTTCTTCTTCAACATGCTCCTGCTTAGGCACAGCTATCTGTATATCATCTGCAGATACTTTCTTGCGTAAAGAAAGATCTTGCGGTACAGACGTAAGGTTGCCGTTCGCGTCAACATAAGCCATCATGTCCTCTAAACCCTTACCTTTTGCAGCGTTGGTTTTGCGGTCTTCAGCTTTTTCTTTTTTCTCCTGCTGTTTTTTTAACTTTTTCTTTTCTCGTTCTTTTTTATTGAATGTTTCGGAAGATGTACCCATATATGCGTTTATTGTTATTGAATTATTACCAGTTCGTGTAAATTTAAGAAATAAAATCCCCTAAATGAAAAGATGTTGCTTGACAAATTAATTTGAGGCGAGTATTAGTTGCTTTATGCCTTCTCTTCTTCCTCCAGTAACTGCTTTTCATACAGCTCAAAGTAAGCAGTTTTCAGCTCCATCAACTCGGTGTGGGTGCCCTGTTCAATTATCTCGCCATTGTCTATTACCAAAATCTTGTCGGCATTTTTAATGGTCGATATTCGGTGCGATATAATAATGCTGGTTTTGCCCTGCATTATACGGCCCAGGTTGCTCAGGATCTCCTCCTCGGTGCGTGTGTCCACAGCTGATAGGCAATCATCAAATATCAGTACCTGCGGCTGCTTTGCAATAGCCCGCGCAATACTTACCCTTTGTTTTTGCCCGCCTGATAGGGTAACGCCGCGTTCTCCTATCAGCGTTTCAAACCCCTGTTCCAGCTCTATAATATTGTTGTAAACCGCGGCATCTTTAGCAGCTTGCTCTACCCGCGGCATATCCAGCACATCGGCACTAAAGGCAATGTTGTGCGATATTTTATCAGAAAACAAGAATACCTCCTGTGGTACAAAACCAATTTGAGAGCGATAGCTCTCCAGGTTAATACCTTTAAGTGGCTGTCCGTCTATCAATATGCTGCCTTCGGTAGTATCGTACATGCGCATAATAAGGTTGGCAACTGTGGACTTTCCTGACCCTGTGCGACCAATTATTGCTACCATCTCGCCAGGGTTGGCTATAAATGATACCTGTTTAAGGGCTTTTATGCCGGTGTCCGGATATACAAAGGAAACGTTCTTAAACTCGATGCTGCCTTGCAAACGAAGCGGAGCAGTGTTTGGCGATTGTATCTCCGGCTCCTCGTGTAAAAACTCGTTTATGCGTTTTTGCGATGCCGCAGCGCGTTGCACAAGCGAGGTTACCCAACCTAAAGATATAACCGGGAAGGCTAGCATGTTGAGGTAAACAATAAATTCGGCAATGTTGCCGGCGGTGATATTGCCTTTCATTACTTCAACACCCCCAACATACATGGTAAGTACGCCACTGAGGCCTATTAATAATACCATGGAAGGGAAGAACATGGCCTGCACCTTTACCATAGCCATGCTTTGTGTTTTATATTCCTCGCTTTCGTCCGCAAATTTGCTGCGTACAAAGGCCTCGCGTACGTATGATTTTATTACCCTTATACCTGAAAAGTTCTCCTGCACAAAGCTGGATAATGCGGAGAGTCGCTTTTGTATCTGTTCACTGCGGTATTCTATAACGGTATTCACATAAAAAATGATCACCGCCAGGATAGGCAGCGGCAATATGGAAAATACAGCCAGCCTTAAGTTTACGGTTACCATGGCGTATATGACTAATACGAAAAGCACCACTGTGTTGATGCTGTACATAATGCCGGGCCCCAGGTACATGCGCACACGGCTTACATCTTCGGTAACGCGGTTCATGAGGTCACCGGTATTGTGGCGGCGGTAGAAAGCAAGCGAAAGCTTTTGATAATGTTCGTAGATCTCGTTCTTCATATCATACTCGATATGGCGCGACATCAGGATAATAGTTTGCCGCATAAAAAAGAGGAACAAGCCCCTTAGCAATGCCAATATCAGTACCAGCAGACCAAACATCAATAAGCTGGAGCCAAATATATCATAGATCATGCTCTGCCTGTCAAACCCGGCAAACAGGTGATAGGTACTGATGTTTTCGGTCACCAGGTCAAATGCGACCCTTACCACTTGTGCAGGCAGTACAGCAAAAATGTTGGAGATGATAACGAACAATATGCCCGGTACCAGCCGCCAGCGGTATTTGTAAAAGAATTTATTTAGGTACGCTAGTTCTTTCATGAATTATCCAGGTCCGGGTTACCGGATAGCTGAGCATCCGGCAAGACAAAGATCAAAAGTATAAAAAGTTAATAGGGGATGGATGCATAATGTTTTAAAGCAGTGATAAAGCCTTGCTATTTTACAATTGCGTCGCATTTAAGTTGCTTGCATAGGGCTAATCTGCGAGGGCCTTTAAGGCGGATGTACACTTTACACTTGCCACTTCAAAAAAAACACTACTTTTGCAGTCGCAATAACGTTTTATCACTACCGTCCCAGATAATGCCTGTTCCACACAACGCCGATAGTATTTTCAACCAGTTAGAATCTCTGGGGCATAAAAAAGTTGTGTTTTGCAGCGACCCGGACACCGGCCTTAGGGCAATCATCGCTATTCATGATACCACACTTGGCCCGGCGCTTGGCGGTACCCGTATGTGGGCCTATAAAACCGAGAAAGAAGCCTTGCAGGATGTTCTTCGGTTAAGCAAAAGCATGACGTATAAGTCGGCTATAGCAGGCTTAAACCTTGGTGGCGGCAAAGCCGTGATCATAGGCGATTCCCGTAAGGACAAAACAGAGGCATTGTTGCGCAAGTTTGGCCGTTTTATCAAGAACCTTAACGGAGAGTTTATTACTGCTGAGGACGTGGGTACCAACCCGCGCGATATGGAGTACATCCGTATGGAAACACAGCATGTAACCGGTGTGCCCGAGACCATGGGCGGCAGCGGTGACCCTGCACCCATTGCTGCAATGGGCGTTTTTATGGGAATGAAAGCTTGTTTAAAGGAGCTTTACGGTAACGATCATATTACCGGCCGCTCTGTTATTGTGCAGGGTATAGGCCACGTAGGTGAGCACCTGGTAAAGCTGCTGCGCGATGAAAACGCTAAGGTGTACGTAAGCGACATAAACGATGAGCGTAGGCGCCAGGTGTCAAAAAAGTATGGTGCCGAAGCAGTTTCTAACAACACCATATTTGATATTAACGCCGACATTTACGCCCCTTGCGCTCTGGGATCAACAATAAACACGCAGACCATAGGCAAGCTGCAATGCGCCATTATAGCCGGCTCGGCAAATAACCAACTGCAGGATGAAACCCTGCACGGCCAGATGCTGCTGGATAAAGGTATCCTCTTTGCGCCGGATTATGTGATTAACGCGGGAGGCATTATTAATTGCTATTCTGAACTGATGGGGTACAATAAAAAGCGCACCCTGCAGTTAACAGAAAATATTTACGAGGCAACCCGTAATGTTTTAAAACTTTCTAAAGCAGAAAGCATTTCTACCATAACGGCTGCTAACAAAATTGCCGAAAAACGTATTGCCGATATTAAAAAAGTAAAGTCAACCTATTAAATTATCATTTGGGCACAGGCCCCTAATCGTTCTTATAAAATGCTAAACAGAAGGCACCTCCGGGTAAAAGTTCTACAGTCCTTGTACGCGTACCACCAGTCCGACTCGCGCGACATTAAACACCACGAAAAGCAGCTCCTGAGCAGCATAGACCAGGTTTTTGAAATGTACATATGGATGCTTACCCTTATCAGCAATGTGGTGAATTACGCCAGTATAGATGCTGAAGAAAGGGCCAACAAGCATCTGCCTACCAAAGAAGACCTTAACGCCAACACCAAGATCCTTACTAACCGTTTTATAGTATCTCTTAGTCAGAATCAAGAGTACCTGGCTGCCGTAAAAAAATACAAAGTAGATTTTTCTTTTGATCCGGAGCTGGATAAATCCCTGTTCATTACCCTGAAGAATTCTCCTGAATATGCTGAATACCTTGCTAAAACTGACGACACCATCAGCACGGATAAAGATATTATAAAATTCATCTTCAAAAAAGTTATCCTGAAATCATCACTTGCGGAACAGGTTTTCGAAGATAAATTCATCTACTGGCCGGTGGACAGGGAAGTACTGCAGGCGTTGATCGCCAAAACATTCAAGAACTTTGCTTCGGAAAACCCGGCAGAGAACCAACTGGCCGAAATCAGCGGCAATTGGGCAGACGACCGTGAATTTGTGTTAAACCTGTACGCACAAACCATCCGTTACGACAGTCAGTACCAGCAACTTATTGCCGAAAAGACCCAGAACTGGGAACCTGACCGTATTGCCATGATGGATACATTATTAATGAAGATGGCAATTGTAGAATTTATTAATTTTACATCGATACCGGTGAAGGTTACTATCAACGAGTACCTGGAGATATCAAAAGAATTCAGCACGCCTAAGAGCAACTCGTTCATTAACGGTATACTGGACAAAATACTTGCCGAACTTAAAGCCGAAAATAAGGTGAAGAAGATTGGCAGGGGATTGATTGAAGAATAAAATATAACCTATAAAATGAGAAAGCTATTATTATGTACAGTTGTTGCAGGCTTGTTCATATCAGCCTGTAACTCCAATGGTCAGAGTACTACAGCGGTAACCGCCGATGCAGGTACACCTACAGTTGCAGGCACTACCAGCGCTACCAACGCGCCGGTAATGAAGTTTGAAAAAGAGACGCACGACTTTGGCAAAATAAAAGCTGGTGATAAGGTGACGTATGAGTTTAAGTTTACGAACACCGGTAAAACCCCTCTCATTATTAAAGATGCAGTAGCCACATGCGGCTGCACCAAGCCCGAGTGGCCAACCGCGCCGATACAGCCCGGTGCCGAAGGCGCTGTGAAAGTTACCTTTAGCAGCGTTGGTAAAATGGGCTTGCAGGACAAGCAAATAACCGTTACCGCCAATACCAACCCTGCCCAAAACATGGTGCACCTTATTGGCGAAGTAACCGCACATTAATTTAAAACTATAAAATGACAGCAACTATCTTATTACAGGCCGGCGGCGGCTTTGGCTCCCAGCAATTAATCATGTTCGGGTTAATTGCAGTGGTGTTCTACTTTTTTATGATACGGCCGCAGATGAAAAAGCAAAAAGACCAGAAGAAATACGTAGAAGAGCTTAAAAAAGGCGATAAGGTAGTAACCACTTCGGGCATGCACGGCAGGTTATATGAAATTGGCGACACTACTTTCCTGATAGAGGTTGAGAACGGCGCCAGGTTACGTTTCAATAAATCTGCTATCTCTTTAGAAGAATCTAAAGCCCTTAACACCCCACAGGCAGTTACTAAAGCTTAATACAGAGCTTGAAGCTAAAGCTATATTAGCAAACATAACACGGAAAAGCTTAAGGTCAACTGGTGAATTATTACCCTGGCCTTAAGCTTTTTGTTTTCTGGTGAAGCATGACGCTAGAAAATTGTAATTTTACTCCCACTTTAAGCTTTCCGCTTTCTGCTTTAAGCATCCAAAATGGCAATCATCAAACTATCGGCAATAGAACGCAGGCGCTTACAGGCCTTCGTTACGTGCCTGGTTTTTGCCGTACTGGCCTGGCTGTTTACAGCGTTATCTAACCCTTACAAGTTTACGGTAAAGCAGCCGCTCACGTTCAGGAACTCGCCGCAAAAACGGGCTTTTCACCCTTTGCAGCCCGATACGGTGAACGCTATAGTACAGGGTACCGGCTGGCAAATGCTGTTCTCTAAATGGACCGACACGCGCAAGGAGGTTAATGTAGACCTGCAATCGCTGGACACTAAAAACTTTATTGTACTAAGCAGCCAGCTTAAGCAAATCAACGCTAAGAAAGACCCTGACCGGGAAATGGTTGGCTTTAGTCCGGATACCTTGTTCTTCGACTTTTCTAACCGATCTGTAAAACGGGTACCTGTGCAGGCGGTTACATCCTTGCAGTTCGAGCGGCAGTTTGCACAATCGGGCGTGATGACCATTAAACCGGCTTACGTAAAAATAAGCGGTCCCGCGGAGGTGCTTGCCCGGATAAACTTTTGGAAGACGGATTCACTAAAGTTGACCGACCTTAACGAAAGCGTTAACAGGCGTATATCATTAAAGCGCTCTAACGAGGGTAACCTGGATGTAGAGCCTAAAGCCGTTTCTATTAACATACCCGTGGATGAGTTTACCGAAAAGACGATAGAGGTGCCCGTTAAGCTCATCAACAACCGCAATTTTTATGACGTAAAGGTTTTTCCGCAGAAGATAAAGATAATTTTTACCACATCATTGCGCGACTATCCGGACATGAACGAAGATGACTTTGAAGCCGTTGCCGACCTCGACCTTTGGTCGCGTCAGGGTTACACTACGCTTCCGGTTAAGATAACCAACATGCCGTCATACAGTAAAATAGTGAAGATGGTGCCGCAGAATGTTGATTTCATTGTTAAAAAGTAATGTTTAAAGTAGGTATCACTGGCAACATAGGCAGCGGTAAAACAACCGTGTGCAAAGTATTTGAAGTATTAGGTATACCGGTATTTTATGCTGATGATGCGGCTAAAAACGTGATGGTGACAGACGAGATCCTCATCAACGGCATTAAGGAAACCTTTGGTGATCAGTCTTATTTTGCTGACGGCACGCTTAACCGCAAGCATATAGCAGGCATTGTTTTTAACGATGAAGCGGAGCTGGTAAAGCTGAACAAGTTGGTGCATCCGGCCACCTTCAGGGCTTTTGATGTTTGGTTGACACAGTTTGAAGGTAACCAAAAGGTGCCTTATATACTCAAAGAAGCTGCATTGCTGTTTGAGAGTGACTCTTATAAAATGTGCGATCGGTCGGTGGTAGTAACTGCACCCCTGCAAACCCGTGTGAAGCGTGTAATGGCACGCGACAACATCACCCAACAAGATGTTGAAAGCCGCAATGCGAAGCAGCTGACAGAAGAACAAAAGCTGCAGCTGGCGAACGATAACATTATAAACGACGATACGCAACTGGTAATCCCGCAGGTACTCAGGCTGCATGAATTATATCTATCCCTTTCTCAAGCTTAATGATCTTAGAAGACTTTTTACAGTTTGACGGCAATGGTTTGTATTGCCGGTACGGCGACTTTTATTTAGACCCGCTGCAACCCGTCGCCAACGCCGTGATTTCGCATGCCCATGCCGACCATGCCGTTAGCGGCAATACCAACGTGTATGCCACTGCGGCTACCATTGCTTTTATGCAGCTGCGTTATGGTAAAAATGCCGGCAAGCAATTAATTACACAGCCTTACAGTAAAGTGTTCGACGTGCGCGGTGTGGAGGTGAGTTTCATCCCGGCAGGGCATATCCCCGGCTCGGCCCAGGTTTTAATGGAATACCAGGGCACTCGTTACCTGTACACCGGCGACTACAAATTGCAGCCAGACAATACGTGCGAGCCAATGGAGTTTGTACAGGCTGATGTCCTGATCACCGAAACTACTTTTGCCGACCAGAACACCACACATCCTGATCCGGTAGAAGAAATAAAAAAGCTGAACGATATTAAGGTGAATGTCTTGCTTGGCGCATATGGGCTGGGAAAGAGCCAGCGCCTTATCAGGATGATAAATGACTATGCGCCGCAAAAGAAAGTGCTGGTGCACCATAAGGTTATGCCTATAAACAATGTTTACAAGTCACTTGGTTATAATTTGGGCGCTCACCAGTTGTATAACCGTAAGCTGATGAAAACGCAGGAAGAGTGGGTGTACATTGTGCCGCCCTTTACCTTCGACAGCTACATACGTGCTACAGGCGTAAAGCGCCTGTTTGCCTCCGGTTGGAAAAACCTGCAGGTAAATACGCAGGATACGCTCTTTATATCAGACCATGTGGACTGGAACGATATTATTACCACCATTAATAACGTTCAGCCGAAGCAGATCTGGACGCTGCATGGCGACGGGCGGCAGCTAAAAGAACACTTTGTCGACAGTATATTTGTGAAAATATTGAATTGATGCTGCAGGAAAATATAGATTATTACATCAACGCCGACGGCAACTACGTATTCACTAAAGAATACCATTTAAAGCGTGGCTATTGCTGTAAAAACAAATGCCTGCATTGCCCGTGGAACTATGGGCGGGAACAAAAGAGTAAGCAAACAAAAGATAAATAGATATATTTGCATACCAATCAACACGTTGCCAATTAAATGGGGATAGAGGAAGATATAAAAAGTACCAATTTTGAAGATAGCTACCATAAAATGGTCATCAACCTGTCGTATACCTACGGCTGGATGAACAACTTTACCCGTAGCCACTTCGAAAAGCACAACCTTACACAGCAGCAGTTTAACATCCTGCGCATTTTACGTGGCCAATACCCCAAACCGGCCACTGTAAACCTGCTAAAGGAACGCATGATAGACAAGATGTCTGATGCATCGCGTATTGTAGACCGCCTGGTACAAAAGGGCTTGGTATCGCGCTGTACCAACACCAAGGATCGTCGCGCTGTAGATATCCGCATCAGCGACGAAGGGCTGAAGATCCTTTCTGTGATGGATGGCGAATTTAAAGCGAAAGACATCTTTAAAGCTAATCTTACCGAAGAAGAAGCCGAACAATTAAGTAATTTGCTGGATAAATTAAGGGGATAGAGCCTGCTCTTTCGCTCCTTGTTCTTCCGCTGCGTCATTGCGAGGAACGAAGCAATCTCTTGATAAAACGGGTCGCCGTAAGCATGTCGGGAGATTGCCGCGCTATCGCTCGCAATGACGAAACTCAAACCCTCTTTGCGCGCAGCGGAGAGAGGGTCGACACGCGTTACCGATGTCGGGGTGAGTTGTTATTAGTGCTTATAAGGAATGATTATGCTATATGATTATCAGCGGATGTTCATTTCTTAGAATGAACTAACGCGAGCACCTAGATTAGCAAAACAACTATTAACTACGCGTCATTGCGAGGAACGAAGCAATCTCTCGATAGAAAGGTCGTCGCAATGACGAAACATCCAACCCTCTTTGCGCGCAGCGGAGAGAGGGTCGGCGGCGAAGCACGTCGGGGTGAGTAAACTACGCTACAAAACCAGGTGTCAGCTTCCTGAAACCAAGCACAAACAACCATCCCACCAAAGCTCCATACAGGGCACCGGCAGTTACATCAACCGGGAAGTGCACGCCTACATAAACCTGCGCGAAACAAATAATTGCGGCCCATATAATTGCAGCTATACCAACCCATTTCCATCTGCGGTAGAATATAAGGCACAGGAAAGTGGCCATGGCAAAATGGTCGGTAGCATGTGTAGAGGGAAAGCTGTAGCCTAGTCCGCAGGGTACGCGGCTTATCACCGTTTTGGATGTTACCTCATCACGGCAGGGGCGCAGCCGCATTACCTGCTTTTTAACAAGACTGGCGCTGGTAAAATCGGCAAAGCCCACGGCAAGGCAAAGCATCGCCACTAAAATAAGCCCTTGTTTTTTGTAGCGGCAAATGCTGAAGACGATAATGAACAGGTACAGCGGAATCCAAAATCTTGGGTTGCGCATCCACGGCATTATCCAGTCAAAAAACGGGTTAGTAAGCGTGTGATTAACAAAGTAGAATAAATGCCTGTCGAGGTTTAAAATGAAATCGGGCATTGTTTTTTGATGAATGCTGAGGTTTACGGCTCAAATATAGTTAATATCTCAAACCTTAAAAGTACTTCAATTTTACAGTGCCGTCTTTTAAAATTGTTATTTTTGCGGCCTAAACAAAGGAAGTTTTGACGCTGATTAAATCAATTTCGGGAATACGCGGCACCATTGGCGGCGCGGTAGGTGAAGGTTTAACGCCTTTGGATATTGTTAAGTTCACATCGGCATTTGGCAGTTGGGCCGTAAAAAACTCCGGTAAAAAAAAGATCGTGATCGGTCGTGATGCACGTCTTTCAGGCGAAATGGTGAACAACCTGGTGATAGGAACTTTGCAGGGTTTGGGTATTGATGTAATTGATCTGGGCCTTTCCACCACTCCAACCGTGGAGGTTGCCGTTCCGGATGAGGATGCTGCCGGCGGTATCATCCTTACCGCAAGCCACAACCCAAAACAGTGGAACGCCCTTAAGCTGCTTAACCACACCGGCGAGTTCATAAGCGACGCTGATGGTAAAGAAGTATTGGAGATTGCCGAAACAAGCGATTTTAAGTATGCCGACGTAAATGATTTAGGCAAACTTGTGAAGGACGACAGCTACCTTCAAAAACATATTGATAAGATACTGGCTTTGCCATTGGTAGATAAGGAAGCTATTGCAGCTGCCAATTTCAGCATTGTTATAGATTGCGTAAACTCAACCGGCGGACTTTTCGTGCCGGCGTTGTTAAAAGCACTTGGTGTACAAACCGTTTATGAGCTGTTTTGCGAGCCCGACGGTAACTTTCCGCATAACCCCGAGCCACTGCCCGAGAACCTTGTAGCCCTTTCGCAGGAAGTGGTGAAGAAAAGAGCGCACTTGGGCATTGCTGTGGACCCTGATGTAGACCGCCTGGCTTTCGTGAACGAAGATGGCAGCATGTTTGGCGAAGAATACACGCTGGTTGCTGTTGCCGATTATGTTTTGAAGAATATTAAAGGTAACACGGTTTCTAACCTTTCATCAACACGTGCTTTGCGCGATGTAACTGAAAAGGCTGGCGGCGAATACCACGCTGCAGCAGTAGGAGAGGTGAACGTCGTTAATAAAATGAAAGAAGTTAACGCTGTAATCGGCGGTGAAGGCAATGGCGGCGTGATATTGCCTGAATTGCATTACGGGCGCGATGCGCTTGCCGGTATAGCCTTGTTCCTTACCCACCTGGCCAAGTTTGGTAAGCCGGTATCAATTCTCAGGAGCACGTACCCGGGCTACTTCATCTCAAAAAATAAAATTACGCTTACGCCAGAGATGGACATAGACGCGTTGCTGCTAAAGGTTGAAGAGAAATACAGCAAGCAGCCCCATACAACCATTGATGGCCTTAAGATAGAATTTGACAAGGAATGGGTACATTTGCGCCGTTCTAACACGGAGCCTATCATCCGTATCTACTCCGAAGCAAATTCAGAAACGGTTGCAGATAACCTGGCCCAAAAGATCATTGGAGATATAAAGGAAATACTTAATTTATAATTTGAAGCGTGGCTACGGCAATTAACAGCCGCTCATTGCTTACTATTTACTACTAACTACCATGCGCGTATACTTTGATAATGCCGCCACAACGGCCCTCGATCCTGAAGTTTTAAAGGAAATGTACAAAGTGATGGAAACCCAGTTTGGTAATCCGTCATCAATACATGCTCATGGCCGCGAGGTGCGTACCGTTATCGAGCGTTCGCGCAAAACAATAGCTAACCTGCTGCATACATCACCTGCAGAAATCTTTTTTACCAGCGGTGGCACCGAAGCAGATAACACAGCTATACGCTGCGGTATTGTAGATCATAAGCTCACTCATGCTATCACCACCAGGCTGGAGCACCATGCTGTGCTGCATACCTTGCAGGCGATGGAAAAGGCAGGCGTTATAAAGCTGAGCTTTGCAGATATAGACAACAAAGGCAATGTAGATTATGATCATCTTGAAACATTGCTGAAAAATAATGAACGGAGCTTTGTTTCGCTGATGCACGCGAACAACGAGTTAGGTACGATAACTGACCTTGACCGCGTAGGTGACATTTGCGAGGCTTATAACGCCATATTTCATAGTGATACGGTACAAACTGTCGGGCACTATCGGCATGACCTCACAAAGCTTAAATTGCACTTTATGGTATGTGCTGCCCACAAGCTGCATGGTCCTAAAGGCGTTGGCTTTTTGCATGTGAACCACAAAGTGAAGATAAACCCCATGATCTATGGCGGATCTCAGGAGCGTAACATGCGTGGCGGTACCGAAAATGTTTACGGCATAGCGGGATTAGCAAAAGCGCTTGAGCTGGCTTATGCCGAAATGGATGCGCACCAGGCCTATATACAGGATTTAAAAAGCTACATGATGGCCAAACTGCAGCAGGAAGTACCCGGTGTAACCTTCAACGGGGAAACGGATCCGTCTAAAAGCTTGTATACAGTACTGAACACTTCGTTCCCTGAAATGGAGATGGCCGATATGCTATTGTTCAACCTGGACATTGCCGGTATTTCGGCATCAGGTGGTAGCGCGTGCAGTTCCGGTACAGACATTGGTTCACATGTGCTCACAGCTATAGGTGCTAACCCTAACCGTCCGTCAGTGCGTTTCTCGTTCTCTAAATACAACACTAAGGACGAGGTTGATTATACGGTAGCCAAGCTAAAGGATATCTGCTTGGTGAGCGCTTAGTTTCTCGTTGGCATTGTTTTTGGGTGATGTTAAGCAACAATTTAAAACTAAACATCATGGAAAACTACGAAAACAGCCCGGAATACAATCCAAACTATAACCCCAACGAAACACCTGAAGAACGCCAGTCGGAAAATGAAGGTACAGGCTACGGGCAGCAGACCGAACAAGAGCAGCAGCAGGGAGGCAACGATGCTTCTTACAGCGAGCAAAATGATGTAACACCACCGGATGCTCACGAGTTTCCGAGTGAAGGTGTAGCTACCAAAACAGATTTTGTTAGCCGTCCGCATGGTCGTACTACCGGCCGTATGGTAGGCCACGAGCCCGGCACCGAAGGCATATAATTTCGCGAAAACACTTAACTAAAGAAGAGGGTATCTGCCAAAATGGAGATACCCTCTTCTTTTTATCGTACAAAATCCTTTTTATGCCTGTGACTTAGAAAAAGTGTGGTTTTTGCAGGTTTTGGATCACCTGCAAAAACAGCTTATCCAACCGGAGGTGCCGGAGCTGGTGCCGGTACGGCCAGCATTTTCAGGAACGATGCCAGCTTTTCTTTCATTTCCCTGCGGTCTACTATAAAGTCCAGGAAGCCGTGCTCCTGTACAAACTCTGCAGTCTGGAATCCTTTAGGCAGGTCTTTCTTAATTGTTTCTTTAATAACCCTTGGTCCCGCAAAGCCAATTAATGCGCCCGGTTCAGCTATATTAATATCGCCCAACATGGCATAAGATGCTGTAACACCGCCTGTTGTAGGGTCAGTTAGTAATGATATGTAAGGTACCTTAGCCTGTGCAAGTAATGCCAGCTTAGCCGATGTTTTAGCCATTTGCATCAACGAGAAAGCAGCCTCCATCATCCTGGCACCACCTGATTTGGAGATCATCAGGAAGGGTATCTTATTGGCAATGCTGTAATCAATTGATCTGGCGATCTTTTCACCCACTACTGAACCCATCGATCCACCTATAAAGTTAAAATCCATACAGGCTATAACAAGGTCCTGGCCGTTCATTTTACCTGTAGCAGAGCGTATTGCATCTTTTAACCCGGTTTTACGTTTAGTCTCGGTAAGGCGGTCAGTATACTTCTTAGTGTCGGTAAACTCAAGCGGGTCGCCTGATACCAGGTCGCCAAACAGTTCGGTAAACTGGTTGTCGTCAAATAATATCGAAAAATATTCTTTAGAGCCTATACGGATATGAAAGCCGCAGTAGTGGCAAACGTACTGGTTTTCAACCTGCTCTGAGTAATGTAAGGGTTTTTTACAGTTGGGGCACTTATTCCAGATGCCATCGGGGGCCTCTTTCTTTTCCTCTGTAGTGGTAATGATGCCTTTTATTTCGCGCTTAAACCAAGCCATATCTTATCTGTTCTTTCAGGTATGCAAAGAAACAAAAAAAGCTTGGAAAAGTTGGTTGAGGCATCAAGAAGTTAAACGGCGATTAAGTGCATTAGCACATTTGCCCGCTAAGTCTATAGGTTGTATCTGTGTTTCAGCATAATCTCTACAAGTTTTATCAACTTTTTCAACCTAAATGCCTTAAATCTCATATGGAAGTGATAAATTCGGGGCCAAACAAAAAAGTTAATGGATCTGAAAAATTATAAAGGTGTACTGCACGGCGATCAGGTGCAGGCCCTGTTCGAAGCCGCTAAAGAGCATCAGTTTGCCTTGCCGGCTGTTAACGTTATCGGCACCAATTCAATTAATGCCGTAATGGAAACCGCTAAGGCTGTTAATTCGCCTGTTATTATCCAGTTATCACATGGCGGCGCGCAGTTTTATGCGGGCAAATCACTTGATAACTCAGCACTTCAGGCATGTATCTTAGGCGCTGTTTCGGCTGCTAAACACGTACACCTATTGGCAGAACACTACGGTGTTGCCGTTATTTTACATACAGACCATGCCGCTAAAAAGCTGCTTCCGTGGATAGACGGGCTGCTTGAGCACGGCGAAAAGTTCTATGCCGAAACAGGCAAACCGCTGTTCTCATCACACATGCTGGATCTATCTGAAGAGCCTATCGAAGAAAACATCGAAATATCTGCTAAGTACCTGGAGCGGATGTCAAAAATGAACATGACCGTCGAAATTGAACTTGGTGTAACCGGTGGTGAAGAAGACGGTGTTGACAACAGTGACGTAGACAGCTCTCGCTTATATACTCAGCCTGAAGAGGTTGCATACGCTTACGAGGAACTTTCTAAGGTTTCTCCGCGCTTTACCATTGCTGCTGCTTTTGGTAACGTACATGGCGTTTACAAACCAGGCAATGTTAAATTACAGCCGGTTATTTTGCACAATTCACAGGAATTCCTTAAAAATAAACACAGCCTTTCTGCCGCCAAGCCAATTAACTTTGTATTCCATGGTGGTTCTGGCTCAAGCCAGGAAGAAATAAGAGAAGCTATCTCTTACGGTGCCATCAAAATGAACATTGATACAGATATGCAATGGGCTTTCTGGGAAGGTATTAAAGATTACTACCAGGCTAAAGAAGGTTATTTACAGTCGCAGATTGGCAGCCCTGATGGTGATGACTCTCCAAACAAGAAATATTACGATCCGCGTGTATGGTTGCGTAAGGGCGAGGAAACGTTTGTTAAACGTTTAACAAGCGCTTTTGCCGACCTGAACTGCCTGGATGTAAACAGCAAGCTGTAACCACAATATAGCTCTAAAGAATAAAACCGCCTTTGTTTAAGAACATTGGCGGTTTTTTTTCGTTAAAGTTTTAAATTTATTTGAAGATCATGGCTCGTAAGAAGAGTAATCTATTTGAGAAATTTGCAAACTGGGCAACTGTTGCAACCGGTAGTTCCAGCGCTTTTATAATGGCGGCGTTAGTAATAATTGTTTGGATAATTACCGGGCCGTTATTTAAGTATTCTGACACCTGGCAGCTGGTAATTAACACAGGTACAACAATTGTTACCTTCCTGATGGTGTTTCTGATTCAAAAGTCGCAGAATAAAGACTCGAAGGCGGTGCACCTTAAACTTAACGAACTACTGGCATCTCACCAGGGGGCTAGTAATCGTATGGTGAATATAGAAGACCTTACTGAGCAGGAGCTGGATCAACTGAATAAATTTTACATCAAATTATCTAATTTAGCCGAGCAGGAAGATGATATTACCTGTACGCATTCTATAGATGCTGCAGAGGAAAATCACAACATTAAACAAACCGGTTACCAATCAAAAGCTCATTATCAGAATGCCCTCAAAAGTAGAAGTAAGAAAAGTAAATGATCCGGCCGAGCTGGAAAAAGTGTTTGCCATCAGGCGGGAAGTGTTTGTAGGTGAACAGAATTGTCCGCCCGAATTAGAATGGGAGTTTGAAGATGAATCCACGCACTTTTTAGCTACGGTGGATGATGAGCCAGCAGGCGCATCCCGCTGGAGAAAAACAGATAAAGGATATAAATTGGAACGCTTTGCTGTCCTGAAAAAGTTTAGGGGCGCAGGGGTAGGACAGGCGCTTGTCCGCACGGTATTGGACGACCTTCCTGCAGATGCCGACTATGTTTACCTGCATGCACAGGTAGATGCCGCTACATTGTACGCGCGCTTCGGCTTCGAGAAGGTAGGCGAGATGTTTGAAGAAGCCGGCATACAGCACTATAAAATGATCAAGCCGTCATCTGTTCGCGAGAAACTTAAAGAGGAACTGCATTAATCTTTCACAAACACCTTTTCCGAAAACTCCATAGCTTCGGCAAGTTTATCCAAATCAAGCCCCAGGTCAATGTTTTGGTGCAGCAGGTAAGCTATAAGGTTCTCTGTTGCAATGTTTCCTGTAAGCTCGTCTTTAGCCATGGGGCAACCCCCGTAACCTTTTAAAGCCGCGTCAAACCTGGTACATCCGCTTTCGTAGGCAGCAGCTACTTTTTCCTGCCAGGTGTCCGGGGTAGAGTGAAGGTGCAACCCAAAGCCAGTTATATCTGACAGTTCTGTTAGCTTAGGATAAATTGCAGTTATTTGCTCTGGTGTAGCAATGCCTACAGTATCTGAAAGAGCAATGTGTCCGATTCCTTCTTCAATCATTTTTTGCGCCCAGTATTGTACAATACCGGTGTTCCATTCATCGCCATAAGGGTTACCAAACCCCATAGAAAGGTAGATAAGCAACTCTTTATTATTAGTTCTGCAAAGCTCGTTTATCCGCTTTACCGTATCAAAAGCATCTGTTATAGATGTATTCGCGTTGCGCTGCTGAAAGCTCTCAGAGATCGAGAACGGATAGCCCAGGTAAGTAATAGCCTCATGCTTTGACGCATCCTCCGCGCCACGGTCATTGGCAACAATGGCCAGTAGCTTAGATTTGGTATTACCAAGATCGAGTTTAGCGAGTACATCTGCTGTATCCCGCATTTGAGGGATAGCTTTTGGTGATACAAAGCTGCCGAAATCAATAGTGTCAAAACCAACCTGCAGCAACAGGTTAATGTACTCGATTTTTACCTCGGTTGGTACAAAATGAGAAAGCCCCTGCATTGCATCGCGGGGGCATTCTGTAATCCTTATCGTTTCCTGTATCATTAATCTGCCTGGGCTACCTGTGTGTCTTTGTTAACGAGTTGTTCTGGTTCAAACTTGCGTATAATAAGCCTGCTGCCGCCATTATAACTCATATAACTGGCTACCCAGTTTATGAATACAATTATCTTGTTACGGCCACCCATAAGCGATATTAAATGCACAAACATCCATATCAGCCATGCAAAAAATCCCTGGAACTTAATTTTACCCAAATCTGCAATAGCTTTGTTACGGCCAATGGTAGCTAATGAACCTTTATCATTGTACTTAAATGGCTCGGTAGGTTCACCTTTAATTAATCTATTAATGTTCTTACCGGTAAGTTCGCCCATTTGTATCGCAACCTGTGCCACACCCGGGTGTCCCTTAGGTGTTTCCGGTGTAATCATAGCGGCAACGTCGCCTATGGCAAATATGTTTTCTGATCCCGCAACGCGGCAAATGTTATCTATACGTATGCGGTTACCGCGCTCTATTGATGCTTTGTCTACACCTTCAGGTACCACACCCATTACACCCGCAGACCAGATAACGTTGCGCGTGGGTATACTTCTACCATCCTCAAACTTAATTTCATGTCCATCGTAGCTTTGTACTTTAACGTTCAGCAGTACATCTACACCCATTTTGGTAAGGTAGCCTTCAGCAGCTTTGGAACCCTCGTCTGAAAATGGCCCCAGTACTTTCGGAAGGAAGTCTACCAGGTAAACCTTCATCTCTTCTTTAGCCAATTCCGGGTAGTCCTTATTTAGTACGTGATTGCGTAACTCCGCTAACGATCCTGCGAGCTCTACACCGGTCGGTCCTGCACCCACCAGTACGAATGTCAGGTACGGTGCTCGTTCTTCCTTGGAGGGCTTTAAAATAGCCTCCTCTAGGTTTTGCAGCACCATGTACCTTAAGTTTAACGCCTCAGGTATAGATTTCATCGGCATTGAATATTTTTCAATATCCTTGTTGCCGAAAAAGTTGGTGGTAGATCCGGTAGCTATCACTAGATAGTCGTAAGGAATAGGGCCTATATCGGTATGTACCACATTGGCAGCAGAATCAATACTGGTCACTTCTGCAATACGAAATCTAAGGTTTTTTTGACCTTCGAAATTTTTCCTGAGTGAAAAAGCGATAGATTCTGCCTCAAGGCTGCCCGTTGCCACCTGATACAACAAAGGCTGAAATGTATGATAGTTGTGCTTATCAAGCAATATGACCTCTACGGGTTTGTCTGCCAGCTGTTTCACTACTTCTATACCGCCGAAACCACCGCCTATAACTACTACTGTAGGGAATTTTGATAGATCGCTCATAATATTCTTAACAGTTTTATAATATTTTAAACTGCACTCTATTCTGAAAACAAAAAAGGCTCCAAATGTTCTTTGGAGCCTTCATTTAATTAAATTAATTTTTACTTAAGGTCTTTTTTCCCAAAGTCAATGATAACTGGTGTTGCTACACAAATAGAAGAGTAGGTTCCGAAAATAACACCGATTAACAATGCGAACGAGAAACCGCGGATAACGTCGCCACCGAAGGCAAACAGTACAACCAATATCATCACCACAGTTAAAGCAGTAATAATTGTACGGCTCAATGTATTATTGATAGCGTGGTTGATCACCTCTTTAGGGTCATCAGTTTTTGCATGATGCAGGTCAAGGAACTCACGGATACGGTCAAATACTACTACAGTATCGTTAATAGAGTAACCAATTACCGTTAGCAACGCTGCTATAAAGGCCTGATCGATATCCAGTGAGAAAGGAAGTACATCCTTAAACAAAGAGAAGAACGACAGTACCAATAAAGAGTCATGTGCAGTAGCAATCATTGCACCCAAGCTGAACTGCCATTTGCGGAACCTGATCAAAATGTAAGCAGATATCACAATAATAGCGATAATGATGGTCCACTTTGCAGATGATTTCACCTCGTTGGCTATAGTTGCCTCTACCTTTTGGTGGCTTAATATATTGGCTGCCGTAATGGCAGTAGCAGGTTTGCTGTTTAAAGAGCTTATCAAAGCAGCTTGTACCTTTTCGTCAGCACCCGGCGTATTGTCAGTAATCAGGTAGTTGGTGTTAATGCTTATTTTGTCCTGTCCATAAGTTTTAACTTCGGTACCGCGACCCAACGTTGCATCGATAGCGTCATGAACCTGTTCTGTATTTACTTTGTTCGGGAACTTAACAATGTAAGTACGGCCACCACCAAAGTCTACACCATAGTTAAAGCCTTGGGTAAACATGGAGATCAAGCCCGCGATAATGAATATACCGGAGAAAGCATAAAACTTAAAGCGGTTTTTCACAAAGCCGTAGTTAGCATTTTTAAAGGTGTGTGAACTCCATGGGTTTGAAAACTTGATATCCCAGCCTTTTTCAAGCATGAATTCAAATATTAACCTGGAGATTAGTAGTGAACAGAACAAGGTGGTTATGATACCGATCATCAACGTGGTTGCGAAACCCTGGATTGGGCCTGAACCGAAGATGAACAGGATTAAACCCGTAAGGAAAGTACTAATGTTGGCATCAAGAATTGACGGAAGCGCGTGTTTAAAACCATCGGCAATTGCAATGCGAATAGATTTGCCTAAACCAAGCTCTTCGCGAACTCGCTCGTAAACCAAAACGTTCGCATCAACCGCCACACCCAATATCAGGATGATACCTGCTATACCAGGCAGTGTTAATACTGCACGTATACTTACCAGTACACCCATCAGGAAGAATACGTTAACCAATACCGCAACTACCGCGACGGTACCTGCACGGTTGTAGTAAGCGATCATGAAGATCAGGATCACCACTAAACCTAATACGCATGATAATAAACCAGCATTGATAGCTTCCTGACCCAGTGACGGACCTACAACTTCTTCGCCGATGATGCGCGCAGGAGCAGGCAAGCGGCCGGCCTTTAGCACGTTGGCTAAGTCTTTAGTATCTTCAACCTTAAAGTTACCTGAAATAGATGATACACCGCCCGATATCTCGTTCTGTACAGTAGGGGCAGAGTAAACATTGTCGTCAAGTACAATGGCTATAGCTCTTTTATTTGCACCTGCAGAAGCTTCTGCAGTGATGTTCTTCCATTTTTGAGCGCCCTGAGAGTTCATATTCATGATAACCTCATAGCCGCCTTTAGTTGGGTCAACGTCGCTACGTGCGTCGTTGATAACATCTCCTGTTAATACCGGGCCATTTTGCGCGCCGGCAAGTTTTATAGCGTACAGCTCAAATACCTTCGAATTTTCTACCGGTTTTACACTCCAAAGAAACTTCAAGTTTTGAGGAATGATGGCTTTCACTTCGGCACTGCGCAGGTAGCCGTTAACTTTAGCAGTGTCTTTTTGAGCAACACGGCCAACCATTGGGCCCGGGTAAGGCTGTCCCTGTCCATTTGCGTCCTGGCCATACATTGGAGCCATTACAGAGAACAAAGGGTTTTGAGCAGCTAATTGAGCTTTATTGTTTAAAGAAGATGAATCTTTAGACGTGTTGTTCTTTAGCTTAGCCAGCAAAGAGTTTGCAGAGTCTTTTGCTGATTTAGGTGCTGCTTCAGCAGTTTTTGCTTTAGTAGTATCAGCAGATTTGCTTTTTGCAGCCAGAACACTGTTAATGTTGTTCAGCAGGCCGAAAATTTCGGTATTGTCGTAAGTTTGATAGAACTCAAGTTTTGCAGAACCCGACAATAGCTTACGAACACGATCCGGTTCTTTAACACCAGGAAGTTCGATAAGGATGCGGTTAGTGCTTTTCTGTAGCTGTATGTTTGGCTGGGTAACACCAAACTGGTCGATACGGGTATGCAATACAGTATATGACTGCTGAACTGCTACAGTGGCCTGATCTTTCAGGTAAGTTTCAACCTCGCTGTTAGAAGCATTATACTTCAGGTGGTCTTGGTTGTTGCTGTTAGCGAAAATAGAAGCTAGTTTGCCATTTGGAGATATCTTCTCGTAAGCATCAACAAAAAGGGTGATGTAGTCTTTCTGAGTAGTTACCGCATTCTTCTCTGCTTCAACAAGCGCTTGCTTAAATGCAGGATCCTGGTTGTTGTTTGCCAATGACTGTACCAATTCGCGCAGAGAGATCTGCATGGTAACGTTCATGCCGCCTTTAAGGTCGAGACCAAGGGCTAACTCCCTGTCAAGGCAGTACTGGTAGGTGTGGCCAAGTAGTGGATACACCGGTTGAGTAGACATGGAATCAAGATAGGCTTTTTCCTTCTCAGTATTGCCCTTCGCGTATTCTTTTGCATTGTTCTCAACTTTATTGGCCACCCACGTGAACGACAGTTGGTACAAGCACACCACTGCCAGCAGAATGGCGAAAAATTTAATAACCCCTTTACCTTGCATTTCGAATTAGTATGTAAATAATTAGTTTATAAGCTTTCTGAAATAAGACGGCAAATCTAATAAAATTTCACAAGCATGAAATTTTTAATTGAAACAATATAATGGCTGTTTTTGTTACCGGCGATCCAGCTGGATAAAGGAGTAAGGGTGCGGATTTTTCTCGTCAGCACTAAAGTTTTCTCTGCTGGTCTCGGTCCATTGAGTATAGTCAATTTCTGGGAAAAAGGTGTCAGCCTCAAACGCCTGGTGAACAATGGTAAGATAGATCCGGTCTGTTTTATCCATTGCCTGGCGGTATATCTCTGCACCACCTCCTATGAACACTTCATCTTCCCCTTTGCACAGGGCGATGCCTTCATCTATAGATTTTACCACCTCGCATCCCGGGATTTCGATGTCCTGTCGGGTTACAATGATGTTGCGCCGCTTCGGGAGCGGTTTGCCAACAGACTCGTAAGTTTTACGGCCCATGATAATACTACGACCTGATGTTACTTCTTTGAAGTGTTTGAGGTCATTTGGCATGTGCCATAACAACTGGTTGTTTTTGCCAATAGCATGGTTCTCGGCAATAGCCACAACAATAGAGATGATCATGTTTGTTCAGTTAAACAGCAACGGCTGCTTTGATGTGCGGATGCGGGTCGTAGTTTTCCAGGGTGAAATCTTCAAACTTAAAACTGAAAATATCCTTAACCTCCGGGTTTATCTTCATCGTAGGTAACGGCCTGGGGTCGCGGCTTAATTGCAGTTGTGCTTGCTCCAGGTGGTTGTTGTAAATATGCGCGTCGCCAAAGGTGTGTATAAAGTCGCCGCATTCCAGATCACATACCTGAGCCATCATCATGGTAAGCAGTGCATACGAAGCAATGTTAAACGGCACACCCAGGAAAATGTCCGCGCTACGCTGGTAAAGTTGGCACGATAACTTACCGCGCGTTTCGCCTTTGGATTCATCTGCCGGTGCTACATAAAACTGGAACAAGCTATGGCAGGGCGGGAGCGCCATTTGGTTCACGTCGGCCACATTCCATGCCGACACCATAATCCTACGCGAGTCGGGATTGTTCTTCAGGGTATTTACCACCTGGGTTATCTGGTCTATGTGGCCGCCATCAGGTTTTGGCCAGGAGCGCCATTGGTAGCCATACACGGGCCCTAGGTTGCCGTCAGCATCAGCCCACTCGTCCCAAATGCGCACGCCGTTATCTTTAAGATATTTAATGTTGGTGTCTCCGCTTAAAAACCATATCAGTTCATGGATGATGGATTTCAAGTGGAGCTTTTTGGTGGTCACCATCGGAAAGCCTTCTTTCAGGTCGAAACGCATCTGGTATCCAAAAACGCTTAAGGTGCCCGTTCCGGTGCGATCGTGCTTTTGCGCACCGTTCTCCATCACATGCCGCATCAGGTCGAGGTATTGTTTCATGTTCTACTTGTAAAGTTTTGAAGAGGCATATGCCGGTTGTTGTTAAGATCTGCTTTTAGCCGGCTAGTCAGTTACAAAGAAAAATAATCTAATTTTGGTATCCTACCGATGTGCAAAAATACATGCAGGTGTTAATTGATTTCTGATGATTGTATTTCCGAACGCTAAGATAAACATAGGACTAAATATTACGGAACGCCGCCCGGATGGCTACCACAACCTGGAGACTATTTTTTACCCCATCAAAATAAACGATGTGCTGGAGGTTATAGAAAGTGATGCATTAAGCTTTCAATCCAGCGGGCTGGAGATACCCGGGAGTGAGGATGATAATCTTTGTCTGAGAGGCTATCAATTGCTCAAGAGAGATTTTAAACTGCCACCCGTTGCTATACACCTGCACAAAAATATTCCGATAGGGGCGGGGCTTGGCGGAGGGTCTTCTGACGCTGCCTTTTTCATCAAGCTGATGAACGAAAAATTTCGATTGGGTTTAACAGCCGATCAGATGATGGACTATGCCAGAGTGCTCGGAGCAGACTGTGCTTTTTTCATCAACAACCAACCGGTATTTGCTTTCGAGAAAGGCGACGAGTTCGAGAGCATAAAACTAGACCTCTCGGGCTACAAAATAGTGCTGGTGATGCCAGATGCTCATGTATCCACCGCAGAGGCCTACAGGGGTGTTAAACCAACGTTTGTTAAAGAGACTTTGTACGATCTTATACAAATGCCTGTAGCGCAGTGGAAACGCCATATTCGTAACGACTTTGAGGCGCATATCTTCAACAACCACCCGGTTATCCGTGGCGTAAAAGCATCGCTGTACGAGCGTGGCGCATTATACGCCAGTATGAGCGGCTCTGGAGCATCGGTATTTGGCATATTTGAAACCCTGCCAGATTTAAGTACTCTGGAAGAAACTTGCCGGGTATTTTACAACGTGTAGTTAAAGCTTCTGTAAAGAGCTTGGTATCTTTATTGCAATTTCTCCGGATTGAAACTCAGAAATTGTTTTAATTGATGTAGTCGCGATCTTCGTCACTTAGTGTACGGGGATCTTCTGGGTGTGGGGTGTCCTTGTCATAACCTATGTGGTTGTACTTCTTCCTTCCCGGACGGCCGACAAGGTAGCCGAGCACGAACCCCACTGCAAGTACAACCAGCATCATGGAAACCTTGGAAATGTAAAGCGTAGAGAATAGAACCGTGAATCTGACGGGGTCAAGATTTTGCATGAAAATGATCGTTAGTAAAATTGCGATGACAAGTATGATGATGGTCTTAATGCGCATGGTTTGTTCCTCTGATTATTGCTGTCTCTAAGATGCACTTTTAAAACATCAATGTAAAGCCGCGGTTTTCCATCAGTCTACTTTATTAAAGATGCAGCTTTCTTTTTCCTGTCTTTCCCAATCGTTATCGGCTGCTTGCAATGTCAGAATTTTCTTGGTCTTGAATTTTAAGGCTTGATAGATTTTTTATTGGCTTTAAAGACGACTTTTCTATGAAGACGTAATGTTCCTTCGTTAGACGTCTCATTAATTCTCCTGGCAACATCAATCGGATTTCAGCTCTCCCGATTCTTCTGCGTGTATACATCTGCCGGTACTTATCAAATTAATTGCATTCTGGTAAAACGAGTTCGGTACACTTTGGTCGAAGCAATTACTTACTCCATGCAAATTTATTTTTACGTTATATAATTAATCTTAAATAACTGATTTGTAAATCACTATCTGGTAAAATTTTTGTTAAACGAGGTTAATGCTAAATATTTTAGTATTCCATGAAATAACTTAAATTGTTTTCGTTGAAATTTAAGTTTATTTAAAGTTTATAAAATGTTGATTTTCAAATCTATAAACGATATAAATAAACGCAAAATTTGACTTTACTTTATTATTTAAGCATCTAAATTTGAAGATAATAGTAAATGATTCATTACGACGGCGACAGTTGTGTCAGTACACTTAGAAAATCCTTGATATTGCGCCTGTTCGCTCGAAGTTTGCGAATGGTAAGATTATAGTGGCCGAAAATGAAAGTGTCTTATAGGGCTTTAAAATGGCTTATAGCCTATAACTGAAATGCGTCCCCTACCCCAGAGAAGGTAGATGAAAACATCAAATTTTAAAGACTAATTTAAACAGATCTTACCTAACCCGGCGTTTAGCAACCTGCTTTTGGGCGAATGGAAAAAGGAAGATAGTGGAAAGAATGATGAGCGCACCTGACCAAAAACCAAGCGTCATTTTATTCATATCGCCAAATAAAATAAAGGCCATAATAATGCCATAAACTGGTTCGAGGTTGGTGATAAGCGCCACACGAAATGCAGAAAGTTCCCGCATTACAGACACGCCTGCAACGTAAGCTAGAGATGTACAAACGGTGCCAAGCAGCACCAGGTAGCCGATGTCAGCTGCTTTAGGGATGATAAATCCGGCTGTTCCAAGAGTGATGAAAAGGTATATTGTGATCCAAACGAAAGCCCCGGAAAGCTCGTAAAAAGCAATAACGGGTGCCTCGTAGTGTTTAACAAATCGCGAGTTAATGATGGCGAAAAGTGCTGCAAGTACTGCGCTGGTAAGCCCTGCTATGATGCCCTTAGTGTAATGAGATTCAAATTTGAAAATAAGTACAATGCCGGTAATTATTAAGACGCCGGCGATGATCTCCATTTTTGAGATCGGTTTTTTATTGATCAGCGGCTCAAAAATTGCCGTGAAAAGTGTGATAGATGAGAGGCAAACCAGCGTTACCGGAACGGTAGAAAGCTTGATAGATGCGAAGAAAAGTATCCAATGACCACCTACTAAAGCGCCGGTCAGCCACATTTTTCCTGCATTTTTCACACTTATTTTGATCGGCTTTTTTGCCAAAATGAAGTAGAAAAACAGCGAAAAAGCGGCAATCGCAACCCTGTACCAAACCAAATTTACTGCCGATATGGTAATAAGCTGGCCAAGAATCCCGGTAAATCCCCATACAAAAACGGTAAAATGAAGGATGACGAGGTTCTTATTTAAGGCTGCCGGGGCGGTTTGCTGGGGCATTATTTAGGTGCTTTTACGAGTAATATCCAGCCTAAAATCCCGAAAACTATGTTGGGGATAAGCACTGCAATAAGCGGTTCGAAGCCGCCTTTTACGGCAAAGACAAGGGCAAATCTGTTTACAACAATGTACACGAAACAGATAAAAATGCCAATGCCGAGCGGCAGTCCAACGCCTCCACGGACCTTCCGGGAGGATATAGCGACGCCGATAACGGCGAGTACAAAGGAGGATAATGGCTCAACAAAACGGCGGTATTTTTCAAATTGCATGTCTATTAAAGCACCTGTTCCGCGTATCTTTTCTTTGTCGATAAGCTTGTTCAGTTCGCTTAATGGCATGCCGCCATACACGTTGCTATTAACGTTATCATGCACCTCAAAGTCTATCGGGCGCATGTCTAAAACGGTGTCAATAAGCGGTCCGTTACTGATGAATTTTTCCTTTAAACCGTCAATATAACGGATGGAAGGCGTGTTGATTTTCCACCTTGTTTTCACAGAATCGAAGGTAATACTGGGCGCTGTTAAACGCATTTTCATCTCGTCCCCGTCAAATTTTTCCAGCATAAACTGGTATCCGGTGTGCACCTGAGGGTCGTAAGATTGCAGAAAAACAAAGGTGTTTTTGTCTAACTGGATGTGAACTTCGGCCTTGGTAGGGTCATCTCCGTTGAAGAAATAAGCACTTTCAAAGTCTACTTTCAGCTTATTTGTATACGGAATTACAAAGATATTGGCCAATATGGACACCACAAATATGACCGTTGCGGAGAAAAAATAAGGTCTTAAGAAGCGGTAGAAGCTGGCTTTACTAGTGAGTATCGGCACAATTTCTGTCTGATTGGCCATCTTTGCAGTAAAGAATATAACTGATAGAAAGTTAATCAGCGGCGACAACATCATTAGGTAAAAAGGGATAAACCCGGCGTAATACTTAAAAATGATCTCGTTTAAAGGCGCATTTTTACTCAGAAAGTTGTCCAGGTGTTCAGATATATCAAAAACAACTGATATGGCCAGAAAGATGCCCAGCGTAAACACAAACGTGCCCAGGTACTTATTAATAATGTACCAGTCAATCGTTTTTAAGTATCTGCTTAAGAGTTTCTTCATTACAAGCGTTGCGCCAGGCGGGTAACCATGGTGTTTTTCCATTGGTAAAACTCCCCGGCTATAATTTTATTGCGCGCTTCTTTCACTAACCACAAGTAAAAGTGGAGGTTATGAAGGGTGGCTATTTGCGCACCAAGCATTTCGCCGCTATGTATAAGGTGCCGCAAATAAGCCTTGGTGTATACCTTATCGGCAAACAGATCGCTTTCAGCGTCAATAGGAGAGAAGTCGTTTTTCCACTTCTCGTTCTTAATATTAATGATTCCGTTGCTGGTAAAAAGCATGCCGTTACGGGCATTACGGGTAGGCATCACGCAATCGAACATGTCTATCCCCAGCGCAATATTCTCCAGGATGTTTACGGGAGTTCCTACGCCCATCAGGTAACGCGGTTTATCCTGGGGTAATATATCGCATACAACCTCCGTCATGGCGTACATTTCTTCAGCTGGTTCGCCTACAGAAAGGCCGCCGATGGCGTTGCCTTCTCGCCCGAAAGAAGCAATGACCTCCGCTGATTTTACCCGCAGATCTTTGTATACCGACCCCTGTACAATCGGGAAAAGTGTCTGGTTGTACCCGTACTTCGGCTCAGTCGCGTCAAACCTGTCGCAGCAGCGTTTAAGCCAGCGGTGGGTCATCTCAATAGAGCGTTTCGCGTAGTTATAATCGCATGGGTAAGGGGTACATTCATCAAAGGCCATAATAATATCTGCGCCAATAATGCGCTGGATATCCATTACGTTTTCGGGTGTGAACAGGTGTTTTGAGCCATCCACATGTGAGCGAAATGTAACTCCTTCTTCCTTGATTTTACGCACCTCGGTAAGCGAATACACCTGGTACCCGCCACTGTCGGTAAGTATCGGGCCTTCCCAACCATTAAATTTATGAAGCCCACCCGAGCTTTCCAGCGTGTTCAGGCCAGGGCGCAAGTATAAATGATAGGTATTTCCGAGTATGATCTGTGCTTCTATATCCTCTTTCAGCTCACGCTGGTGCACGGCCTTTACGGTACCGGCAGTGCCAACGGGCATGAAAATAGGGGTTTGTATAACGCCGTGATCTGTAACAAGCTCGCCCGCGCGGGCTTTAGATAACGGGTCTTGTGCGTGTAAAGTAAATTCCATTATAAGTGTACAAAATTACGAATTTTTGATGCCATTATTATAAGGTTTAAAGAGTGTTATCATAAAAGGGACGTACAGGTTACCCATTATAAGATGCCTTCAGTGCCTTAAAACCTTCCAACTTTACCGCGTACATCTCGTGCTTTTTTCACAAATTTGCACCTTATTATAAAGGGGTTTTGGAAGCTTATATTCAAGAGGCACTGTTCGTTCTGTTTCAGCTATGTTTTATTGTTCAGCTGTATTACCTTGTTGGTAACCACAGCCGCCTAGCCGGCTACACCCCTTTACAGGAGCTTCCTAAAGTCGACATCCCAATATCGGTAGTGATCAGCGCCCGTAACGAGTCGCGCAACCTTACCGAAAACCTGCCTTATATTCTCCAGCAGAATTATCCTGATTTTGAAGTTGTGGTAGTGAACGACCGGTCTACCGATGGGTCAGATGAGGTACTGCAAGACATACAAAGAGAGTTTCCGCACCTTAAAATAGTAACCATTACCGAGCACGAACGCTATAAAACCGGTAAGAAGTTTGCCCTAACTTTAGGTATAAAGGCAGCCAAAAACGAGCACCTCTTATTTACTGATGCGGATTGTAAGCCGGCCACCCTGCATTGGATCACCCGTATGGCCGCCAACTTTACCACCCAGGCGCAAATAGTACTAGGCTACTCGCCCTATTACCGTACCCGAAGTTTTTTAAATGCCTTCGTACGTTTTGAGACATTAAAAACGGCTATCAACTATTTGTCCATGGCGCTCGGCGGCGATCCGTACATGGGGATAGGCAGAAACCTTGGTTATACTAAAACCCTGTTTTTCGCTTCCAAAGGCTTTGCTGCGCATATGCACCTTATGTCTGGCGATGATGATTTGTTTGTGAATCAAAATGCCACAGCCAATAATACCATTATAGAAATACACCCCGATACTTTTACTTACACGCCGGCTAAAGAGACTTTTGGGGAATGGTTTACCCAAAAAAAGCGGCACATGGGGGTGGGTAAGGAGTACAGGAACCGCCACCGCCGTATGTTAAGCTTTGATGCTGTTACCGGATTCCTGTTTTACACCTTATTTGTGCTGTGCATTGTATTTAGTTTTGAACCATTGCTTGCTTTAGGTATGCTGGCTTTCAGAATGGTATTACAATTGCTGTTATACAATAAGGTATTTAAGAAGCTTGGCGCGCCCGACATGCTATGGTCACTGCCGTTTTTTGACCTGATATACTATATTTACCTTAACGTATTTGGACTGATAGGGACTTTTATAAAACCTGGCCGATGGAAGTAAACCAAAATTTTACCGAGAACGCAAAGAATGATTTTCACCTGGTGGTGAAGGCAAGGGCGGGCAGCCAGAAAGCGTATGCCGACCTGATGCACCGCTATAAGGATTCTATCTACTTTATGGTTTTGAAAATGGTAAACAACAAAGAGGACGCAATGGACCTTACTGTTGAAACTTTTGCTAAAGCATTTGAAAAGCTGGACAAATACCAACCGGAATTTGCCTTTAGCACCTGGTTGTTTAGGGTTGCTACCAATAACTGTATAGATTTCATCAGGAAGAAAAAGCTTAATACGCAATCTATACACGGGATGATTGATGAGGAGGGCGAAGAAAAACCACTGCAAATTAAGGCAGATACACTTAACCCGGAAGAATCGTCCATTAAAAAGCAGCAAACCGAAGAGCTAAAACTGCTTATAGAAAGTTTACCACCGCGCTACCGAAACCTGATAACCCTGCGCTACTTTGATGAACTGTCTTACGAAGAAATAGCCCAGCAATTAGATTTGCCCCTTGGTACGGTAAAGGCGCAGCTGTTTAGGGCGCGGTATTTACTTGGTAACATCATCAACAGATATAATAAGGATGACATCTGACCTGATCCTGAAGTACTTTCCGGATATTACACCAGCTCAGCAAGAACAATTTGCACGTTTGCAGGAACTTTATACGTTTTGGAACAACCAGATAAATGTAATATCCCGCAAAGATATTGACCTGCTATACGAGCGCCACATACTTCACTCATTAGGGATAGCCAAAGTTATGAGCTTTTTGCCGGGCGAAACCGTACTGGATGTTGGCACCGGCGGAGGATTCCCTGGCATTCCGCTTGCTATTTTATTCCCGAAAACGCAGTTTCACCTGGTAGACTCTATAGGTAAAAAGATAAAAGTGGTTAACGAAGTTGCAGCAGCGTTGAGCCTTACTAATGTTAAAGCTACCCATCAGCGAGCCGAAGAGATAAAGCAAAGATTTGATTTTGTAGTATCGCGGGCGGTTACCCAATTAAAAGATTTTTACCCGTGGGTGAAGGGGAAATTCAACAAAGAAAGCAAGAATACGCTACCCAATGGGATATTGTATTTAAAAGGGGGGGACCTGAAGCAAGAAATTGCCGAGTCGGGTTTAGCCGTTCAGCAATTCTACCTCAGCCAATATTTTGCCGAGGAGTTTTTTGAGACCAAGCAGGTCATCTATGTAAAAGGGTAGTATTTATATTAGTTGTTTTGCGGTGGTACAATTCTAACAGTATCAATTTTTGTCTTAACAACTGGCCTGATATTAATTGATTTTACCTGAGCAACGCGGGGTTCCTTTAGCTGCAGCTTTATCGTATTGTTAGTTTTTGCAGGCTCATCCTTTACCAGTTGTACCGAATCTACATCAATAGAAATAGCCGGTACTAACTTTAACATCGTAATTTCCTTTGCAGGCTTTACTTTGTGCGCTTTTGCAGGAACAGGTGGCGGAGGTGGCGGGATACTACCTGGTTTATCCGGAACTACAATTGGGGGAGGTATACGGATAAGCTTAGGAGCTGTCTTACCTACCTTTTTTGGTGCTTTAGCAGGTGGCGCTGGTGGTGGCGGAAGGGGAACCATTTTCCTGTATTGTTCATCAGTCATTCCCATTATTTGAGCTTGCCCGGCAAAATCAGGCGAGTTTAGAGTTTTGCTGTCAACGGAGGAGACAAAATTGCCACCCAGGATATCAAATATCACTTCCATTTTATAGGTGCCAGGTTTGGCGGTTATTTTACCCGGGAATTTAGGAAGTGCGTTAACGAGTAGATTGTCAAACTGGCCACCTGCTTTCTTGAGCAATTGTACGTTGCTGATCTTACCGGCAGATGTAACATTAAAACTAACCAATGCATTGCCTCTTTCTTCATTTACCAATGCCGTTTTTGGATACTTTATCGCACGGGATAAAAACACATGAACATCAGCAAACCCGTCTTTAACCTCAATTGGGGGAGGGGGAATGGGTCGTTTGTATTTGGGTGTATCGGTATTAATACCCTCTTTAATTACCATTGGCACCTGCATTTTTGTTTTGCTGTCCACATCTATCACCTCAACAGTAAGGCCGCGCATTTTTTTTATATACGCAATATCTTTTTGAGTAACACTTTTTGCTAAGAACATCTTTTTTACACCGCCTTCCGTAAACGAAAGATTGTCAGAGTAGGCCGTTAAGTTGTTCTTTTTGTCGGTGATTTTAAAGTACTTCACCAGCTCAGGCTTTTCTTTAGCCACGTTTTTTGGTGCCAGATCTATAAACGCGTAATCTTTACTGAACACGAGTGTAGATGTGCACAGCATACCCGCGCAAAGCGGTACTGCCAGCAGGTACTTTAGCCTAGCTAAGTTGCCTGATCGTTTTTGGTTTAACATGATTATCCTCTTTTTTAATAGGTTATAATTGAAGAATGAGTGCGCTATGGGAGCGCCCTGCACCCCGTAAGCATTATTCACCAGGAAGGATGAATAGCTTATGGCATCCTGTTCGTAGGCGGCGGTTTGCTCGTCGGCAATGTACTCATGCACCGTACGCAGGCTGCGCTGCACCAGGTAAATGAGTGGGTTAAACCAGTTGATCACTTTTAAAAGCTCAATAAAAATGATATCAGCCGAATGCTTTTGTTTAATGTGCACCAGCTCATGGGCTATAATGGTTTCGGCTCTGGGCAAATCGTCGCCAATGAACAGGTAGTTGAAAAAAGAAAAGGCGGTGTTTGATCCCTTTAGTCGTACCATGGTGTACTTATCAGCATACCTGGACTTGTTACCTCGTGTTAAAGCGGATAGCTTGTACAGCCGATATAGGAGTATACACAGCGCTATAACAACGCCGATTATATAGATACCTAATAGCGTTGTCTCTATTGAAAACGTTACTTCCGGTGTTTTCGGAACACTTGCGTGTGGCATTACTTTAGGTGCAGGAATGTAAACCAGCGGCGATAATTGTATCTGCTCTACAGGTTTTTTAAGCATGCTTAGCTGTGTAAGTGGCAACGTGAAAGCCAGCACACAGCTAAAAAGCAGGTAAATACGCCCAAGCATATAATGTGTCTCGTTGTTCAGGAACAAGCAGTAGCACAAATAAAATACCCCCAGGTAAATATTTGCTTCAATAAGGTAGTGCAGCCAGCTCATTGTTTTTTGTTTTTCAGGTTATTGAGTAGTTCTGTTAGTTCGTCAAGTTCTTTTACGCCGAGATTCTTCTCATCAGCAATAAAGGATACGAGGCTTTTGTAGGAGTCGCTGAAGTAGTTTTTCATCAGCTTATCAAAAGTGAATTTCTTGTATTCGTCTTCGCTTATCACGGGGAAGTACACATGTGAGTTGCCGTAGGCTTTATGGTCCACAAAGCCTTTGCCTTCCAGTACCCTTACTACTGTGGAAACAGTGTTATAAGCAGGTTTTGGATCGGGTAATTGTTCCAGAATATCCTTTACAATACCTTCCTGTAATTGCCACAATATCTGCATTATCTGTTCTTCAGCCTTGGTGAGTTCCTTTATCTTCATAGTAAACTATTTTTGTAGTTAGGCTAAGGTAAAACTATTTTAATAGTTTGCAAACTATTTTTGTAGTTAAGTTGAAATATTTTTTTGCAAGTATTTAGAGCTGATTTTGCTAATTATTTTAGGATTTTACTATTTTAGTGCACCAAAACAGCCATGTCGTTACATCACCAAATAGCTTTAACATTCCTTGATAACATAGGTCCAGTACTCGCACGATCAATGGTGCGGCAGTTTGGCAGTGCCGAGCAGGTGTTCAGGCTTTCTAAAAACGCACTTACAAAAACGCCGGGCGTAGGTCAAAAGCGACTGGAGCAAACCGATTTTGATCAGGCGCTGCGCCGGGCAGAACAGGAGATGTATTTCATAGAGAAGAATAATATAGACGTGTTGTTTTTTAATGATGTACGCTATCCTAAACGGCTAAAGAATTGTAATGACGCGCCTTTACTCTTATACAGCAAAGGAAACGCGAACTTCAATATGCAAAGGGTGGTGAGCATAGTGGGTACCCGGAACGCTACAGACTATGGCCGCAGTTTGTGCCGTCAATTGGTAGAAGAGCTAAAGGAGTATAATGTGCTGGTGGTAAGTGGCCTGGCTCATGGGATAGATGTGGCTGCACATAAGGAATGCGTGAAGATGAATGTACCTACCGTAGGTGTTTTTGCCCATGGTTTAGACCGGTTATACCCGAGCCAGAACCGCCCGACTGCTGAAAAGATGCTGGAGAACGGAGGTTTGCTTACCGAATATCCATCGGGTACACGGCCTGACCGGGAGAAGTTCCCGGCAAGAAATCGTGTTGTGGCCGGTATGGCTGACGCGACAATAGTTGTGGAAGCGGGCCTAAAAGGCGGTGCATTAATCACTGCTGAAATTGCAAATAGCTACGACCGCGATGTGTTTGCTTTTCCGGGCAGGTTAGGGGATGAGTATTCCGAGGGATGCAATTTCCTGATCAGGCACAACAAAGCATCGTTGCTAACCTGTATGGCCGACCTTGCTTACAGCATGGGATGGGAAAAGAACAGCGATGCGAAACCATCAACAGATCAGTTAATACTACCTATTGATCTGTCTGCCGATGAGTTTGCGGTATATACCATCATCCGCGAACACAAAGCACCACTTGCAATTGATGACCTGAGCATAAAAACCAACATGCCCACCAGCCAGTTAGCTATGACGTTGCTGGATATGGAACTACAAGGTTTTATTCGGTCGCTGCCGGGTAAAACCTACTGCGTTAATTAAAGCTTGGGGTTGTCATAGTAAGTAAGCTTGCCGGTGTTTTCATCAACTTCCTGCCAGCTTTCTGCATCAAACTCAATTAATGCTACCGTACCCGGCGGTACGTCTTTAATGGCGCCACTTAAAGTATAAAGCATCTGCTCTACCGCGGGGTTGTGTCCCACAAGGGCTATAAAGTCATGTTCATCTGGCAATCCGTTGATCAATCGTAACAACGTACGGTCTCCTGCTTCATAAATTTCTTTAATTATGGTTGCGGGGTTTAGCTTTAAAATTTCGGTAAAAATATTAGCCGTCGTATGTGTGCGTAGCGCCGGGCTGGTCACCAGTAGTTGCGGGACAATGCCCTTTTCCTGCAGATGTTGCGCCATTGTGGTAGCGCCGTTAACACCTTTTTCAGTAAGCGGGCGTTCAAAATCTGTGTAGCCGGATTCGTGAGTGGCTTTGGCATGGCGTATCAGCAATAGTTTTTTCATAACGTATAAATAAAAAAGAGGAACAGTTGCTGCCCCTCTTTTGATTTAATGCTGGTGATATTTTTAGAAAGAATAACCTAAGCCGATGCCGAAAACACCATTCTTTATTTTAAAGTCGCCACCTCCTGTAGCTGCCTCCGGCAGGATATTGGTGAGGCCCAGGTCATAATTAAAGTGAATAGCTATTCCTTTTTTAAGCTGTAACCCGCCAATAAATTGTACACCGTAATCAGCACGTTTAACGTTATCAGGGCCATCTCCAAATTTTAGATCTTCTTTGGTGTCTGTGCCTTCTGATAAAACTCTTCCGCTTGCAGCAAAACCCATTGCGGCATAAGGGCCTGCACCCAAGTAAATATCACCTATAATAACGGGTGCATGATAAACCAGCGTAACTGGAACTTCTATGTAGTGTAGCTTAACCGTGGTAGAGGAATTTAGGCCGTCTGCCTCTTTTCCGCCCTTGCCACTATAGTATATACCTGGCTGAACAGAAAGTTTTCCCACCTTTAAATCTGCAAAAAAGCCAGCGTTGAAAGCAACCAGATTACCCGTTGAGCCAGATGCATCAAAGCTTTTGCTGGATGCAGATAATGATGCCAGATTTAATCCTCCGCGTATACCTAATTTAGCCGATTGTGCGAACGTGAAAAGCGACGCCGATATAAGCGCCACGCTTAGTAGAATTTTTTTCATGTGATTTGGTTTTATGTTGAGCAAAATTACGTAAAAGTGTTCTTATTGCTCAATGGTTGGGAAAGAGTAGTCGTCGATGTACTTGCTGATTTTGGCTATGACCATAGCTGGTTGGATGCCATGCAGGCAAGCGTAATCTTTTCTGAAACATGGCTTTTGCCCGTAGGTGGAGCAAGGCTGACACTCGATATTGGTGAAGATCATATCGTCTTCAGATTGCCCAAAGCCTTTAAAACCTAAGTAAGGGTGTGTTGCTCCCCATATTGAGACAACCGGTACGCCCTCGAGGGATGCCAGGTGCATACCCGCCGAATCCATGCTTAACATAACGTCAAGCTGCCTGATGAGCAGTTGTTGCTTGGCAATAGATAAACGGCCCACCAGGGAAACTACGTTAGGGTACTTATCTGCCCATTCTTTGCATATCTCAGCTTCGAGCGGAGTGCCACCAAAAAGATAAATAGTTATTTCATGCTGCGACAAGGAACTTATCACCTCCTCCATTAACTCGAAAGGATATATTTTACCACGGTGCTGCGCGAAAGGCGCCACGCCCACCCAGGGTTTAGTTTTGTCGCCGGTGACGGCTGTCACATCCTGATCCCGTATGATTTCTGGCCTGATCCGCTCGTGATGTAACACTACGTTCAGCCCCAGCTTACGAAAAACATCTGCATAGCGTTCTGTTGTTAACTGCTGCTGAACCCTTACCTTGTTTGGGAAACGTGTGAGCAGTTTTTTGCCCTTTCTGCCTTTATCAATAAACTGGTAGGGCAGGCCTGACAGCCTAAATAATATCCGCAAGGCACGGGAGCGCAGGTTATTATGCAGGTCGGCGAGCGCATGGTAGTTATCGCTGTTCTTTAAAAAATTGAAAAGCTGGTATAGCCCGGCAGCTCCCTTGTAACTGTTGTTGAGGTCTACCGGTATGAAAGTTAACCGCTCTATACCTTCAAACAAGCCGCCGAATGCCGGCCGAGATACAAAGCTTATGTGCACATCCGGGTTTTGCGCCAGCACTGCTTTTACCACAGGTACCGTCATGGCTACATCACCTAATGCAGAGAACCGGAATACAAGGATATGCTGTTGAGCCACTTAACCCGCTTTAATACGTTCTATTATGGAAGTTGATGAGTAGCCATCCACCAAACTTATGGTTTTTACCTCGCCACCATTTGCCAGTACTTCTTTTGCCCCGGCTATGTTGTCTATAGTATAGTCTGCGCCTTTTACAAGTATATCGGGCATCAGGTTAACAATCAGATCACGGGGGGTGTCGTCTTCGAATATGGTTATTCCATCTACAAAAAACAGAGCGGCCAGTAATGCTGCACGGTTATTTTGATCGTTTACCGGACGGCTTTCTCCTTTCAAACGTTTTACCGAAGCATCGGAGTTCAAGCCAATTACCAGCTTGTCGCCCAGATCTGCCGCTTTGGCCATGTAGGTGATATGACCGAGATGCAACAAATCGAACACGCCATTGGTAAAAACTACCTTTTTGCCGTCCGCTTTCCAGGTTTGAATCCTTTTGGCCAAGGCATTTGCGTCGGTAATTTTGTGCAATAGCGTTTGTTCCAGGTTTTGGCTCATTTGTCAATTAAGTAAGTGTATTTTGTTGGCGTTCCCTGCGGGCGGGCTTTGCGCTTATACGCCTGCAAGCCTTATCCACAAGCCGGTATCCGCTGCAATCCCTAACGCGAAACTGCTGCGCCTGCCTTTTTCTTTGCAAACACTTTTGTTATCTCATCCAAAGATAAGGCATTCATGCACATTTCGCGGCTCAATCCGCCTTTGCGGGCAACATTCACACCAAATTCCATGTCGTGGAAGCCGGAGTTTCGATGCGCATCTGGGTTTATTGAAAGCATAACACCTTTGTTGAGCGCATATTGATGCCAGCGCCAGTCTAGGTCCAACCGTAAAGGGTTTGAGTTAATTTCTATTACAACTCCGTTTGCGGCACATGCATCAATCACTTTGGCATAGTCAATATCATAACCTTTTCTACTCAGCAGCAGCCTGCCGGTGGGGTGGCCCAGAATGGTAGTATATGGGTTTTCTATTGCTTTTATCAATCGGGCAGTCGCCTTTTCCTCACTCATCTTCAGATTGGAGTGTATCGAGGCAACTATGAAATCGAAGCGATGCAGTATTTCATCCGGGTAATCTAATGAACCATCGTTCAGGATGTCAGACTCGATACCTTTGAAGATTTGAAAACCGTCAAGTTTTCTATTAAGATGATCAATTTCTTCGTGCTGCTGCAATACCCGCTCAATACTTAATCCTTTTGCGTAAAAGGCACTTTTGCTGTGATCGCTTATCCCCAAATACTCCAGCTTTAATTCGTCCCGGCAGTAAATGGCCATTTCTTCCAGCGTGTTTACGCCATCGCTCCAGGTACTATGGTTGTGCATCGTTCCCTTAAGGTCGTGCAGGGTGATGAGGGTAGGTAATGCATCATTATTAGCCTTATCTATAAAGGTGTCACCTTCACGTAGCTCCGGCTGCATCCAGCTCAGGTTTGCCTTTTGGTAAATCAATTCTTCACTTGATGGCAGCTCAAGATCGTTGCTGATGCGTTTCATCACAGCATCAACATGCTCGTCGTTCCCGGTGCTGATGAAGAGTTGCTTGTAATAGTCGGCTTTTTGTACACAGATGATATCAACCAATAAACCGTTGCTCAGTTCGCCACCAATGTGGTTCCCATTAAGTGATACATTCTTCAGAATATTTGATTGCGCCAGCGCATCAAAGGCAACTTGCTGGTTAATACTGCCTACAACAATTACCAGCTCAGATATGATCTCATTCAACCGGCGGAACTCGCCTGCAAAATGCTTTAGTGCGTCTGGGAAAACTCCTTTTATTTCGTCCATTAGCAACGTCGCTTCCGCTTCTACCTGGGCGTACAAAAACTTGCCGTTTCCGGCCATCCGGAATTCAATCACCTTACGGATCTCTTCCTGTGTTTTCAGCCCAAATCCTTTGGCTTCTACAAGCCGGTTTTCGTTACAAGCGTAGTAAAGTTCACCAATGTTCTCTATGCCTAACTCTTTCCAAATAATGGCAACCTTTTTAGGCCCAATCCCCTTAATGCCCATCATTTCTACAATACCCTCAGGTGTTTGGCTGATAAGATCCTGCAGGTCGGTTATGGATCCTGTTTCAAGCAACTCGCATATTTTGGTGGCCGTGCTTTTGCCAATGCCGTCTATTTTAGAAAGCTCGTCCAATGTTTTACCTGCTACCGGGTAGGGTAGTTTATCTACCTTAAAAGCAGCATTTGCCAGTGATTTTATTTTAAAGGGATTCTCGTCATGCAATTCCATTAATTGCGAAAGCAAACGGAGCGTACGGGCGACAGGCTTATTTTCCATAATTGGTTATCAGCAAAAGTACAAAAGCAAATAGAAGTTGTACCATCATTTAACAACTGCTATACACAGGTGTTTTACCGGACGGTGCTTACCAACAAAAAAAGCTGCCCAAGGCAGCTTTTTTAAATAGTTATTAAAATCTTATTAGAAGGTACTCTTAAACCTCATCTATTTAATAACTACGTTGTATGGTAACCGTGCCTGTGGTGTGCGCATCATTTGCGTTACGCCTTTTATCTGCTCGTAATATTTGTAGTTTTCGCCAAGCTCTGCTTTCACGAAATGCACTTTTACATGTGTAGAAAAACCGTCGCCAAACTGTTTAAATATGCTCTTCTGCTCAGGATAGTTTACCAGTTTATAGTCGCTTATTCCCGCTTTCTTTGCAGCAGCATTAACAGCGTCGCTGATGTTTCCTAAACGATCAACCAGGCCAATCTTCAATGCCTGTTCGCCTGTCCAAACGCGGCCCTGGCCAATAGAGTTGATGTACTCCTGTGTTTTATGGCGACCATTGGCCACAGCTTTGGTGAAAGTGTCGTAACCGTGGTTCACGCTTTTTTGCAGCAGCGCGCGCTCTTCGGGAGAGAGTGGACGACTTACATCGCCCAAGTCGGCGTATTTGCCGGTCTTCACGCCATCAAAAGTTACTCCCAGTTTATCATTAAAGAACTTTTGCATATTAGGCAATACAGCGAAGATGCCTATGGAACCCGTAATAGTATTTGGTTCGGCAATTATAGAGTCGGCTGCGCAGGCAATGTAATACCCGCCTGATGCCGCAACATCGCCCATAGATACAATAACCGGCTTTACTTTCTTAGTAAGCATTACTTCACGCCAGATCACGTCCGATGCTAATGAACTGCCGCCCGGAGAATTAACCCTCAATACCACGGCTTTAACCTTATCATCTGTACGTGCTTTGCGAATAGCCTTTGATAAATTTTCAGAACCAATGGTATTGTCGTCGCCATCACCGCCGTTGATCTCGCCGGATGCGTAAACAACAGCTATCTTGTCGCCCGATGATGATTTTTTATCATCGTCGTCGTCACGTTTGGGTGCAGTTTTGGCGTATTCGCCAATTTCAATACTTTTTAAATTGTCCTTCTGTTTAGTATCAGTGCGCTCTTTAAGGTCGCTCAATATCTCGTCCTTATACTTCAAGCCGTCCACCAGTTTGTATTTAAGCGCGTCAGCAGGCTCCTGTATTACGCCATTGTTAGCGTAGTTGAATAAAGAATCTTTACCAATATGGCGGTATTTACTAATTCCGGAAAGGAAATGATCATACATTGACCCTAAATAGGAGGTAACCTGCAGGCGGTTAGCGTCACTCATTTTTGTTAAAAAGAATGGCTCAACCGCGCTTTTGTAAGTCCCCACTTTTATAATTTGTGCTTCAATGCCCAGTTTATCAAGCGCGCCTTTTAAAAAGGTAACTTCTGAACTAAAGCCCCTAAATTCAAATATCCCGTTTGGGTTAACGTAAACCTTATCTGCTACAGATGCCAGGTAGTAAAATCCCTGAGTATATATCTCTGAATAAGCTATTACAAATTTGCCGGAACGTTTAAAATCAATAAGCGCGTTGCGGATCTCTTCGGTAGTAGCCTGGCCGGATAGCATATAGCTTTCGTCCAGGAAGATGCCCTTGATATCGTCGTCGCTCTTGGCTTTTTTAATACTTGCCAGTATATCGTTTAAGCCAGGTGTCTTGTCACTGTCGAAACCCAGAAAGCCAAGTCCTGAAAACGGGTTATTGGGTGTACGTTCGGCAATAGCCCTGTCCAGTTTGATGTGTAGAATAGAATTAGAAGCTACTTCAGGAGCTTTATCAGATCCGGCTGATGCTATAATGCCACCAATAATAACCACGAATAACACTGCCAGGATTATTGTTGATATAACGATGCCGGTAATTGTGGCGAGTACGTATTTAAAGAATTGTTTCATTAACTGCTATAAATCATTTATCTATGCAAACTTACTAAAATAGGTGGTGCTACTTTAAGTTAAGAGCTACTTGTGTAATAATTGTTACAACAATGATTGATGTTTTTTTACTGTTGGGTACCAACCTTGGCGACCGCCACTTGTTTTTGCAGGAGGCAATTCGGCTGATAACACAACAAATAGCGCCTGTAGTAAAAAGTTCGTCGGTTTACGAGACGCAATCCTGGGGAAAGACGGATGAGCCGGATTACCTAAACCAGGTGATTGTATTACAAACTATTTTACCACCAGCAGAGGTGTTAACGCGGATATTGAATATAGAACAGCAAATGGGGCGGAAACGGATGGTGAAATGGGGAGCAAGGACAATAGATATCGATATCCTTTTTTACGGTAATGAGGTGATTAATAACCCCAACCTTATTATCCCTCATCCGCAGCTGCAAAACCGGCGGTTTACGTTAGAGCCATTGGCAGAGATAGCGCCGTACCTTATTCATCCTGTACTTAATAAAAATATTTTAGCACTCAAAAGTTCTCTAAAGGATAGCTTGATAGTAAAAAAGTTATAATTTTGAATGATAAACCTGTACAATGACCGATTTACCAGCTCAAGACCTTGATCTTGCCTTTTTGTATGAGATAGCCGATGGAAGCGACGACTTTATTGTTGACTCGATAGGCATGTTCCTTGACCAGACACCGCAGTTACTTAGCGCTATAGAAGGTGCCATAAACAGCCAGGACTGGCAGACAGCGGCGCAGTCTGCACATAAATTGAAACCAAACCTGGGCTTTTTTGGAATGCCATGGAGCCAGGAAACCATACAACAAGTGGAGATTGCCTGCAAGATGGGAGCAGAAAACCCGGCTGAGATTACAGAAAAATTTAATGCTGTAAAAACGATGGTGAACAACAACCTGGTAGAGCTGGAGAAAATTAAAAAAGAAAAAGAAGCAAACCTTTAAGCTAACACAAGCGGAAAGCTTAAAATATAAAGTTAGTATAACAGAAAAGGCAACCATATCGGTTGCCTTTTCTGTTTATATAATATCTTTCTCTGGCCTCTAGCTCTCGGCTTACTTAAGCTACTTCTTCCAATTTAAAGCTGTAGCTTTCCATTATGAGGTTGGCTAAAAGGTTTTTACAAGCCTGGTCTACTTTTGCACTTGCAGCTTCGGTGCTGTCAGCTTCAATTTCAAGAGAAATGTGTTTGCCTATGCGTACGTTCTGGATTTCAGATAAACCCAGGTTTTTCATGCTGCCGGTAACGGCTTTGCCCTGAGGGTCTAATATTTCTTTTTTCGGCATTACATCTATTTCGGCCAGGAACTTTTTCATCAGCGGGAATGTGTGTTTTAACAAAGTATGTAGTTTGCTAGCTTTGTTTGTGCGAGCTGCTCATCATACCTTCGTTTGCAAATTTAAGTTGAATTAACGACAAGGTGATATACATAACGATAACCACCGGAACTGCCGCAAATTTAAAAAATAGTATGAGTATTGCCGAGAACAGCAGTAATAAATAGCGGTAAAAGTTTTTGTTAAAATCGCTGTTTTTGAATTTGAGCGACATAAGCGGAATTTCGGCAACCAAAAGAGTGCACATTAGCGCTATAAAACAAACCAGCACATATGGGTTTAAAATATAACGGGCAAAACCCTCGTATTGCTGTAATATTAATGGGAATGATGCTATTAATATAGCATTAGCAGGGGTAGGGAGGCCAATAAAACTGTCTGCCTGCCGCGTATCAGTGTTGAATTTGGCTAACCTGAGCATAGAAAAAACCGCCAGCAGGAACGCCAGATAATTAAAGTACTCACTAAAGCCCGGGACTTGCGGTGCACGCAGTAACAGCTCGTATACAATTGCTGATGGCAATACGCCGAAGCTCACCATGTCTGACAGGGAATCGAGATCCTTACCGATGCACGACTGCGAGTTTAAAACCCGGCTTGCAAAACCATCAAAAAAATCAAATATAGCTGCCAGGAAAATGGCATAAGCCGCTATAACCAGGTTATCCTGGAAGGCAAAAACAATGCCCACACATCCGCTAAACAGGTTTGCGCATGTTATGGCATTAGGAAGATGTTTTTTAACCCGCCTCTTCATATTGGTTATGAAGGTATCAATATTTTTGGAAATAACATGGAGTTATAAGTTAACCTTGTGCTAAATTATAACTCCATATACCTAATTATATTATGAGTTCATCGAGATCAAAAACTCTTCGTTGGTTTTTGTGCCACGTATTTGCGCCTGTAAAAACTCCATACTTTCCTGAGAATTCATATCGGCAAGGTGGTTACGCAGTATCCAGATACGTTGCAAGGTCTCACGATCTAACAGCAAATCATCGCGACGGGTGCTTGATGCGGTAATATCGATAGCCGGGAAAATACGTTTGTTAGACAGTTTGCGATCCAACTGAAGCTCCATATTACCGGTACCTTTAAATTCTTCAAAGATAACTTCGTCCATTTTAGAGCCGGTCTCCGTAAGTGCAGTAGCGATAATGGTAAGTGAGCCGCCATCTTCAATGTTACGTGCCGCACCAAAGAAACGTTTAGGTTTATGCAATGCGTTTGCATCCACACCACCTGATAATATTTTACCTGAAGCAGGGGCTACCGTATTGTAAGCACGTGCTAAACGGGTAATCGAGTCGAGCAGGATAACCACGTCATGGCCGCATTCTACCATGCGTTTTGCTTTTTCCAACACGATGTTGGCTATCTTAACGTGGCGTTCGGCCGGTTCATCAAATGTAGATGAAACCACTTCGGCGCGTACGCTGCGTGCCATATCGGTAACCTCTTCGGGGCGTTCGTCTATCAGTAATATAATCAGGTATACTTCAGGGTGGTTTTTAGCTATTGCGTTTGCCACATCCTTCAACAACATGGTTTTACCTGTTTTTGGCTGTGCTACAATTAAACCGCGCTGACCTTTACCTATAGGAGAGAAAAGGTCCATGATGCGGGTGGAATAATTGTTCGCGTCAGTAAACAACGACAATTTCTCCGAAGGGAAAAGCGGTGTTAAGTGATCAAACGGAACCCGATCGCGCACTTCTGCAGGTATACGGCCGTTAATGGCTTCTACACGTACCAGTGGGAAATACTTTTCACCTTCTTTCGGCGGGCGTATGCTGCCACGAACTGTATCGCCGGTTTTTAAACCAAAAAGTTTTATCTGCGACTGCGATACGTAAATATCATCAGGAGAGGTTAGGTAATTATAATCTGAAGAGCGAAGGAAGCCGTAGCCATCAGGCATAATTTCCAGTACGCCTTCATTTACTATCACATTATCAAAATCAAGGTTGATTGCAGGTTCCTGCGATTTTTGCTGATTTTGGTTGTTGTTGTTATTATTATTTGCACGGCGATCAAATTTCTGCGGCCGTGCTGCAGGTTGTTCCGGCGTAGTGATCTGGTTCTCGTCAGCTTGCTCGGTAACCGGAGCAGGGGTTTCCTTTACCGTACCAGGTTGTTCGCCGGTAGGTTGCGGCTGATCGTCAGCTTCGTTAAACTGGTCGTTTGTATCTTTTAAAGGCACCTCCTGGCGCTTTTCTATCTTAGTAGTGCTTTTTACGCTGCGTGTACGTTTGCGCGGCTTGTCATCTTCTTCTGCGGTAGAAGTCTCAGGTTCAGGAGATGAGGTTTTTGGTGTATAGTTATTGTCAACAGTACTCTGTTGCTGGCGCGCTACCTCAATCAGGTTTTGCTGATCGTTTATGGCAGTTATTAGCTGGGCTTTTCTAAGCTCATCAGCTTCAGCAATACCTAAACTTTTAGCAATTTCGCGCAACTCAGAAACGAGTTTGTCGTTCAATTCGATTGTATCAGACATGATATGAATTATAGTTCAAAAGGATTTTAGTTGAAAGATGGTCAACCCTTATTCACAATATTTAAGCCAGCAAGTATCAGCAATAAGTGACGTGGGATAAAAATTGTTTCTTTAGTGCAAGAAGCTGCAAGGGAAAACAGTGCAATTTTAATGAAATTATCTTTAAATGCAAATTTATTAATAAATTAACATTACTAGCATATTTTTTAGTTTTTTTGGTGCGAATTACTCAAGTCTGACACTTATGCTATCCAGAGAGAAATTAATCGATCAAATTAAGTTAAAACGATCCTTTTTATGCGTAGGCCTGGATACAGATGTAGATAAAATTCCCGATTTTTTAAAAAGTTATCCCGATCCGGTGTTGGAATTCAACAGAAGGATCATTGACGCAACACAGGACCTTTGTATCGCATATAAACCCAACGCTGCTTTTTATGAAGCAATGGGAATAAAAGGACTGCAAAGCCTAATTGATACTTATAAATACCTGCCTAAGGATTGCTTAAGCATAATAGACGCTAAGCGTGGCGATATTGGCAACACTTCAGATAATTACGCGAAAGCTTTTTTTAATGAAGAAACCACAGGAATGGGGTTTGATGCAATCACCGTAACCCCGTACATGGGCAATGATAGTGTTACACCATACTTAAAGTACGATGGCAAATGGGTGATCATCCTCGCGCTTACATCTTCTGTTGGTAGTAAAGATTTTCAATATCTGGAGACAGGGAACGGCTTCCTGTATGAAACAGTGATACAAAAAGCTAATACCTGGGCCGGCGCAGACAGGCTGATGTTTGTGGTTGGCGCCACCAAAAGCACCGAATTCACCAACATTCGCAAATACGCGCCGGACAATTTCCTGTTGGTGCCTGGTGTTGGTGCACAGGGTGGAAGTCTGGAAGAAGTATGTAAATATGGGATGACACCCGATTGCGGGTTAATAGTAAATGCCTCCCGTTCCATCATATACGCCAGCAACGGCGAGGACTTTGCAGAAGCTGCTCGTGCGGAAGCGCTAAGTTTGCAAAAGCAAATGGAAGCTGAATTGCAAAAAGCCGGGATCATATAAATTGATGTAAAATCCGCATCATCTTGCTTTTTGTATTGACAATTGTTTAAATTACAAACAAATCCATTGTCGATATGAAAAGAACTATACTTGCATTGCTGCTAGCTGTTTTAGCAGTTCCGGCCTTTTCTCAAACGCCTTCGAAAACTTTCAAAACAAGCGATTTTTACAAAATACCTGCTTTAAGCAGTGCTGAGATATCGCCGGATGGCAAGTGGGTTGCTTATAGCGTGTCTACGGTGGATACTGCTAAAGACAAGCGGGTATCTCATCTTTGGATGCAAAGCTGGGACGGCAAACAATCCATACAGCTTACCCACGGTGCCGAACCTGCATCGCGGCCTAAGTGGAGCCCGGATGGCATGTACATCTCATTCCTTTCATCCCGTGAATCTAAGAACGGCTCGCAATTATGGCTGATGGACAGGCGCGGTGGGGAAGCCAAAAAGGTTACCGACATAAAAGGTGATCTGGGCTCTTACGAGTGGAGTCATGACGGAAAAAAGCTGGTAATGGTGATTCAGGATCCTGAAAACAACGGCAAGGATGCGCCGAAAACGCCTAAGCCAATTGTTATAGACCGTTATCACTTTAAACAGGATTACGAGGGGTACCTTGAAAACCTGCATACCCACCTGTATATCTTTAATATCGAGACCAAAAAGCTGGACACGCTTACAAAAGGCAAGTTTGATGAATCGTCCCCATTGTGGTCACCTGACGGAAAAAGCATTGTATTTGTAAGCAACAGGGATGCCGACCCCGACCGCAGCGAGAATACGGATATATTTACCATTGAAGCACGCGCCGGCGGTAACGTAAAACAGCTAACCACCTGGAAAGGGCATGATGTTAGCCCGCGATGGAGCCCGGACGGTAAATACATAGCTTACTTGCGCCAGGATAGCGAAGGTTATAACATGTATGATGAGAATATTTTGTGCCTGATGAATGCTGATGGCAGCGATAATAAACTGCTTAGTAAAGAAATTGACCGGCCGGCGGCAAGCCCCGAGTGGAGCAAGGACGGCAAAAGCATAGCCTTTTTGGTAGACGATGACCGCGAACGTTATGCCGCTGTTTACAACCTGCAGAGCAGAAAGATAAGCGTAATGCAGAGCACCCGTGGCAAAATAAACCTGGACGACGTCATCGCGCACTCTGCAGGAAATTGGCTGGTAAGCGTTAGTACGCCGCGTATGCCCTTTGAATTGTATGCACTGGAGGGTAATAAATTGAGAAGGTTAACCCACCATCAGCAGGAATGGTCAAAAGATGTACAATTTGCGCAGGCAATGCCTTTTCAGTCCACCAGTAAAGATGGTACTAAGGTATCGGGCATTTTGTACCGCCAGGATAGTACAAGCACTAAAAAGCTTCCGTTCATATTGTTTATACATGGCGGCCCTGTTGGACAGGACGATTACGGGTTTGACGCTACTTCCCAGGCGCTTGCAGCGGCCGGGTATGCAGTGGCTTCCGTTAATTACAGAGGCAGCTCGGGCAGGGGTATTGAGTATACCCGTGCTATAAACGCAGATTGGGGAAACAAAGAGGTGATTGACCTGCAGGGTGCTGTGGACGAGTTAGTAAAACGCGGCATTGCCGATCCTGATAAATTGGGTGTAGGCGGTTGGAGTTATGGCGGTATTCTAACCGATTTCATGATTGCTTCAGACACGCGCTTTAAAGCAGCGGCAAGTGGCGCAGGCAGCGCATTGCAAGTCGCTAATTATGGTATTGATCAGTATGTATTACAATACGATAACGAGTTAGGGCAACCATGGAAGAACCCCGATGTTTACACCAAAATATCATACCCGTTCTATCATGCAGACAGGATAAAAACGCCTGTGCTGTTCATGTCGGGCTTAAAAGACTTTAATGTACCAACTGCAGGCAGCGAGCACATGTACCAGGCACTAAAGTCGTTGGGGATAGATGCAGAGCTGATACTTTACCCTAACCAGTTCCACGGGATCAGCACCCCAAGTTACCAGGTAGACAGGGTAGACCGCTACATAAAGTGGTTTGATAAATATCTTAAATAGTCTTAACGCAAAAAAGAGGTTAGTTTAAAACTAACCTCTTTTTCATTTGGGCCTTTACAGTTCTTAGCTTTCGCTGATCTGTGTATCGTCAGTCACTTCTAACTTGCCTTCTATCGAGTCGTCAAGTGTTTTTCCTACAGCTGCACCAACAAGCTGCTTGGCAAATGCTACTGCATTACCATGCTTGTTGTCCCAATAATAACCTTGTGTGGGCGATACTTTTATTACGGTGATACGCGGGTCGTCTTCCCCCTCGGTAAACCACGTTTTCAAAATTGGTTCCCAAAGTTCTTTAATTTTCTCTTTGTCGGTACTGATTTCGGCTATTCCATAAATCATCAGGAAATCAGAATATTTTGATCCCTGGAACAACAGCTGTACCATTGGGTCGGTATCAATCTCCATGTTTTTGTGGCTGTCGTTCGCGCTTAGGAACCACAGGTCGCCGTTGTCGTCAATCTTTTGTGGCGACATAGGGCGGGTTGAAAACGGAAGGCCGGTTTTTATGTTGCTGCAAAAAAAGCAGCTAACGCCTTCGGCCATTTCCTTTATTTTTTTGAAAGCATCGTTGCCTTCAAGGTTCTCGAAATTATCTTCAGGTTGTTGCTGATTAATACTGTCCATGGTATCTTATATTTATAGGTAAATGATAAGATATTAACCGTCTGGAAAATTTTTTGTTTTGAAGTTGCTTCAATAACAACTACTACCATAGCGAGTAATAGCAGTTTGCTTTTTTGGCTATGGTTTTAATTAACTTGCTGGGGCAACTCCATTACATGAACGGCAAGACAAGTAAGATATCAGGGCGTACTACTACTTTACGTTTATTTGTGCTGACAGCGTTTATGGTCCTGCTGTTAGCTTGTGATAGAAATATCATAGGTTTATATGGACATCAAATGAATCGACCCGGTCCAAATCTGTCTTTCATCGACCTTGGGTCCGATAGTACCGTCGGCTATTACACCTTCAGCGACATCACGGGTAGCGGACAGGTTTGCGGCAGGTGGCGGCTGAAAAATGATACAGTTCAATTAATTGCTGATTTGCGTAAAGCAGTGATCGACACGATGCAAATGATCAAACTTGTTGAGGGCGGGTACGGGAAGGATAGTGTCAAGGTAACCATTCGGGACCAAAATGATTCTCCTGTGACAGGGGTTTCGTTGCGCATGAATGGGAATGATCCGGTAGTGTATACCGATGTTTTAGGTAATGCGACTTTTGCTGCAATGAAGGTAAATACTGTAGAGATCGGTTACCTAGGATTCGGCAAACGTGTATTTGAAGTAAACGCAGGGACTAATGCGTATTTGATTACAATGAATTTCGCTCTTTTGCCGCCATTGAACCTTACCGAACTCAAATTACCTCTTGCGCTCATAAAAAAAGGGCGTACCCTGTACCTCATTGTAGGTGATACCTTATCCAAAAACGACGTATTTAAAAAGTTAAAGCCCAGGCGATCTTTGTTATAGCGAATGACCTTAACTGTGTCAAAGAACATATCGTCAAAATACTTACGCAAACACCATCTTCCGTTCCGGGAAGCGCGAAGCATAGCCTGTAACCATATTTTTGATATAATCGTTACCAGGATAGGGGGTAAGGTGGTTCTTCAACTGTTGAATGTTATCAGCATCAAAATAGTGCGATATATATCCCATTCCGTAGAAACGCCCTTTTTCTATCAATATACAACTGTGTTCATCGCTGGTTCGGCCTTCATCACGTATGGCGAAGGTAGGCAGGGCATGTTTCAGCTCATCTATCGCCGCGGTTACTTTAGTGTTGTATTCATCTGGCGTTTCGTGGCCTTCGCAGGCACAGGAGTTTACGTTATTACCCAGGCACGGAGCGTCGTTCTTTTGTATGAAGCACAACTTTGGGCACAGGCTATAGGTCTCCACCAGTGTGGTAAGGAGGTTATGGCCTTCCACTAACGAATTGCATGCGTAAACAGACGGCATATGCTTGCGGTGCTTGTCTACGGCAAGCCTGATGTATCCGCGCTGGTCTTCGTAAGCATACAAGCCGTAGGTATTCTCGAACCGCTTAAGCGAGCGGTTGTACTTAGGCCAAAGCCGTTTTATTTCTACAGCTTCCATCACAAAAGCAATTAACTCTGTGCCGCATACCTGGTGGCTGATATTGTAAATGTTCTTCAGGAATTCCTGCCTTTGCTGCCCGGGGTTATTGCCGGTAAAATGGCTGCATACCCGTTTTTTGATGTTTTTGGCCTTGCCTACATACACTACCTTGCCTTTTTGGTCGTGAAAGTAGTAAACGCCTGGCGACTGCGGCAAACGCTCAATATCCGCTTTGGATAAGTTAGCAGGCAGCACCTGCTCTTTGGAGTTTTGCTTTAATGCCTGTCCAATGTGGTTGTTTGCATCTGTTTTAAGCAGTAAGCTAAAGAGTTCTGCAGTGGCTGCTGCATCTCCCATGGCCCGGTGACGGCTGTTGTTTTGTATACCCAAATGGCTGCAAAGCTTTCCAAGGCTATAAGATAGTAAGCCCGGCATTATCTTACGGCCCAGCCTTACCGTGCACAGCTTGTTACAGTTGAGTTCGTAGCCGGCAGCGTTTAGGTGGTACCTTAGAAAGGAGTAATCGAAATTGACGTTATGCGCTACAAAAATGTGTCCTTTAAGCAGGTGGAATATTTCGTGTGCTACATCTTCAAAGGAAGGGGCACCCTGTACCATTTCATTGGTAATACCGGTAAGCGCCCGTATGTAAACGGGAATGTCGCGTTGCGGATTTACCAAAGTCTCAAAACGACGGATTACTTTTTTACCATCATGTATGCAAATAGCTATTTCCGTTATGCCGTTTGCGCTGGCATGTCCCCCCGTAGTCTCAATATCCACAATAGCGTACATAAATCAAATGTAACTATTTGCTAATTATATTAGTTAATAAAATGTTGAAAAAGTTTCGGATGTTGATAAGAGGAAAGTACACATCTTGCAGTTTTCAACAAAAAGCCCAATAGTTTACTATCGGGCTTTGCTATTTATTTAATTTAAGATTACACTTATTTCTTCTTCGCCTGCACCTGCTGTTGCTGGCGCATCATTTCTTCAAGTTTTGCGCTGAAGCCCGACTTCTTTTTGGCGTCTTCAGGTTTCTTTTTGTTTTCCTGTATTTGTGCATGTATCTTCTTATCATCTACCATAAACTTGATAAGATACTGTTGTAAGAAGGTGAACATATTAGCAAGGAAGTAATAATAGTTCAAACCTGCAGGATAGCTGTTAAGCGTAACCAGGAACACCAGCGGGGTAATGTAACCAATATACTTCATCTGCCCGGTAGCTCCGGATATCTGGTTGTTGAAGTAGGTGTAAATAAGTGTGGAGATGGTCATCAGCAAACACATTAAACTAATGTGGCTAACGCCCATAATTGGTGAAAAGCTAATCACCGCATCATAGGTGGACAGGTCATGCATCCAAAGGAAACTTTGACCCCTGAGCTCAAATAAGCTCGGGAAAAAGCGGAAGAACGCAATCACTATCGGCATCTGTATCACCAAAGGCAAACATCCGCCTAACGGGTTTACACCAGCTTTTTTGTAAAGCTTAAGATATTCCTGCTGCAGCAGGGTAGGGTTGTCTTCACCAACTTTAGCTTTTATCTCATCCATTTCCGGCTTAATAACCCTCATCTTCGCCATAGACAGGTATGACTTGTAGGTAAGCGGTGAAAGCACAAGTTTTAGTATCACGGTAAGTATCAGGATGATAATACCATAATTCATGTTAAAGTTATTCAGAAAGTTAAAGATAGGCAGGGTAGCAAACTGGTTGATGTATTTAAGCGGTCCCCAGCCCAGGTTAACTATCTTCTGCAGATCGTAACCCTGATCTTTTAGTATAGAATACCTATTTGGTCCGAAATAAAACTCCAGCGGTACAGCACCCAGCGAGTTGCGGTTGAAAGCTATATCAGCTTTCATCTGCTTAACATCAGTAGTGTCGTTAATGTCGGTGGTCACTGCCAGGTTAGACTTGCTGATAGTTACGCCTTCTTTGGCAATAAGGGCGCTTGAAAAGAAATGCTGCTTAAAAGCTATCCACTGTAGTTTTTGGTCGTTTATAGCTTTGGTGTCGTCCTTGGTTTCGCTCAAATAATCTACGCTGTTTTCTGTGTTTTTAAAGTAAACGGTAGAATAAGTACGCTCCATTTTGATGTCGCGCTCCTGTTTGTGCAGGCTGGCAGCCCAGCTTAAGTTTATGGTACCACTGTTGGCAATCACCTGATCTAAACCCACAGGTTTAATAGTAAAGCCTACTTTAAAACCGGTGCCCTTAAGGCTGTAAACATAATCGATATACTGCGTTGGGCTGTAGCTTAAACGCATAGTAAGCGATGCAGAATCGCTGCCTGCAACTTTTAAGCTGGTTGTACTTGGCTTAAAGTAAAGGCTGTTGGTGTTGATAGCTTTACCTGCGGCGCTAAAAGTTAAGCCAAACGCGTTATTGTCACCACTGAATAGAATAAGTGGTTTTTTGTCATACGTTTTGTAGTTCTTAAGTTCTGCCGAGTAAACGTTACCGCCTTTGGTTGATAGTTTTATGCTGATATCGTTGTTTTCCAGCGTTATCATGCTGTCTTTACCAACGGTAGCTGCGCCGAAAGGAGCTTTAAGTACTGCAGAATCAACCACGCCTTGTGCTGTTGCAGAAGTATCTGCTTTGGCCGACTGTGCTGCGTTGGCCGCAGTTTTAGTTTTTATATAGCCTTTCTTTATCGAATCCTGGTGAGCAATTTCCTGGTTCTTTTTAAGTTCGGCTTCTGATGGTTTCATCCACCAAACGCCAACTACCATTATCACCATGATCAGGAATAATCCTGTAAATGTATTTTTGTCCATTATTTGTGTATCGTACTAATATCCTTTAGTTCTTGCGGGCATAAGCCAGCGAAGCGGCGACAAAGTTAATAAAAAGTGGGTGCGGATTAGCAACTGTTGATTTTAATTCGGGGTGGAACTGGGCGCCTACAAAATACGGGTGGTTTTTAAGCTCTACAACCTCAACAAGCCCATTATCAGGGTTAATGCCTGATGGTGTTAAGCCTGCCGCTTCGTAGTCCTTCAGGTAAGTATTATTAAATTCGTAACGATGGCGGTGGCGCTCGCTGATGCGGCTTTTACCATATATAGCTGCTGCTTTACTGCCCTTTTTAAGTTCGCAAGGGTAAGCGCCAAGGCGCATTGTACCACCTTTCGCAGTAATCCCTTTCTGATCTTCCATCATGTCGATAACCGGGTGCGGGGTATCAGCATTCATTTCGGTACTGCTGGCGCCTTCAAGATTAAGCACGTGGCGGCCAAACTCTACAACTGCGCACTGCATGCCCAGGCATATACCAAAGAATGGAATGTTATTCTCGCGTACGTAACGTATAGCTTCTATTTTGCCCTCGAAACCGCGCTCACCAAAACCAGGAGCAACCAACACGCCGTGAAGGCCTCTAAGCTTGTCTACTGCGTTCTCAACAGTAAGTTGTTCCGATGGTATATATTGTACCTTAACCTTGCACTCGTTTTTAGCACCGGCGTGTATGAAAGCCTCTATAATAGACTTATATGCATCGGGAAGTTCTACATACTTACCCACCAGGCCTATGCGCACCTCGGATGTAGGGTTCTTTAGACGGCCTAGGAAATCTTTCCAGCTTTCCAGATCAGGTTCGTTCTTGGCAGGCAGCTTTAGTTTTGCAAGTACGGTTTTATCCAGTTGTTCTTTCAGCATCAGCAATGGTACATCGTATATGGTAGATGCATCCATCGATTCGATTACCGCATTGATGTTTACGTTACAAAAAAGTGCGATTTTTTTTCTGATGTCGGCATTTATGTGGTGCTCGGTGCGGCAAACCAGTATATCCGGCTGTATACCGTATTCCAGAAGCATCTTTACCGAGTGCTGGGTAGGTTTGGTTTTTAACTCGCCTGCTGCAGCCAGGAAGGGGATAAGCGTAAGATGGATCACTAAAGCATTGCTTGGGCCGGCTTCCCATTTAAACTGACGCACAGCCTCTACAAACGGCAGCGACTCAATATCGCCCACGGTCCCACCTATTTCGGTGATCACGATATCATAATCGCCGCTTTCGCCTAGGATACGCATGTTGCGTTTGATCTCGTCGGTAATGTGCGGTACTACCTGTACCGTTTTTCCAAGGAATGCACCTTCGCGTTCGCGGTTGATAACGTTCTGGTAAATACGGCCGGTAGTAATGTTGTTAGACTGTGAAGTTGGCGTGTTCAGAAAACGCTCGTAATGGCCAAGATCAAGGTCGGTCTCGGCACCGTCTTCGGTAACATAGCATTCGCCATGCTCGTAAGGGTTAAGCGTTCCGGGGTCAACGTTGATGTAGGGGTCGAATTTTTGAATGGTTACCCGGTAGCCGCGGGCTTGTAAAAGTTTAGCTAATGAGGCCGAAATAATGCCTTTTCCTAATGACGATGTAACGCCGCCCGTAACAAAGATGTATTTGGTCATGATCTTTTTTGAATCAAATGGCCGGGCTTTTACCCCTTAGCCAAATGTTTGTGTACGGGATACAAAAGTAAGAAAATTTGCGGGCTTTGGGCTACCTATTTACAATTGTTGAAAAGGGGAGTGTTGTTGAAAGGGAAGTATGGTAAAGTTGAAACACCTGTAATTCTGAATACCAGCTACATGCCACTGTCCTGCGTGGCGTTTACTACTTTGAATTTGTTTTTCAATTTCAGAAAGTACCTTTCAAAACCATAATAGGAGATCACCGGCACTACTATAATCCACACGAGATTAAACGGCCACGAGACCACGTACAGAGATAACCTGGCATCGCCGGAGGTGAATAGTTGCTGCCAGATATAGATACTGTAGGATAATACGCCAATAAATGACAGCCATTTAAGGTTAAGAAAACGATAGAACACGTTGCCTGACGGAACAATGTTGGTAACCACTATATAGGCTGTAAGCAGCGAAATGATGCCATTGGTCAGAATTGCTTTTACCGAGTAAAAGTCATCAAACCGGAGCCAAACTATCAGCACCAGCGCTACCAGGTTGCCCGGCACTTTTGTTGTTTGCAGCCAGCTTTGATCCAGCACCTTACGGAATACCAACAAGGCCAGCAGGCATCCGGTAGCTATAGACTGGAACTTGATAAAGTAGTGGGTGATAAAATAAGGCAAGCCGCTGTTTATTGATGGAAAAACCTCTTGCAAGGCACATACTACAGGCAGGCCAAACACAATAAACAGCACACAGTAGTAAAACACCTTGCGATTGATCTTTAGGATGATAGGGAAAAGAATGTAGAACTGCTCCTCTACAGACAACGACCAGTAGTGACCCGTAAACCAGGAGAAGTCATGCGAACGGAAGTAACTGAAGTTCATGAGATAGGCCGCTGCACCGGCGAACTGAAACCATTTAATACTAAGCTGAAAGATCAGGTTAAGTACAAGCATCACGAGCAGGTACAGATAAGCAATCGGGAATATCCGGAGGACCCTACGGGTGTAGAACTTTGTTAACCGTAAGCCGCCTGTAGCATCTTGCTCTCTCAAACAAAGCGAGGTGATCAGAAAGCCGCTTAGCACAAAAAAGATGTTCACCCCTAACGAGCCGTTAAAAAGCATGGACATCCATTCATTACCCCCAAGATGAAGGTGCGCAACCACAACCATGATGATGGATATGCCCCGCAAGCCATTTAATGATGGGTAATGGCTTTTTAGTATAGCATCAGAAGGAAGGAATACGGCTTTGTCCGGTTTGGGCATACCCTCAAATATAGGTAAATTCTATTTTGAGGCAGATGGTTACTACTCTGCTATCCAGCCCGTGTCGCCGTTGCTTTTCACTAGTAAATAGTTGCGGTAGGTAGCCAGCAAATTAACTTTTTCACCTGCAGCAAGCACTTTCTTGCTGGCCGCAGAGGCCCTATCTGGCGTGTTGTACAATGGCTGATCTGCCTTTAGCGTTAGGCTACGGATGTTATCCGTGGCGGTGACACTCCTGCTGCTGATATAACCATGTTGCCCATCGGGCAGGCTTACCTTATACCAACTGTCTGTTGCGGCTTCAACAGTCATTGCGGTGTTCTGGGTAAACGTACTTACAGCAAGGCCCTTTTCCGACGGGATGTTGTACAGTTTTGCAGTTCTGGCTGCAATGCGTACAGTGTCACTTAGATTTTTTAAGGATGCAGATATAGCTGCAGGTTCCTTTACTTCCCTGTTTACAAAAGGCAGTGGGTCGATAGCGCCGCCATTAGTATAAATACCAAAGTGCAGGTGAGGCGGCGTAGTGCGCGCGTTCCCTGTATTGCCAACAAGCCCAAGCGTGTCGCCGATGGATACGGTCTGGCCGGGTTTGGCTATCTGCACATCCAGGTGGGCGTAATAAAGGGTGTAATCTTCATTGTCTGGATGCATGAACACTACGTTACCGCCCAGCTTATTTGCTGTTACGCTGGTTACCGTGCCGTTTGCTGCCGCAATGGCCGGGGTATGCTTCGGTGCAAAAATATCAACACCTTCATGCTTTCTGCCGCCTTCGTCGCGCCCGTCGCCCCAGAAACTGCCTATATGCGGCTTGCCCGATGCCGATACCGGGAAGCTTAATGATGGCCCTGTGGTTATTGTTAAGGTATATTCGCCGCTGCGCAACAGTTCGGGCTGAAGGCGTAGGATGTACTTGCCGCTTTCCTTTACTTCAAACTCCATTACCGCGCCTGTGGTATCTGCTGATGCAGCTAGTTTAGGTGCAGCCGGCAGGTTCTCGCTAAACAGATCCAGGTAGATGTTGAAATTGCTTATCGGCTTTTTGGTGATGCTGATGCGCAGCTTCTGCCCTCGCCTGGCATCAAAGCGCAGGGCTGTGCCGCTTGCCCTTTCATCCGGGAAGTAGCCGGTTTCTTTGTACGGTATATTGATGTTTAGCGGATTGGCTATTGTTTGCCCCGCTTGTTTAAGCCAGGCAGCACCCAGCGCCGAGTTACTAAGCCCGGCATCTTTGAGCTTTTGCGCGTAAGCGTCATGCGGTGACAGCTTTTGGAATATGGCCAGCGGACCACGTTTGGAGCAGGAAGCCATAATGGCTGAAAGAAGTACTAATATGAGGAGTTGACGTAGTGACATACAGGTAACTTATAATGATAATACCTGTTCACCACACTAAAGGTTTTATCGATCCTAAATCATCGGGAAGGTAAACTCGTCTGGTAGAGCTGAAAGTTGTTGATTACGATTGACGCAGCTGTTGATTGTCATCGAGGGCACTTGATTTGGCAGGTTTTCAGGGAACTCTAACGACAGATTGTTTGCCATGCACTTATCAACAATTTGTTCTGCTATTAATGCAGCGTCAGTAAGGTTTAACTTGCTTTTATATATGTCACCTAACAGGTCCGTCCGATTAGTAAAGTTTGATTCAAGGAATCTGCACTGAGCTAAATCGTTGTCCGGCGTACTATAATTGTTAAAAGTATTTGAATTATGAGTATCAATTCTTCTCTGCTTAGCTTTTTGTAAGTTTATAAAAGTAATAGTTGGTGCCCAGCATTAACACAATAATGCTGCTTAGCCATAAATAATAACCGGCTTCAAATGACACTATTGTTCCCATAACTCCACTTTCAGATCCAAGTATATTTTTCCAGCTCAGAAAGCTAAGTGCCAGCAAGAAGGCGGCAATAGATGTTACTATAGTAAAACGAAAGTTCTTGAAAAGACCAACTATGGTTAATACCGCTAACGGATTAGCCAGCCAGATACAAAATTCCTGAAGACCACCACCCAAAATTGCTAAAGCACCCATTCCAAAATAATCGATTGAAGAAATACGATGAATGCTCACGTAATCTATCGTTATCGCATCGAAGAATAAAGAAATTAGAAATAAAATAATGCTTGTTCCTACAACAAGCAATCGTAATTTATGAGTGGTCAATGTTGCAGGGTATGCGTAATTAATGATCTTATATACTGGTATTGAAAAAATGGCGGTATATAACTATCCTAAATTTGCCTTAAAAAAATCTATTGTTCTCTGCCATGCGAGTTCTGCGGCTGCTTTGTCGTAACGCGGAGTGGTATCGTTATGAAAACCGTGGTTCACATTCTCGTAAATAAACGCCTGGTACTTTTTGTTGTTAGCTTTTAGCGCTGCCTCGTAAGCCGGCCAACCTGCGGTAATGCGGTTATCCAGCGAGGCGTAGTGCAGCATTAATGGGGCATGTATCTTTGGTACGTCGGCAGCATCGGGCTGTGCACCGTAGAATGGTACAGCAGCTGCAAGCCCGGGCACGCGTACGGCCATCATGTTGGCTATACCCCCGCCAAAGCAAAAGCCGACCACACCCACTTTGCCGTTACAATCCTTATGGTTGCGCAGGTACTCATACGCTGCTATAAAGTCTTCTTCCATTTCGGCCTTGTTGCGCTGGCTTTGCAGCTCACGGCCTTTGTCGTCATTACCGGGGTAACCGCCCAGCGGGGTTAATGCATCCGGCGCAAGCGAAATAAAACCCGCAAGTGCTGCGCGCCTGCCTACATCCTCAATGTAAGGGTTAAGGCCGCGGTTTTCGTGCACCACAATAATGCCGCCCAGCTTCTTTTTATTGCCGGCAGGCTCAGAAAGTAAACCCTTTATTGTACCGCCTCCCTTAGGTGAAGGATAGTTAATGTAACCCGAAGTGAGGCGCGGGTCATCAGCCTTTACCTGTATGTTGCCTTCGTATTTCGGCATTAAAAAGCTCATGAGCGATGTTACAGTAAGCCCGCCAACGGCATACATGCCCAGCTTCTCTACAAACGATCGGCGGTTAATGCGGTCGTGCGCGTAATCGTCATACAGATCAAACACTTCCTGGCTGATGTCTTCTTTCTTAAGGTGGTCCATAATGGCAAATGGTTTTATGTAAATGTAAGGATTGAGGCGATATGTTTATCCCGCACCGAAAAGTAAATCGACAACTTATTGTTGTCTCTGTTATCGACGTATCTGGTTTAGCAACTGTAAACATCGTGGTTAGAAACAAAGCAATCTCCGACAGATAACAAGGTACTGTTATGCCGGAGATTGCCCCTGTTATCGCCTGCAATGAGGCGTGAGAAACGATCAGATTTGAGAAAGCAATGGCGCTTATACGGCGTAAAATCCTCTACAATACAAAATATACCTGGCCGGTTTGCGCGCCAAGCACGCTCTTGACATAAGCCTGTGTTACACGCTGCATAGTTACCGGCGTTTGGCCCGGGAAAAATGGAAAATAAGCCGGTGATTCTTCCACCACGGTTGGCGCTACGGTGTTTATACGCACACCATTCTCCAGTTCTATGGCTGCACCTTTTACAAACCCGTTAACTGCAGCGTTTACTGCACTCAGATTTGCGCCCAGCACAATCGGGTCTTCGGCAAGCGAGCCTGAGGTAAGGGTGAACGATCCTTTAGGATTGATGAAATGCTGGCCAATTAATACCAGGTTTACCTGCCCCATTAGCTTGCTCTCTACACCTATGCGAAAATCAGCATCTTTCATGCTGGTAAGCGGACCAAAATGGCCGTCGCCGCTAACATTTATCAGGGCATCAAACTGGCCTGCCTGCTTGTACAGATTTTCAATTGAATCAGGCGAGGATATATCTACCTGGAGGTCGCCGCTTTTTGAACCTACTTTAATTACTTCGTGATCGTTTTGCAAGGCTGCTGTTACATGTTTGCCAATGGTGCCACTCGCACCAACAATAATTATCTTCATGATTATTTTTTTTACAATATTACGGCAATACTGTACATTTGTCAAGTAATGGCATATCTGTCTAGTATTGACAGTTTGGTTACTAATGTTAATTATCAGCATGTTAGTTAAAGAAAAAATTGAAAATAAAATAACGCCGGTTTGCGAATGCCCCATAACTGCGGCAATAGACATTGTTGGCGGCAAGTGGAAGCCCGTGATTATTTGGGTATTAATATCAGGCCCTAAACGGTTTGGGGAGCTTCATAAAACCATATCGGGGATAGCCTTGAAGGTATTGTCGAGGCATTTGAAAGAGCTGGAGGCCGATGGTATTATAACCCGTAAAGTTTTTGCTGAGGTACCACCCAGGGTAGAATATACGTTGACTGAAAAGGGCAGCTCGCTTAATGATATGATGGAGCTTTTTGCCGATTGGGGCAGGAAGAATATCCCGGGTACTAAATAGGCGATGTAAGTCGTCAAAAATAGCCCATAGCACTTATACCTATTCACTGCAAATTTATTTTCAAATAGCAATAAAACAGGCTTGCAAAACCAGCTAAAAAAGTGTGGAAATTAAAGGTGTTTATAAGCTCTACGCTGCAGAAACGGACTTTTTAGATGAAAATTTGCAGGTAAAGCAACGTTCAAAAACAAGTGTTCAACTTGCACCGGTACAAAAAAAGCTGAACACTTTTGGCTAAAACAGGCCGTGTATCTCGCGTTCTATGGCTTGTATAATGGTGGCCATATCTTCGGTATTGTTGGCAAAGTCAAGGTTGTCTTTGTCCAGCACCAGCAGCTTGCCCAGCTTGTAATTCTTAATCCATTTATCATACTTCTCGTTCAGTTTAGAGAGGTAATCTATCCGGATGCCAATCTCGTACTCGCGGCCGCGGCGCTGTATGTTGTTCACAAGCGTTGGTACCGAGGCTTTTAGGTAAACCAGCAAGTCGGGCGGTTTAATAAACTCGGTAATGTTGTTAAACATGCTCTCATAGTTCTCATAATCCCGAGTGGTCATGAGTCCCATATCGTGCAGGTTCTCAGCAAAGATGTACGCATCTTCGTATATAGTGCGGTCCTGTATTATGTTGCGCCCGCTTTTTTGTATTTCAACTATCTGGCGATAGCGGCTGTTAAGGAAAAATATTTGCAGGTTAAAGCTCCAGCGTTTCATTTCGCTGTAGAAGTCTTCCAGGTAAGGGTTGTTGTCAACCGCCTCATACAAAGGGTCCCAGCCATAATTTTTGGCCAGTATTTCGGTAAGGGTGGTTTTACCGGCGCCTATATTTCCTACGATAGCTATGTGCATAAAATAATTTCGTCTGAACTCGGATTTGTCGAATTTAATAAATTAGCTGAATTATAGGTATCTCGATCTAAAATTCTTTGATTTGTCAATTCAGGTTCACTCTATTAAAAGTTCCTGAACCCGATGATCTCTCTTACCTCGCGGATGGTCTTTTGAGCGCTTTCACGCGCCTTTGCTGCACCATAACGGGCAACCTGGCGCAGGTAAGGTGCATCATTAGCTATGTCGTTTATCTTCTCGCGGATAGGCGCAGTGGCTATGATCATGTCTTCAGCAAGCTGCTTTTTCAAGTCGCCATAGCGGATGGACATGTTGTTATACAGGCTGTCGAAGTGCGTATAGGTATCCGGAGCCGACACTACCTTCATCAGGTCGAACAGGTTTTGAATCTCCTGCGGTTTAGCCTGGTTCTCTTCGGTAGGGCCACTGTCGGTAACCGCGCGCATCACTTTTTTTCGGATGGCCTCGGGCGTGTCCGCCAGGAATATAGCATTACCTTCGCCCTCGCTTTTACCCATTTTACCTTTTCCATCAAGTCCGGGTATTTTCACTAGGTTCTCGCTGAAGGTGAATGCGTAAGGCTCAGGAAAATATTCTTTATTGTATAACCTGTTAAAACGGTTACCGAAAGTGCGGGCCATCTCCAGGTGCTGCTCCTGATCTTTACCTACAGGAACCTTAGTTGCTTTGTGAATGATAATGTCTGCCGCCATTAGTACAGGGTAGGTGAGTAGCCCTGCATTTACGTTGTCCGGGTTGGCACGCACTTTATCTTTAAAAGATGTGCTGCGTTCCAGTTCGCCCAAGTAGGCATTCATGTTAAGGTACAGGTAAAGTTCTGCAATTTCAGGGACGTCACTTTGTACGTATATGGTAGCTTTCTCAGGATCTATACCTGCGGCAAGATATTCTACCAACACTTGTTTTACAGCGCCATGCAGGTTTGCGGGTGTAGGGTGAGTAGTTAGCGAGTGCAAATCGGCGATAAAAAAATAGCATTTATATTCGTCCTGCATTTTTACGAAGTTCTGAATAGCTCCGTAATAGTTTCCTAAATGCAGGTTCCCGGTAGATCTTATGCCGCTAACAACAGTTTCCATATAAGGGGCGAAAGTAAGTATTTTTTATATTTTTGACGCGGATGAAAATGATAATGAAGAAAGCACACACCTACCTATACCGTGGAAGTGTGGCGTTTTTTTTCTTCTTATTATGGCCTTTGCTCTATTACTTTTCTCGAAAGCCGGAGCGTTACAAACACATGAATGTAATACGCCGGATTTGGGGTTTCCTAAGCTCCGCCGTTGTAGGGATATTATACGCCTTTGACGTAGAGCAACCAATTGACTGGAGTCGCACTTACATTATTTGTCCCAATCACACTTCAAATCTGGATATTACAGCAATGAGCCTGTTGGTAAAGAATAACTGCTGTTTTATGGGCAAAGAAGAGTTGGTGAATGGTTTGGTAACCGGCTTGTTCTTTCGAACCGTTGATATCCCTGTTAACCGCGAAAGTAAAATGGCTTCATTCCGTGCATTTAAGCAGGTGATGGAACGACTGGAAAAAGGGATGACGGCCATCATTTTTCCCGAAGCAACCATACCCGACAATTTCCCGCCAAGCCTGCACGAATTTAAGAACGGGCCGTTCCGTATGGCAATTGAACTTAAAATCCCAATTATACCAGTAACTTCGCTGGATACATGGGAGGTTTTATGGGACGATGGTTTAAAATTTGGTTCGCGGCCGGGAGTTTGCCATATATTTGTACATAAGCCGATTGAGACGGCGCACCTTACTATTGATGATGCTGATAACCTGCGCGATACTGTTTACGGGTTGATCAGCAATAAACTAAACGAGCATGACCATAGACGAACAAACGGTTGATAAGATAGCTCACCTGGCCCGCCTTGAACTTGGGGCACAGGAGAAGCAGGACATGATTGCCGATATGAATAAAATATTAGGCTTTATGGACAAGTTGAACGAGGTGGACACCACCGGTGTGGAACCCCTGATTTACATGACCGATGAACCCAACACTCTACGGGAAGACGTAATAAAGCAGGAAATTACGACAGCCGAAGCACTATCGAATGCTCCCGACCACGATGGCAGCCATTTCCTGGTAGCTAAAGTTATTAAATAAGTGGACTAAGAGTCAGGGGTTAAGAATCAAGAATCGAAATAAGTTTTGAGAGTTGATTTTTTTCTTGATCCCTTAATTGCATCCCTTGATTTAGACAGTGCCTCTCTAATCTTTTAAAAAGCTTGTAACATTTCTTACTACCTTACTGTCAAAGCAAGAAAAACGGATGATACCATTAGCTAAAACAAAGGAAGCCCCGCTTATTACCATAAACGATGTTGGCCGTAAGTACGTAATTGGCACTGAGGTGATACATGCGATAAAATCTGTATCACTTACGATTAACAAGGGCGAATTTGTTGCTTTAATGGGCCCATCAGGTTCTGGTAAATCTACCCTAATGAACATCCTTGGATGTTTAGATACGCCAACTAAGGGCGAATACATCCTTAACGGTATCAACGTAAGCCACATGACAGATAATGAACTTGCAGAGGTTCGAAATACCGAGATCGGTTTCGTGTTCCAAACCTTTAATCTTTTACCCCGTAACAGCGCTTTAGATAATGTTGCATTGCCACTGGTATATGCCGGGATAAGCAAAGAAAAGCGAAATCAGCGAGCAAAAGCTGCTTTGGAGAATGTGGGATTAGGGCACCGAACAGATCACCGCCCTAATGAGCTTTCGGGAGGTCAGCGGCAGCGTGTGGCTGTTGCCCGCGCGCTTATCAATGATCCATCAATCATCCTTGCCGACGAACCAACAGGCAACCTGGACACCAAAACCTCTATCGAGATCATGGGCCTTTTGGAAGATATCCACGCAAAAGGGAACACCATTATCCTGGTAACACACGAGGAAGATATTGCTTTGCACGCTCACCGAATCGTGCGTATGCGTGATGGGTTGGTAGAGAATGATTATGTGAACACCAACATCCAGACTGTACGCGAACACAGCGAAGCTGTAGGGATTAATCTCGATAAATAATATTTATTTTTTTAACGGACGTACCAGAACAGTCATTGTTTCGTCGTTGACGAGGTGTCTGCGTTCCACTATTTTTAGCGGAATAATATCACGAACACTTAACAGAGCGAGGATAACTTGCTTACGAACTCGGCCATGTAAATGGCCCTGTCGGGAGTTATTGGTTTTTTGTTGCCGATTACAAGCGTGTGGTTTACTATCTCTATCACAAAATCATCATCACGTATATCCATCACTGCATTGCGGAAGTGCCTGTCCATACAACTGATGGCCTTCTCACGGTCATTAACCAGTACATAAAAGGTATCGCTAAATACTTTGTCTTCCTTAAAGTCGAGCTCGAGAGGATGAATAAGTTCGCCAATTTTATCTACTAAGGTCTCAGGGCGGATCTTCACTCGGCCAAAATCATGTTTAAGATAAGCCAGTGCCCAGGTCTGGTACTCATAGTGGTCAGTTATATGGTTTTGATGCGCCTTTTTGGTGTGCGTATCAATAAACAGGATGTAGCAGTCGCTCTTGCCGTTTTTAATGACGTACGAACCTAATACATTGTAAGAATGGTATTGGTTAAATGCCTCAAAATCTTCCAGATGAAAGTTGATATGCCCTGTTAGATGCATATTAAAAGCAGCGCATAGTTCCTCGTAAGTATTTTGGAAGTTTGTAACAGTGTCTTCAGAAAGCCCGGTGGTGTCAAATAAAAAGCTGCTCATAAATGAATTGCCTATTGCCGTATGTTTGTGATTCAGACATTAAGACCGCACGAAAGCCTATTTGTAACAAGCAATGCGTTTTTTATTCGATTCTAATTTTGCCAGGCTCCTTTAATCTCAGCAATGTTAAGCATCACTAATATAGGGCTGAATTGATTTACTCCAGGTTTGTAGTTATTAGCTTACCGCCTTCAACCCACCACCACTGCCAGGTACCACCCTTTGCTTTGCTCTCATCAAAGCTGTTTACATCAAAACTGCCGGAACCTTCAGGCGTAGCCTGTATTTGGTACACCTTTATAGCGCGATGTTCTCTGTTCCACACCAGCGCGGTATTTGGCTTACAAACTTCGGCTGGGTTTGAAAGGTCTGTTATAAGAAAGTAAGCTTTACTGCTGCCAACTACAATGGCTTGCCCGTTTTCGTCTATACAAACGGCTGTACGTTCATCTGCTGCAATCCCCTTGGCTGCAATATGCCAGTCTTGTAGTATGCGGCTTAAAAATGCTACATGCCTGCCTTGTCTGCTGCGTGTAAGATAATGCTGATCTGTAATAACATCTTGCAGATAAGGTGCTGTTAAGAAGTCATGCTTGTATAACGTTAACAACCTGTTGTAAGGATTAGCTAGGGCAGAATCCGAAGTGAGGCTTGCAAGCTCTCCGCTATAGTAAATACCACCAAGTATGGCGCAGCCAGCGCTCGTACCCCCTACCGGGACACGTTTGGTATTAAGCAGGTAATTAATTGCATCCATGGTTTTAGTACCACGCCAGTACTTCATGTAGTTACTTTGGTCGCCACCAGCTATAAAAAGCATCTCCGCGTTGCGGATGACAGTGGCTATGGTGTCGTTGTTAGCAATATCTCTGGAGTTGATGTTAAGGGTTTGTACAGAATTTACTTCACCAAGTTCGTATAAGTAGGGGTTGTATGCACTTGTGCCTGATGCACGCAGCACAACTACATCGCCGCCGCCGCTTCGTGCTATCATCCATTTAAATGCTTCGTCCACATCTTTTCCGCCGCCCATCATTACTATACCTCCATGGGTAGGGGTAACCGCATCTGTAGTGTCACCAATAAAGCCGAGCCGAGCAGAAAGCAGGGTTTGCGAAGGCTGTGAAAAGGCTGGTAGAGCCAAGCTGCACAATAACAGCAGAACACAAAATCGTAGTAAACTTAAATTTGGATGGTTCATTTGAGCTTTAATTCAAACAGAAGGCGTTTACGCTTTCCGTCGTTATACCAAATGTACAACTGCTTACTAAAATTTAAACGTTGGAAACTTAGTAAAGGCCTAAAGCTAGCTTTAAACACAGCAGGTAAACCTTGCATTACCGATAACGTTGCTCTTAACCCATGCTCATCCTCAACGTACATGCTCACCAAGCAGTCATGGCATGGGGCATCAGCTACATAACGTACTTTAAGTGTGTCAATAGCAGTGATGTTTTTCTTTGCAAGTGTAAGCGGGGCTGGAGCCAACAGGCCTTCATCATACCTGGCAACCACTTTCTTGTTTACATAAACTTGCCAATAGTCTGTAGTATCAGCCATTGTATTGGCGGCACCGGTAAGGCAAAAACCAATTAGCAGCATTGTGACACTTAGCCGGTTTAACATGATAACTAGTATTGGTAAGGGGCCATCGTAGCGCAACTGCATACACAGTTGGGATCGTTAGCGCCAAGCTTTTTCAGAAAGAACTGGTAAAAACCGATCCGATCATTCATGCTGAAGTTATCTTCGCCCTTATTGCATTCCAAAGCGCCGTTCACAATAACTATCGTCATACCGAAGCCTGGCTTGCGACCAGCAGCTTTGTCTTTGGCGTTTGGCTGCCATCTGCCGGTCATTACATCATGTGCCGAGGGCTTGTGTGTTTCGGGTGTCATCCAAAAGTATATAGCCGTTTTAAAAGCTACAACAGGGTCTGTTTCTACCAACCCGGGATTGTCCAGCAATATCTTTTTATTTCCAAAGATACAGTCTGAAGCATAGCCGTAGTTACCATTGTAGCTTATCTGCATCGGTCCACGGCCATAGTATTTCTGACCCCTAACAGGCGGGTATTCATCGCTGTCGCTTACATATTGCAGGTTGGTATTGTCCTCGTGTAACTGCATCAGCCCGTCGGTATAAGTTCCATTCATTCCGTGGCGTGTCTCGTGCGCGATTTGGGCAAAAAAAGCTGCGAGTTCACGTTTGTTAGCCATAACGTCTCCTGCTGTGCAAAACCCGCCGTAATCTATTGTGTAAGTACTGTCAGGCTTTTCTTTAGCCCATTCTTCGTTCCAGTCGCCGTCCTGCCTTACAACAGAATCTTTACCAGTACGTTTATCTGTGCGGATAAATTGATAGACCGACACCGCGCGGCGGGTAACTTTAACCTTTATGTTGGCCAGATCGTCTACTGCCTTTATAAAAGCCTGATAGGTGTAAAACTTGTTTCGTTGAGGAAAGAGAGCATTAAACTGCTGCTCCGACAAAAACTTATTGAAAGATGCGACTTTCTTAGGGGAGGCTGCGTTAACACCGTGAGCACCTTTATTATAATTACTGCACTTAAAGCTAAAAAGGGGAATAGCTAATAGGCAAACTATGGTAAATCTTGCTGCAGATATCATTTTCTGTTAGTTATATATCAAATATCCAACACGAATAAAGCAAAAAAGTTGGTATTGATGATATGCGTTCATGTAAGAAACGATATAACCACCCAAATAATTCGTTCAAACAAAATAAATAATGAAATTAGTAACCAGATGAAGATATATACAAAAACCGGCGATAGTGGCCAAACATCTCTGATAGGGGGCACCAGGGTTGCTAAACACCACCTTCGTATTGAAAGCTACGGGACAGTTGACGAGTTGAACAGTTGGATAGGCCTAATTCGAGATCAGTCCATTGCAGGGCATCATCAGGATGTGTTAAAGCAAATACAAGATAGGCTATTTACAATAGGAGCTTCCCTCGCGTCAGATCCGGAACGTTCCAAGATGGTTATTCCTGATCTTTACGATACGGATGTCGACTTGCTTGAACATGAAATGGATTCCATGAACGAAAACCTTCCCGAACTTAAGCACTTTATTTTACCCGGCGGAAGCAACGTTGTATCTTACTGCCACCTTGCCCGTTGTGTGTGCCGCCGGGCAGAGCGGATTACAGTTCACCTGGCGGAAGAAAGCAAAGTGGATGAGAAGGTTATAAAGTACCTGAACAGGTTAAGTGACTATCTTTTTACGCTTGCCCGAAAGGTAGGGGCTGATGCTCAAATAGCTGAAAATCAGTGGCTACCCCGGGTGTGAAAAAATTACAAAAAAATAGTAAAATTCAATTTAAAAATATTATACTTTTGCGAAAAAGGAAATTTTACCAATTAAAATAAAAACATGTATTGGACACTTGAACTAGCATCACACCTGGAAGATGCACCATGGCCGGCAACCAAAGACGAATTAATAGATTACGCTATCCGTTCCGGCGCGCCGGTTGAGGTTATTGAAAACCTGCAGGCCCTGGAAGATGATGGTGAACCATATGAGAATATAGAAGAGATATGGCCTGATTACCCTACAAAGGACGACTTCTTTTTCAACGAAGACGAATATTAAATATCCTCTTTAGATATTAAAGCCCTGGTAACCACCGGGGCTTTGTTGTTTTAAGTTGTTTTGGAATGATTTTGGTTATAGCCGAACATACATTTAGTTATAATTAACACAACTTAAAACACACAACACTATGAGAGGCTTATTGTACATCATCGCGGTCATCCTGATTATTGGATGGGCATTTGGATTCTTCTACGGCAACGCTGGCAGCTTAATCCACATTTTACTGGTAATTGCTATTATAGCATTAATCTTAGGGGTGATCAGAAGGGCTTGATAATTCACCTGGTACAACATTGCCAGGTTACAACATAAAAGAAGGCTGCAGATATCTGCAGCCTTCTTTTTTATCTGTTTTTGGAATGATTTTGGTATTGGTGCATTATAATTAACTGAAACTTTTACTTAAAACACACAACACTATGAGAGGCTTATTGTACATAATCGCAGTTATCCTGGTTATCGGATGGATTTTTGGTTTTTTCTTTAACCATGCAGGCAACCTGATCCACATTTTATTGGTGATAGCTATTATCGCCTTGATTTTAGGCGTTATCAGAAGAGCCTGATCAGTAACAATATTTTAAGAATTAGCCATCGGAACTACGCCGGTGGTTTTTTGTTTATAAGCGCCTCTGCGATGGTAATGTCCTCAGGGAAAGTGATTTTAAAATTGGTGTAACTGCCCGCTACAAGCTTTATTTCAGCTCCTGAGCATTCTACAACAGATGCATCATCAGTGAATCGGGTATTGTAAGGCTGTGTGTATGCCGCTCTTAATAAATCTGATTTAAAGGTTTGCGGAGTTTGTACCAGGTAGATGCTCTCACGGTCAATGCTTGCTGATGTTGTGCCGCTTGCATGCCTCACCGAGTCCCTGCTTTTCACCGCAACTACGGCGGTCCCGTAAGTTTCTGCGCACAAATATGCTTTGTCTATAGCTGTTTTACTTACCAGTGGCCTTACCGCATCGTGTACAGCAATTAGCACATTTTTATCGGTAATCTGGTCAATTGCATTCTTTACAGAGTGGAAGCGGGTTTCGCCACCTGCAATTAATGTGTGTTTTACAGCAAAGTTGTGCACATTGCATAGTTCTGTCCACAGTCCATGGTAGTCTGCATGCAGCACTAATATAATCTCCGGTGAATAGCCGCTCGCTACAAATGCCTCTATGGTGTACATCATTATAGGCCGGCCATGCAGCGGTATAAACTGTTTAGGCAAAGCCGACTGCATGCGGGTGCCGGAACCGCCTGCTACAATCACCGCGTAAGCTTTAGATATGGGTTGAGACATGTTTTGACCAGTACCTAAACCGGTACTTTGTGCACCAAAGATAATAACGTTTTTGATTTTAGCCCTGCTGCTTAAATAGCCCAAAGTGTTCAAAAGTGTTCAGCTTTTTTTGTGAAGACGCAATTTGAACACTGTTTACGCCAAGAAAATTTACGTTGAAAAAAGCCTTAAAATAGCACTGAAATGCAGGTTTTAAGCTTAAAATGTATGCAGCTACCTTCAAAAACCGCAGCAATTTGAAGAGCTAAATACAATTTTATTTGCAGGTAATAGGGTAAATTACAGGTTAAAAAGACAGGTGCTAAACGTGCAAAAAAAAAGCGGCTGACTTTTATAAGTCAGCCGCTTTATATCTCGGTCAATTAATGTTCCGGAGGATGAAAAATTAGATGATCAGCATGGCATCACCGTAGCTGTAAAAACGGTACTTTTCTTTAACCGCAACTTCGTAAGCGTTCATGATATGCTCATAACCGCCAAATGCGCTTACCATCATCAACAGGGTCGACTCAGGCGTGTGGAAGTTGGTTACCATGCTATTAGCTATGCTGAACTCGTACGGCGGGAAAATGAACTTGCTGGTCCAGTCGTTAACAGACTTTAGTGTCTTATTAGCAGATACCGCAGATTCAATGGTCCTCATAGAAGTGGTGCCCACTGCACATATACGGCTTTTGCGTTCAATACCGCGGTTAACAATATCAGCTTGCTTTGGCTCGATGATGATCTGCTCAGAATCCATCTTGTGTTTGGTAAGGTCTTCTACCTCAACCGGGCGGAAGGTACCTAAACCAACGTGCAGGGTAACCTCAGCAAATTCAACGCCCTTAAGTTCAAGGCGTTTCATTAGTTCGCGGCTAAAGTGCAGCCCGGCAGTAGGTGCTGCAACAGCGCCTTCGTGCTTGGCGAAAATGGTTTGATAACGCTCTTTATCTTCGGCGGTAGCTTTACGTTTAATGTATTTTGGAAGCGGTGTTTCGCCCAGAATCTCCACATTGCGGCGGAACTCTTCGTCGGTACCATCAAAAAGGAAACGGATGGTACGGCCACGTGATGTTGTGTTGTCAACAACCTCAGCAATCAGCAAGTCGTCGTCACCAAAATATAGTTTATTGCCTACGCGTATTTTACGTGCCGGATCAACCAATACGTCCCAAAGGCGCAGTTCTTTGTTCAATTCGCGCAGCAGGAATACCTCGATGGTTGCACCGGTCTTTTCCTTATTGCCGTACATACGGGCCGGAAATACCTTTGTGTTGTTCAGGATCATAACGTCCTTATCATCAAAGTAGTCCAGTATATCCTTAAATATTTTATGCTCAATCTTACCAGAATCGCGGTGTAAGACCATCAGGCGCGACTCATCACGCGTGTCAGATGGCGTATGCGCAATAAGTGATTCGGGTAAATTGAATTTAAATTGGGATAATTTCATGTTTTATATACGAATTTTCAGGGCGCAAATGTACGGATATTTTGTTAAATTAACCGATTTTTTAACGTTTCGTTTTGAGATAAGGAAAAATCTTTTAAGAAGATAGCAGGACAAGTAATTTATAAAAGAAGAAAACCTTCATCAACTGTAACTTAATTTAGTGCACGCAGTCTAACCCAAAGCAGGCTGCAAACAACAGCACCAACCGCCATGATTATTTTAAAACTTATTCGCGAAAGTTTCCTGTTTGCTTATGATGCACTTATACAAAATAAGCTGCGTACGTTGCTCTCGCTGCTGGGTGTAACCATAGGTATTTTCACCATTATAGCGGTGTTTTCGGCTGTGGATACGCTGCGTAACAACCTGCAAAAGAGTGTTAACAAACTGGGCAGCAATAGCATTTACATACAAAAATGGCCATGGGTAGGCGAGGATAACTTTCCCTGGTGGAAATACATGCAGCGCCCGGTACCAAAACTGCGCGATTTTGAGCAGCTACAGCGGCGCAGCCAAACCGCTAAAGCAATATCTTACGAGATTGGTATTGATAACCGCACGGTTAAATACCTAAGCAACACGGTAGACGGTGCACAGATTGATGCCGCATCTCAGGATCATGATAAAACATGGAACTTTGATTTTTCTGATGGAAGGTATTTTACCGATATAGAATCGCGCACGGGGGCGCCGGTTTGCATTATAGGTGCAGATATTGCCAGTAACCTTTTCCCTGACGGAACCGGTGTAGGCAAGCAGATAAAGATTATGGGCCGCAAGGTGACCATTATAGGCGTGTTCACCAAAGAAGGCAAAGATATGCTTGGCATTACCAACGATAGCCGCATACTGCTTCCGCTTAACTTCGCAAAGAACATTATTGATATACAAAACGAAAAGTATAACCCCGAAATTGATGTAAGGGGTAAGGATGGACTAAGCGACCTTGAGGTTGAAAGCGAGGTACGCGGATTGATGCGGTCTATACGCAGCATACGCCCGGGGGCAGAGGATAATTTCTCGTTAAACAAATCAACCATACTATCTAACCAACTGGACGAGTTGTTTGGGATCGTGAATATTGCAGGTCTTATTATCGGCGGATTCTCCATCCTGGTAGGTGGTTTTGGCATAGCCAACATCATGTTCGTGTCGGTAAAGGAGCGTACCAACATTATTGGTATACAAAAATCCCTTGGCGCTAAAAATTACTTTATCCTGCTACAGTTCCTGATTGAGTCTGTTGTTCTTTGCCTGCTCGGTGGGCTTATAGGCCTGTTGCTGGTTTACCTGGGCACATTTGCTGTAACGGCTATTGCTGATATTACCGTAGTGCTGGACATTGGTAACATCATCTTTGGCCTGAGTATCTCGGTAGCAATTGGTATCATTTCCGGTATCGTTCCGGCATGGTTTGCGTCGCGGTTAGATCCTGTAGAGGCTATCCGTACCAATTAATAATCCTCCGGTACTTACACCAGGTTAAAGTGCCTGGATACCTTCTGGAACAAAACGTCGGGAACGAACGGTTTGGTCAGGAAGTCGCACATACCGTGTTCTAATGCCTTGGCGTTGGTTTCGGGCATTGCATCAGCAGTAAACGCAATTATCGGCAGGGCAGGGTATAATTCTTTGATGATGGAACTCGCCTCAAAGCCGTCCATTACAGGCATCTGCAGGTCCATTATCACCAGGTCATAGCTTTTGTTCTTAACGCGCTCTACAGCTAACGCGCCATTTAGCGCGTCGTCTACGTTGGCCTTCCATTTCTTAAGGAACTTGGCCGCGATCATAATGTTCATCTTATTATCGTCAACAACCAATATGTTCATCCCGGATAAATCTGCAGGCAAAGCAGGGTCTTTCACGATAAGTGGTTGCGGGGATGCAACAGGTGCAACCTCAAACAGTATCTGGAAACTGAACTGCGTGCCCTTACCCAGGTCGCTGATTACACGGATGCTGCTGTTATAAAGTTCTACCAGGCGTTTAGTTATTGCCAGGCCAAGGCCGGTGCCTCCGTATTCGTTATTAATTACCTGCTGCTCCTGTATAAAAGGATCAAATATAACCGTAAGATTTTCTGCGGCAATGCCAATGCCGGTATCACTCACCTTAAATTTGATCAGTACCTCTTTATCATTCACCTGCTCATTTTCAAGGGCTATAGTTACTTTGCCCTTTTTAGTAAACTTAACGGCATTATTTACCAGGTTTAATAGTATCTGGCCCAACCGTACCTGGTCGCCCATAATGTATTCCGGTATGTTACTGTCCACCAGCAGCTCAATTTCCAGGTGCTTTTCTACAGCTTTAGCATAAAACGTTTGCCTTATGTTTTGCGCCAGGTGATGAATGTTAAAGGGCGCTTTGTTAAGCACCAGCTTGCCGGCCTCTATCTTGTTATAGTCGAGAATGTCGTTGATAATGGCCAGCAGGTTTTCGCCGGAGAACTTCAATGTGTTAAGGTACTCTAACTGTTCAGGGCGTGGGTTTTCAGAAAGCAACAGGTTGGTGGTGCCTATAACAGCATTCATCGGTGTGCGTATCTCATGGCTCATGATGCTCAGGAACTCCGATTTGAAATGCGAGGACCGTTCTGCCTGCTCTTTTGCAATAATAAGCTCCTGCCGTGCCTTTTGCTGAAGGGTAATATCCTCGCCTATGCTGGTGGTACCTGTAAGGTTTCCGTCTTCATCGTAGGTGATGGTGTTTTGCCAACTTATTGTACGTGTTTCGCCGTTACGGCAAATAACCGGGTTTACATGGTGTGCTTTTACCGTGTTTTTGGCAAACCACCCCTTCATCGAGTCGCGCAAGCCTTCCGGTACAAAGTTTTCCATCCAGTTCATACCCAGGATGTCGTTTTGGTGATAACCCAGCAGGTTAGCCAGGTACTTATTACAAGAGATGATGTTGCCCTGGGCGTCAAGCGACACGGCTGCCAGCTTAATGGTCTCGAGTACCAGCCGGTACTTGTTCTCGGTAGTCTTGTGGTTTATTTCGGCCTGTTTACGCTGGGTAATATCCTGTAAGGTGCCAATGATCTTGCGAACAGATCCATCCTCGCGATAGAGCAATTTGCCCGAGATAACGCTGATGTGCTTAACGTTGCCTTTTGGCGTTATAATGCGGTATTCGTAAGAGGTGCCTACCGTTTCCGGATTGTGGAAAAGGTATTTGATAATGTACTTATCATCAGGATGAACATACTTCAGCAGCATTTTGCCAAAGCGTGAGGCAGGCATGGTGTTCATTTCCACTTCATAAATGGAGTTCACTTCATCGCTCCAGCTGAGCATGTTTGATGTACTATCCCATTTCCAGTTGCCTATTTTAGCAATAGCCTGTGCTTCCAGCAATTCCTTCTGACTTAGTTTAACGGCTTTGTCGGCCAGGCGGGCTTCAGTTACATCCTGTATAATACCTACAACTCGCTCCATCAAGCCATCTTCGCCACGTTGTATGTCACCTCTTATAACCTTTAAATATTTAAGCTTGCCGTTAGGCGACAAGAATTTGTGTTGTACGTTATCCTCCGTCCCAACGTTTATGTTCTGCAGCCAATGCTTAACCCGGTCTTTATCGTCGGGGTGAACGAGTGTGAGATAGTATTCAAACTTGGTCATTCCCTCCGGAATTTCCTCAATCTCCAGAATTTTGAACAGATTGTCAGACCAGTGATTTTCCCTGGTAGCACTATCGTACCACCAGTTGCCCATCTTAGCAATGGTTTGTGCCTGCTGCAATAGTCTTTCGCTTTCCAGCAGGGCGTCGGCACGCTGCTTTTGCGCAGTAATGTCCGTAACAGACACTGATATACGGTGGAGGTATTCGCCGTTTACATCAAACACCGGAGACGCCTTGCCCGTGAACCATTTTCCCTGGCCATATACAGACGGAAAATCAATCGATTGTGCTATCCTGTTTTCTTTAACAGCATTGAAAACAGCTATTAATGGTTTTGCCTGTTCGGCACCCATCTGCTCGAACAGTGGCTTATTCAGAAATTGTTCGCGCGTGATGTATGCCGGGCTGTTGGCCCCAAACCAGGCGTTTAAACAAATGCTATCCTCGTCAAGCTCAAAAATCGTGTCGTTAACAGAGCTTATAACAGCATGTAGCTGAGTACGGCTGCGCCGGAGTTTCTCGTCATTTTGCAGTAACGATTTGTTGAGTTCCACAACTTCATTAACAGCTTTCTTAAACTGCATCTGATAATTTATCATTACGAAGAAGGAAATGTATGCGATAACCGTAAATACCAACAGTAGCACCACCAGCACGCTGCCAGAGATATAAAGCGTTGGGGCGGTAAAGTATGCTGTTAAAACAGCCCCCAGGTTAAGCGTGCTGAGCGTTATAAATTCCCATCGTTTCTTACAGAAAATGGTAAGCGATATAAAAATAGTTATGGAACTAAAAAGATACACATGCTCAAACCCGTTTACCCCCAGTAATATGCAGTTGTTAATAGCAAGGTAGGACAGGATGGTAGCATAAGTTAAGTATCTATATACCTGCTTATAGCCGGTAAAAGAAACAGCAAAGGCAATGGCGCTTAAACAGCTGTTTACTGCGCGTAGCCAGATTGGGTCATAAGAGTTGTAATAACATAGGTAATGCAGCGACGGGCTTGCGATAAGCAAGCCTAACAGCAATAGCCTGTCAATAGTATGATCGTTTTCAATAAGGAGAAGGGGCCTATCCTTAAAGGACATATCTTTTTTGTTTTAGCGAAACAATATCGGGCAATTTACGCTTTATTAGCGCAAGAATTTTACAAACCGTACAATATCTTAAAGCCGATTTATACGCATATTTACTACATTTGTTGCAAATACTATCTTTTCTATGTCCAATACTGCACAACTAACAATTGGTGATAAAACATACGAACTGCCTGTAATAGAAGGCACTGAAGGCGAGAAGGCGCTGGATATTTCCAAGCTGCGCGATCAAAGCGGGTATGTAACCCTTGATATTGGTTACAAGAACACCGGCGCCACAAAAAGTGCTATCACCTTTCTGGACGGAGAGGTAGGTGTACTAAAATACAGGGGTTACTCTATAGAGCAGCTTGCCGAAAACTCCACCTTTACAGAAGTAGCTTACCTGCTTATATACGGTGAATTGCCTACGGCCGACCAGCTGAAGAGCTTTGAACACCAGATAAGCTGCCATACCCTTGTGCACGAGGATATGAAGAAGTTTTTTGATGGATTCCCTTCAGGCTCGCACCCGATGGGTCAGCTTTCATCATTGATAGGGGCACTTGCAGCCTTCAACCCGGATTCGCTTAAACAGGGCCTTACGGCAGATGAAGTGAACTTGGAAATTATTAAGCTGATCGCTAAAATGAGCACAATTGTTTCCTGGATATACAAGAAATCCCTTGGCCACCCGGTGATCTATCCGCGGAATAAATATGATTACGTTACCAATTTCCTGCACATGACCTTTGGTCAGCGTACGGAAGATATAGAGATTGACCCGGTAGTTGTTGATGCGATGAATAAGCTGCTTATCCTGCATGCCGATCATGAGCAGAACTGTTCTACGTCAACTGTGCGCATTGTTGGCTCGTCAGATGCTAATCTTTACGCTTCAATATCAGCAGGTATTTCTGCATTATGGGGTCCGCTGCATGGCGGTGCAAACCAGGCTGTAGTAGAAATGCTGCAGAAAATAAAGGCTGACGGCGGCGACGTAGATAAGTGGGTTGCAAAAGCTAAAGACAAGAACGACCCGTTTCGTTTGATGGGTTTTGGGCACCGCGTTTACAAGAACTTCGACCCGCGTGCTAAGATCATTAAAAAAGCATGTGACGATATCCTGGATAAACTGCACATTAAGGACGAAACGCTGGATATAGCTAAAAAGCTGGAAGAAGTGGCCCTTAGCGATCCATATTTTGTAGAGCGCAAGCTTTACCCTAACGTTGATTTTTACTCAGGTATCATTTATACAGCTTTAGGTTTCCCTACCGAAATGTTCACCGTGCTGTTTGCCCTTGGCCGTTTGCCGGGATGGATAGCCCAGTGGAAAGAAATGAAAACCAACAAGGAGCCCATCGGTCGTCCGCGCCAGATATACGTAGGCGCTGTTGACCGGGAATATACCGACATTAGCACCAGGTAAGCTTTACCTTTTTAAACGAATGGAACGAATATAAAAGCCCGCATGCCGGGCTTTTTCTATGCAAGCCAATGACGCCACGCGAACTGTTAAAGCAATTTTGGGGACACGATAACTTCCGGCCAATGCAGGAGGAAATTATCACCTCCGTGCTGAACGGTAAAGATGTGCTCGCGCTGCTGCCAACTGGTGGTGGAAAGTCGGTTTGTTTCCAGATACCCGCATTGGCTAAGGAGGGTATCTGCATTGTAGTATCGCCCCTCATTGCATTGATGAAAGACCAGGTAGAAAACCTGAAGGCAAAAGGCATCGATGCCATATCCATTGTATCCGGCATGAGCAGGCGGGAGGTAGATCTTGCACTGGATAATTGCGTTTACGGTTATACTAAGTTCCTGTACCTGTCGCCGGAGCGGTTAATGTCTGAGCTGGTCCGCGAACGCATCAGGTACATGAAGGTGAATTTGTTTGCGATAGATGAGGCACATTGTATCTCGCAATGGGGTTATGATTTTCGCCCGCCGTACCTGCATATTGCAGATATGCGTGAGCTGCACCCCAATGTGCCGGTACTTGCGCTTACAGCTACTGCTACGGCCACTGTAAAGGAAGATATAAGAGAGAAGCTCCTGTTTAAGCCCGGTAGTGAACTTTACCAGCAGAGCTTTGCGCGCCGCAACATCAGCTATGTGGTGCAGGATACCGAGAACAAGCAGCGCAAGCTGCTTGATGTTGCCCATGGGGTAAAAGGCAGCGGCATTGTATACGTTCGTACCCGCCGCGAAACTGCAGAGATAGCAAAGTTTTACAACGATAATAACATAAAAGCTGATTACTACCACGCCGGCCTGAGTGCCGACGAGCGCGCCGAAAAACAGGAGGCATGGAAGAATAACCGCAACCGCATTATAGTTGCCACAAACGCTTTCGGTATGGGGATAGACAAACCCGACGTGCGGTTTGTGATCCACAACGAAATGCCCGACAGCCTCGAAGCATATTACCAGGAAGCGGGCAGGGGAGGCCGTGATGAGCAAAAAGCTTATGCTGTACTGCTGTACAACAACACCGACCGTATAAAGCACCAGCACAGGTACGAGCAGAACTTCCCGGCGGTAGAAGAGATAAAGCAGGTTTACCATCAATTGGGCAATTATTGCCAGGTGGCCTATGATGCTGGTGAAGGCGCCAGCTTTGACCTGGATTTGGCCGACTTTTGTGCCCGCTTTAAACTGGATGCGCTGAGGACACTTAACGCGCTGAAGGTGTTGGAGCAGGACGAATACGTAAGCTTTAACGAAAGCGTGTACCTGCCATCGCGGTTCAGGTTTGAGGTGCTGAACGAGGAACTGTACAACTTTCAAATACAAAATCCTGCCTGGGATCCCTTTATCAAAACCCTTTTGAGATCCTACGGCGGCGCGTTCGAAAACTACGTGCCCATGAAAGAGTTTGATGTTGCCCGCCGTAGTGGCACCAGCACACAGCAGGTGATAGAGGCGTTAAAGCAACTGCACGGTGTCGGCCTGTTAAGCTATCTGCCGCAAACGGATAAACCACAGCTTACTTGGTTAAAGCCCCGTCAGCAGATTAAAAACCTGTACATAAACAAAGTGGACATTGACAATCGCAAGGCAGCCTATCGCGAAAAGATGGAAGCCGTGTTTGCGTATGCCGGTCACCGCCGGTGCCGCAGCCAAATGCTGCTTACTTACTTTGATGAGCAAAACCCACCCAAATGCGGAGTGTGTGACGTTTGCCTGGATGAAAAGCGCCGCAAGAATGCCGACGAAATAGGAGAGAACATTACCTCCGAAATTGTGCAGGCACTCTCCGTAGAAGCTGTAACCCTTGATGAGTTAATAGGTCACCTTAAACTAGGTACCGAAAAAGAAAAGATCGAGACCATTCGCGGTTTGCTGGATGCCGGCAAGATCAAAACCGACGGAGAACGGTACTATCTTTAAAAATATCCTCCCTTTTCGCCGATCATTACACCCCGTTCGCCGACATTATTGGGGTGTACGTCTATTCCACGATATTTTGCTGTAACGTTTCCCAAGTGGGGGCGTCATATTGGTGTATTTAAAAACGAGAAAATAATAAATCACTAACAATCAAAATATTAGGAATCATGAAAGCGAAATTCTTAACCATAGCAACCATCATCACATTAGCAACTGCAACCTTCACAACCAGCTTTGCAGCCGACAAAAACATTAAAGCACAGGAAGAAGTAAGTACCGTACTTTCTGTAGCACAGATCAACAAGATCGAGATCCGCGGTAACGTTGAACTCTTCGTGTCTGACGGCAGCGCCGACCAGGTGAAAGTTTACAACCGTTACTATGCCGAAAGCGCAATGGTACAAAACGAGAATGGCGTACTGCGCATTGCATCATACACCGACAAAAAACTAGTGGTTTGGGTAACTGCTGCCGACCTGCGTGCCATCAGCGCTTATGATAATGCCGAAGTGAAATCTTTTGGTAACCTGTCTAAGATTGACCTGGATGTTACCCTTAACAACAACGCTTCTGCACAGCTTAACCTGGATGCCTTTAAAGCAAGCATTACGGTTAACGACCGCGCTAAAGCAAATATCAGCGGTAACGTTAACGATTGTGCCATCATCCGCGACCAAAGCGCTACCCTAAACCAAACCGGCCTGGTTGCTGTGAACAAAATGGAAAAAACCACCAACCTGTTCGTTCAGCCTAAGGCTGATGTAGCCAACGTTGCTACCCTGTAAGCACTACTTTTGCAAAAGTTCAACATATATTCATGAGAGGCCACCGCGCAAGCGGTGGTTTTTTTTTGTTAAAGAATCAATAGCAAAAGTGTCCCGCTTGTAAAGCGGGACACCCGGGACACCCAACCTGCGCAATTTGTTATTTTACAGGTATTTAAGTCAAATAGGCGGGACACCTCGGGACAGTACAAAAACTTCAGGTGAAAATTGTAAATATTTTTAAATGAAATAGTTAAGCTAAATATCACCACTTTGATTTTTTGCGGTGGGACACCTTGGAAATGCGAAAAGTGGGACACCTGTTTATGTAACGGGTAAAAAGATGTCAGTCTTAAAATGAGTAAAGTAAGTTAATACGGAGCTTTTGTGCAAGCCAACCTTAACGAATCTGCCGATAGGTTAGCTTTAGTAAGCATACCAAAGCTAACGCTGTCTCTGACTGTCCTATAATTAGAAACTTTAAAGTTCTGTTAAATATTATATTAATCGTTTTTATTTGTAAAAATAAAGTGTCGTTTTGTTCATAAGCTGTCCATTTTCCTTGGTCATAGTTCTTTACTTCAGATTTTTCATAAGGAATTGGTAATAAGCAAGTGTGATTGTTGTATAGTTTGATGCTATTTGTTAATAAGTTCCAGGTAACCGCCTTATTATTATAATAAGCTTTATCAACTACCCAGCCGCCGGATAATTTATTATCCGAGCTATTGCAGGAGAATACTGCAAGGGGTAATAAAAGGAGATGACCAACTTTGATTTTGATATTTGCTTTCATGTAAAAGGGTTATTGTGTCAACGTCTTCGCTGGCGCAAGTACCCTCTGGTTGCTAACGCATGGCGGTCTTGTGCGTCTAAATATCATCATTCTTACTTATCAACACAAAAATGCAGCCTACGATACCAGCAGCCTGATTGCACCAGCAAAGTCGAGCCGCTCTGTAAACCTATTCTACAGGTAACCGGCAACTTTCCAGATATTTCATACTGTTGTTGATATTCAGGCGTGTCCATAAAAGGTTATGATCAGATAGCTGCCACGTTTTCCAGGTATGGTAATATTCCAGCAAATCATCATTTCCTTTTTCCGCAGCTTTCTTTCCTTCAGTTGTCTTTAGGAGTTCTGCACGATAGGTCTCAAGATCATCCCCGTTAAAGCAATTGTCAAATATCCGGAACACCCCAGCATTCTGTTTTTTAGGATCATTACTTGTTGTCTCTATATACTCGAGCTGTTCGGGCGTGGTTTTGAAAGCTATCTGGTCATAATATTTATTAAAGTCGCGATTGGTTTTTTGGCGGAGTTTTTTCGGCACCTCAAAGCCGGAGGCGAGCAGCGCCTTCATGGTTTCATGTTCCGGGCTTACAATGTTAAAATCGCCCAGCAAAATCAGGCTTTTTTCTTTCAAGAATGCCTCATCAGCCCTGTTAGATAAGTAAGCCGCTACCTCGCGGATCTCCTCAATACGTTCCTGCAGTTTTTCTCCCTGGTCTTCCCCATAATATAAGTGGACGGTACAAAGGTCAAACTTGAACCACCCGCACTGGAACGATACAATATACGGCGTCCTTCTAAATTGTTTGCCTGCAACTACTTTGTCGCCTGCAATTTCCAATTCGGCTTTGGAGATGAGCAGGTTTGGCGGCAGCACAATTTCCCCGGCCACATTTTTGAACCATATCTTGCGCTTGTCATAAACAAAGGTCAACCGCTCTCCGTTTCCGCCCCCTTTAGGATCAGCCACATCCGTTGCAATGTAGCTGTAGTTATTCCCCATTATAGCTAGCACTGCCTCCAGCGGAGCAAGGTCATTTACTTCCTGTACGGCTATAAGGTCAAAGCCGGACAGTATCTCCGCTATGTAAAAGTAACTTTCGGGCAAACGATCGGCCGGATTAAAGCCGCCCTTTTTTCCGAAATCTCTTATATTCCAGGTAGCCAACAGCAGGTTTTGCTCAAGGTCCTTATCCGGAACAGTTTCGTCAATTTGCTTTTTTAGGGAGATAATCTTGTCGATGACATGGTTGCGGCGCTCTGCCGGTATGTATCCTGTCTTCAATTTAGGGTAGTAAGCCATAAGGTTTTGGTTTTTATTAACGATACAGAGGAGGGATCGACTATTCCAAGTAAATTCAATAAAAATCTTTCATAAATAGCTGTATATTAATCTATTGTTATGCCGGTGTTTACTTTCGGCCTTAGTGGTGTAGTCACCGTTGTTGGTGTTGTCAGCGACTAGTTAATGAGTTTCTTATGTGCGCTTGTTGGTGTCGTCACCAACAAAGGCGGAAAAGCATTATTCCCCTAAAATTAGAATTAGCCTTCTGAACAGTAGGACAACTATTATCGCGAGCACTATACATAGTATTACAAAGGATGTATTTTTTAAAAAACCCGTTCCCAATTCCAAGATATATAAATAGGTCATCAAAGCTAAAACGATAAGCACAGTTATAATCAAGAGTGATATTTTTACGATTTTATTAAATTGCATGTTCTTTATTTGGCTCCCTTGTTAGTGTTGTCACCAACAAGTTAATGATCTATTTATGCATTTTGCTATCTGTCACCGATTTATTGGTAACAACACCAACAAAGGCACAAGCTAAATATACCTACATTTTGGCAGGATAAAATTGTAGCTGTAGCTTTCCTTCACATCCTAAAATTCCACTCCTTCTTTCGCCGATTGTATCCCGCCATTCACCGATATAAACCCGCTGTGTGTCTATTTCACACTATTTGCCTGTAACGTTTAGGGCGGGGCATCGTCTTATTAGTGTATTTAGAAACACAAACAATTAAGTTACTCAAAATCAAAATATTAATACCATGAAAACAAAATTTTTAACCATCGTAGCTACAGTAATTTTAGCAGTGGTTAGCACAACAGCAACAAGTTTCGCTAGCGAAAAAAATAACGATAAAGAAGTAAGCACCGTTTTAACAAACGTGAGCCACATTAACAAAATAGAGGTGCGCGGCAACGTAGAGCTTTACGTAAGCGACGGCACTGCCGACCAGGTGAAGGTTTACAATAAGTACTACGCCGAAAGCGCTTTGGTACAGGGCCAAAACGGTGTATTGCGCATAGCATCTTACAAAGCAGAAAAATTGGTGGTTTGGGTTACCGCTGCTGATCTGCGCGAGATAAATGCTTATGACGATGTTGAAGTTAAATCTTTCGGCAGCCTTTCAAAAATCGACTTTGATGTTAACCTGCACAACAATGCAACTGCTGCCTTAAACCTTGATGCTTACCGCACCAGTTTAACCGTAAATGATAATGCTAAAGTAACCTTAACCGGCAGCGTTAACGAGTACAATGTTAGCTACTCCGAGTCAGCAAAAATTGTAAACGATAATTTCATCAGTGTAAACGAAACCAAAACACAAATACCATCACGTTCAGCAAAAAGAGAGCTGGCCGTATTGTAAAAGCACTTTCATAGTTCTCGATATATACATTGTAAAGGGGCTATCTCCAACCAGGAGAGCAGCCCTTTTTCTATTAATTAATTTCGGTAAGCCTAACATCGACGTACCTATGCCGCTACTTTGCAGGCGGCAGGTAATCTACGGGCAACATTTCTGCCACGCGGCTTTTGCCCCAGTTACCTTCAAAGCCAACGCTTGATGGGTTGAGTATTACGCCGTTGGAATCAAAAAGGGTATATGGCGGGGTGAGGGTTAATATACTGGTGAGGTAATTAGGCATAGAAAGGGATTGTATGGGATTGTTGTCGGGGCTGTTATCACGTATTTTAGTGTACATGAGGTAAAGGCAATCGGTGTATCGCAGTGCAAATATGCCTTTCACATCTGTAAGGCTGGCGTAATCTGTAACCGGCAGGGGTTTATTAATCAAGGTTTGTATGTACTTGTCGCCGATACCATGATAGTCGGGGTTAAGCTTCCTGATCAGCCTGAGCGCCTCGAAACCTGTAGCCTGCACATCATTCCGTACTATCGACCGTAAAAAGTGCATAGATGAGCCTTCAAAAGCTATCCACCGGTTTTTAAGCCAGCGTTTTTTCTGTTTCTCCGATCCCTTCATTTCCTCAAACAGAGCCGATCCTTCAAAATACAGCGAACCGGCCTTGTAGTCTTTCACAAAAGTGCTGAGCAGGTATTTTATCTTGTAACCAAGAGCTTTGTTCTCTATCTCGATAAATTCTGATGAGGAGCCCGTCAGTTTTCGTGTTGTTTTATCAAAGTCCAGGTCAACAACATCGGGGTTTAATATTTTACACTCCTTTGCTAACTTAGACATGCCGAGAAACTCCTCTTTAAATATCCGGTAGTTGTTTGCGCGGTCGGGATCGGGCCTTACCACCACCTCTTTAAGCTCATTGGTTTTCGGCGTTAGTTTTATATCGGCTAACGCTATGCTTTCAGCAGCAGCCATAACCGTTTGCCGGTGTGTTTCGTAGCCAACTACGGTAACAACCAGTTCGTATTGCCCGGGCCGTACGTTGCGCAGTATAAATGTGCCATCCGCTGCAGATTTACCGCCTACCGTGGCATTACTCAAAAAAACGCTAGCATCCGCAACAGGGGAGTTGTTTGTAGCATTTACCAGCTTGCCGGAAATAGTTATTTGCCCCAGGCATACAAGCGGCAATAGAAATAGCAGCGTTAAAAAACCTTTCATTGTTTAAAGTTAACTAATTTATTAGTTGATTAAGCTGTTTACTGTTAATTTGTTTTACCGTAACACAACTGGCGTTGTAGTCTTTTTTATTTTAAATTTGTTGTAACTTCAATTTGGCCCATGTAGTCCAAAAGGCAAATACACATCCTTATCATGAAAAAAGCAGTCCGCATACTTACCATATCAGCAGCAGTAATTAGCTTAATAAGTTTCTCGTCGTGCAAAAGGTTCCGGCCTGTGCGGGGTTCTGGCGTATCTGCTACCGAGAAACGCACTGTTGTAGATTTTGAAAAGATTGATATCTCGGGCGGCTTTAATGTACATATAAGGCAGGATAGCTCGTCGGCCGTTACCATTACTGCTGATGATAATCTGTTAAAATACATCAAGACCAGTGTAGAAGGGGGTAAGCTGCGCATATACAGCACGCGTAATTTCTTTGGCGGCAGCAACGTGAGCGTAAGTGTTGGTTTTAAACATCTGCGCGCGCTTGAAGCATCAGGCGGGGTAGAGGTAGTTGGCGATGGCCACATCAATACCGGCGACTTTGATCTGGACCTGTCCGGCTCTACCAACGTAAAGCTGGATATTACCGCTGCCCGTGTACATACCGAAGGCAGCGGAAGTACCGAAATTTCGCTGAAAGGGCAGGCTACCTCACATGATATTGATATGAGCGGCAGCGGCACTGTAGATGCGCTGGACTTTGTAGTAGGCAAGTATAATATAGAAACATCGGGAGCGAGCCATTGCCGCATTAACGTACTTACCGATTTAAGCGTACACACCAGTGGCTCGTCAGAAATTGAGTACCGTGGTAATCCGTCAAACGTGAACAGCGATAAGTCAGGTTCATCTTCTATCACCAAAATTAACTAAAGGATTTTTGCGGAGATTGTAACGTTCTGGTGATATAAGCCGTCTTAGTGTAATAATAACACCTAACACTTATATCATAACATGAAAAAGTTCAAAAAATGGGCGGCGTACTTTGTCGTCCTCATACTGCTGGTAATTGTATCGGCAGTAGCTTACGTAACGCTCGCGCTGCCGAATGTTGGCAAGCCACAAAATCTCAAAATAGCTTACACACCTCAACGGATACAACGGGGCAAGTACCTGGCCAACCATGTGGCTGTTTGTATAGATTGCCACAGCAGCCGTAAATGGAACGTGTTTGCCGGCCCGATAGATACCACTGTTATAGGTGCCGGCGGCGAACGGTTTGACAGCCGCGTAAGCTTTCCCGGCGTGGTTTATGTACCCAATATCACGCCTGCCCATCTAAAGGATTGGACGGATGGCGAAATTTACCGCGCCATAACTACCGGCGTTAAAAAGGATGGTTCGGCTATATTCCCTATTATGCCGTATGGTTCCTTCGGTAAAATGGATCCCGAAGATATTTACAGCATAATAGCTTACATACGCATGCTTAAACCTGTCAAAACCCAATTCCCGGACCGTAAGCTTGATTTTCCGCTTAACCTGCTGGTGAATACCATGCCGCAGAAAGCACAGCCGTCTGCAATACCTGCAGAAAGTGATACATTAAAATATGGCGAGTACCTGGTAAAGGCGGCGGCTTGTACAGATTGCCATACTAAAGCAGTACAAGGCAAACCTGTCCCCGGGATGGATTATGCCGGCGGTAATGAGTACGGACTAGGCAACGGGCGTTTGCTGCGCTCCGCCAACATCACCCCGGATAAGTTAACCGGCATTGGCAGCTGGAGCAAAGAAGCTTTTATAAACAGGTTTAAACAGTATGGCAACGGCGGGATAAAACCTGCAGCGGTGAATAACACCGATTTTCAAACCATCATGCCCTGGTGGCGCTACGGCGGCATGAAAGAAACCGACCTTGCAGCCATCTTCACTTACCTTAAAACACTTAAGCCGGTAAATAACAAAGTAGTGAAATTTCAGTTGGTTACGGCTGTAAATAAATAAAATATATTCGTACTTTTGCAGCCCCAAAGCTGCCATGCAAACACATGGCAGCTTAGTTTATTTTTAAAATATCCGGTAAAAAAGATGAATATATCACAGGAAAAAATTGACAACCTGAACGCGGTTGTAAAAATCAACCTTGCCCCGGCAGATTATACGCCAAGGGTAGAGAAAGCTATTAAAGAACAAGCTAAAAAAGCAAAGATCCCAGGTTTCCGCCCGGGTATGGTTCCGCCTGCACATATCAAAAGAATGTACGGCAAGAGCATTTTGGTTGATGAAGTAAACCACCTGTTGAGCGACTCGATGAACAATTACCTGGAGCAGGAAAAGCTTGAAGTACTTGGCCAGCCATTGCCTAAACGCGGTGAGGAAGACAAAGAGTACAACTGGGATTTTAACGACGATTTTGAGTTTAGCTACGAAGTTGGTTTAGCTCCAGAGTTTAATGTTGATTTTGATTCAAAAGATAAAATAACCCAGTACGTTATTAAAGTTGATGACGAAACGCTGGAGTCGCGTATCAAAAGCATCCGTCGTGCTTATGGCAAAATGACAAATCCTGACGTATCGGCAGATGGTGACGTGCTTTATTCTGAATTAGTGCAGCTTTCTCCGGATGGTAGTGTTTTTGAGGACGGTATAAGCAACACATCATCTGTTCGTTTAGACCAGGTACAGGACGAAGCCATTAAAGCTTCCCTGATCGGTCTGAAAAAAGGTGACGAGGTTACACTGGACATCCAGAAAGCATTTGGTAATGACGCAGCTAAAGTTGCAGGTTTACTGAAAATTGAAGAGGATGCTGCTGCTGACCTTAAATCAAACTTCAAATTAACGGTTAAGAACGTTAACCGTTTAGATGAAAGCGATTTGAACCAGGAGTTCTTTGATAAATTATTTGGTGAAGGTACCGTAACTACCGAAGAAGGTTTCCGTGAGAAAATCACTGAGGAGCTGGAGACCATGATGAAGCAGGACAGCGAACGCAAGTTGCAGAACGACATCTACAACTACGCGCTGAACAAAGTGCAGTTTGAACTGCCTGATGAGTTCCTGAAACGCTGGTTAAAAGCTACTAACGAGAAGCTTTCTGAAGATGAGTTACAAGGCGGGTACGAAGATTTCGCTAAAAACCTTAAATGGACGCTGATTGCAAACAAGATAGTAACACAAAACAACATCGATATTAAGTACGATGAAGTATTTGCTTACGCTAAGGCAAGTATAGATCAGCAGTTCAGGGCTTACAGCCAGCAGGCTATCCCTGAGGATCAGTTGGCACAGTACACCGTGCAGTACCTGCAGAACAAAGAAAATGCTAACAAGATATTTGAAGAAGTAAAAGCAGTTAAGGTTTTCGATCACGTTAAGAGTGTTATCACACTTGATCAGAAAGAAATCCTGTTTACCGACTTTAACAAGCTGGAAGACTAAGCACTTTTTCTATATAACCTTTACCAAAAGCATTTGCCACAAGCAGATGCTTTTGTGTTTTTGGTCCTTGCCGCATGGTTTGCAATAATAACCTGAATTAACCGGGTGATATATTGCCGGCATTACACACTGGTATATAAAGGAGGGATGGCGAACAAGCCAATTGTATTTTTACTTTTTACAAACTTTATACTTAAAAATGTATTCAACTAAAAACTATATTTATCGCAATTACCTAACAAGCACTATTTAAATCATACAACATATCATGAGTAGTAACATCGATAAAAATGAATTCCGTAAGTATGCTGTAAAGCATCACCGCCTAAACAGTATATATGTAGATAAATTTATTGCCGGGGTTGACAGGGCCAAACTGCCAACCGGCATGACTCCGTATATTATTGAAGAGCGCCCGATGAACATCGCGCAGATGGACGTATTCTCGCGTTTAATGATGGACCGCATTATCTTCCTTGGAGATGCAATTTATGATAATATCGCAAACATTATACAGGCTCAATTGCTGTTCTTACAATCGGCAGATGCCAAACGCGATATCCAGATCTATATTAATTCGCCGGGTGGTTCGGTATACGCTGGCTTAGGTATTTACGATACCATGCAGTTTATATCAAATGACGTAGCCACTATCTGTACCGGTATGGCAGCATCAATGGGTGCGGTATTGCTGGTGGCAGGGGCAAAGGGTAAACGTGCAGCGCTGCCACACTCAAGGGTTATGATACACCAGCCATCAGGCGGTGCGCAAGGCCAGCAAAGCGATATCGAGATCACGTATCACGAGATCACCAAGCTGAAAAAAGAGCTGTACCAGATCATTGCTGATCACAGCGGCCAAACGTACGAGCGTGTTTGGGAAGCATCAGACCGAGATTACTGGATGATCTCTGAAGAAGCCAAGGAATTTGGTATGGTAGATGAGATCCTGAGAAGCAGTGCTAATAAATAATAATAATGGGTTCCGCCCCTGGTAACCAAAGGAGCGGAACCCACTATTACTAATGATACGATTAGTTATTTTTGATAAACCAATTTAGAGATGAACAAAAACAGCAAGGAGATCAGGTGCTCATTTTGTGGGGCCGGTAAACAGGACTCCCTGATGCTGATAGCAGGCCTTGATGCACACATTTGTGATAAATGCGTGAACCAGGCTAATGAGATACTTGCCGAAGAGCTTAAAGTGCGAAAAGTTAAGTCGTCGCCGGCTTCACCTGCGGTATTGAAGCCTTCTGAGATAAAAACGCATCTCGACCAATACATTATTGGGCAGGATGATGCCAAGAAAGTACTTGCTGTATCGGTATACAATCACTACAAGCGCCTTAACCAGCGTGTAGACAAGGATGAGGTAGAGATAGAGAAATCAAACATCATTATGGTGGGTGAGACAGGTACCGGTAAAACTTTGCTGGCCAAAACCCTTGCCAAGATACTGAACGTACCCTTTTGCATTTGCGACGCGACAGTACTAACCGAAGCTGGCTATGTAGGCGAGGACGTAGAAAGCATCCTGACCCGTTTGCTGCAGAGTGCGGATTACGATGTTAATCTTGCCGAGCGTGGTATTGTTTACATTGACGAGGTGGATAAAATTGCCCGCAAAAGCGACAACGCTTCCATCACCCGTGACGTAAGTGGCGAAGGCGTGCAGCAGGCTTTACTTAAGATACTTGAAGGTACCATGGTGAACGTACCGCCTCAGGGTGGCCGCAAGCACCCGGATCAGAAAATGATAACGGTTAACACCAGCAATATTCTATTCATCTGTGGTGGCGCTTTTGATGGTATTGATAAGAAGATAGCAAGCAGGTTGCGTACCCAAACGGTGGGTTACAAATTTAAACGCGACGACGCTGAAATTGACTTAAAAAACTTGTACAAGTACATTACACCGCAGGACCTTAAATCTTTCGGGCTGATACCTGAACTTATTGGCCGCTTGCCAGTACTTACGTATCTTAATCCGCTTGACAGGGAAGCGTTGCACAACATCCTTACCGAACCGAAGAACTCGTTACTTAAACAGTACAAAAAACTGTTTGATTACGAAGGCGTAAAGCTTGAGTTTGATGCTGAGGTGCTGGACTTTGTAGTTGACAAAGCAATGGAGTTTAAATTAGGTGCACGTGGTCTGCGATCTATTTGCGAGGCTATAATGATAGATGCCATGTTCGAGTTCCCGTCGCAAAAGGATGTGAAGAAACTGAATGTTACGCTTGACTATGCACGCGAGAAGTTTGAGAAGAGTGACCTTAAAAAGTTAAAGGTGGCTTAACACAAATCTCGATCTAAAAAGCTATATTTGTAATAATACGACGCGGCCCTGGTGATAATATCACCGGGGTTTGCTGTATAAAAACGTTACTGAACGCCCCTAAAGGAATTCGCCGATAGGATAAAAACAGGAGAAAAAAGATGAACGAAGAATTAGATGTAAAAAAAGAGGAAACAACAGACGCCAAGAAAGTTAAAGAAGTACAATCCCCTGTAAAATCTGGCTTAAAAACCAAAGATGCCATAGTAGCCAACTGGCTGCCCCGCTACACCGGCCGGCCGCTAAATGCTTTTGGAAAATATATTATCCTCACAAACTTTTCTAAATACCTGCAGCTGTTTTCGCAATGGCATGACAACGCACCAATTATGGGGCTGGACAAGCCGATGCAAAGCGTTACCGCCAACGGTATAACTATAATAAACTTTGGTATGGGCAGCTCTGTAGCTGCTACAGTAATGGACCTGCTTACCGCTATACACCCCGAAGCCGTAATATTTCTCGGCAAATGCGGGGGCTTAAAAAAGAAGAACAACGTAGGTGACCTTATCCTGCCCATAGCGGCAATAAGAGGAGAGGGCACATCAAACGATTACCTGCCTGCAGAAGTGCCTGCACTGCCTTCTTTCGCGCTTCAGAAGGCTATATCTACTACTATACGCGAGCATTCACGCGATTACTGGACAGGTACCTGCTACACCACTAACCGCCGTGTTTGGGAACATGATAAAGACTTTAAGAAATACCTTAAAGATCTTCGTGCAATGGCGATAGACATGGAAACTGCGACCATCTTTACAACCGGCTTTGCCAACAAGATACCAACCGGTGCATTGCTGCTGGTTTCTGACCAACCGATGATACCTGAAGGCGTTAAAACTGCCGAAAGCGACTCTAATGTTACCGAGCAATATGTAGAAACACACCTGCGCGTAGGTATCGAATCGCTCAAACAACTTATTAACGGCGGGTTAACGGTTAAGCACTTAAAGTTTTAACCATAGTTCATTGCCGATGCGAAGCAATTGTCGGCAAACAAGTGCCCGCAAGCATGTGATGATTGCCACGCCATCGCTCGCAATGATTCTTTACCACGCGTCATTGCGAGATACGCAGCAATCATCGACTGACAGGTAGGCAACGAGCATCGATGATTACCAGCCGCCGCTGGCAATCATCGATTTATACCATTAATCCCCAATAACCAGTTTCTTGATCCCTTCCCTGCCGTAAAACACGGGGAAGTACATTTGCTCTGCCTTGGCAGGGTTTAATGTATACCTGCCACTGTAACGAGGCATCAGATCTACTGTAAAGGTGTAAGTGCCTTGTATTAGTTTTCTGCAGAAGATACTCACCCTGTCTTTAAAGTACTCACGGTGCGCCTCGTTATTGCTCCATTGCTGGTCTTTCTTTTCGTATGAACAACCGGCAGGGATCGGGATTTCTATCATTACGTACTCTGCATCAGCTCTAATAGTAACCTCTGCTTTAAGTTGTACGCTCTCGCCGCCTTTTAGCCTGGTTAGCGTATTTTGATTACGTTCAAAGTGGGTATCTACCCTGAAGTCTTTACTTACTTTCTCAGGCTTGCTGTCCCAAAACTGCTGGTAACCGGTAATATATACAGGTAAGCTGCCTGTTTTGCTAACTGTGAGCGGCGCTGCCGGCAACGTAGCTGTATATGGGAACCTGGTTACGGTTTCCGCTGAAGAACCCTTGAGCGTTATTACCGCTGGTTTTATCTGCCTATCTACCTTTAATAGATCGGGTAATATAGTTTCCAGTATAGTGGAAGCTTCGTAGGTGTTTCGCCAATCACCGCCCTTTCGTTGTTCCAGAAAGTAGCCGCGTATCTTCGCAAGCACGTTTTGGTGCTTACCTTCAGCTTTTATAATCTGGTAAATTATAGCACTAATCTGTATTGAATTGTCGAAAAAGCGGTAATTTTCTTCGCCCCAGTACAGATTACCAAACAGGGTGGATCGGCTTGTTCTCAGCAGGCTGTCGGTATTCACCTTTAAACCGGTCTGTTGCCTTAGGAGCATTAGTTTCAACTTGTCATAAGTGGAAACCTCTCGCGCCAGCTTATTTTCTTTAGCAATACTGCCGAGGTATTTCACATAATCTACTTTGGCCTTTAAGTTATACAGGAGTTGCAGGCAGGTGAGTTTATCCTGGCCGTGGTAGCTTTCCAGCTGATAAACCAGGTAATCGGTTAATTTCTGGGTGTCCATAACAAAGCTATAGCCCATGTTCTTTGCCTCTGTTAATGCCTCCAGTGCGTGCAGGCTTATCCAAAGTTCTTCGTTGCTGTCCTTCCACCAGCCCCAGGCACCGGTAGTCCTGCGGTTCTCCAACAGTTTTTTAATCACATCGGCAACGTTGCGCTCGTATTTAAAAGGTTCTCCCAGGAACGTTCTGATGCGTTTTTCTGCGAGAAGGCCTTTCAGCTTAGATGCCAGTTGTTCGTTGCACAGGTACTTGTACTCGCGCAGTTTACGGGCCTCCTCTGCCAGTGCCGGAAGGGCAGAAGCCTCTGCTCTAAAAGTCACCGGTCCTAAGGTCGGGTCAAATTTAAGTGTAACGGTTGTATCTGCATTAAGTGCCTCAAACGTGCCTTTGGTTTCAGTTACACCCTGTCTAAATACCGGTACCTTGCGCCGCTCGCCGTCAGTATAGCCATTGTCGCGTTTGATGCTGTACTCAAATTCCAGGCTGTCGGTAGCAGTGGCAGTAATGTTCAGCGTGTCTATCTTAGCGTTTTTAACGCTAAATACATCCTGCTTTAACATTTTCCCGTTGTAATTAAAAGTCCGGCTTACCTGTGCAGCTGCAGAATTATAGTTCATTACCTTGCCTATCAGGTTCATTTCGTCGCCTTCCACAGCAAACTGCGGAGCGATAAAATTGGCGCTAAGCGGTTTGAAAGACTTTATCTCTTTTTGCAGGAAGCCGGTTTGCTTTTTATCATTTATACCTACAACAAAGGTTTTCCAATTGGTGATATCATCCGGAAACACCGTTGTAAAGCTTGCCTTACCATTTTCGTCGGTAGTAAGTTTTGGTTGCCAGTAGGCGTAGTCGCTAAAGTTTTTACGGACCGCCGGCGGCAGCTGCTCTTCGCTGTTCTGTCCGGCTGCTTTAAGCGGCTCACCGTTGATGCCCGACTTTTGTTTACGGGTAATAACAATAACACCGTTAGCCGCACGGGCACCGTAAATGGCAGTAGCAGCGGCATCTTTCAATACGTTTATCTCGGCAATATCAGAGGGAGCGATGCCTTTAAGATCCTCTGCAATTTCGCCATCAATAATGTATAAAGGTTTCTTTGTGCCGACAGATGCGTTGCCCCTTAATAACAAACGAAATCCCGAGCCAGGTGCTCCTGTAGAATCCATCACCACCTGTATACCTGCTACCTTGCCTTGTAATGCCATTTCCATGCTATTAATGGTAGTAACAGATCCGGCAAGATCTTTTTTACGCACAGAACCGTAACCAACTACCACAACCTCATTCAATTGATTGCTTGATGCGGTCAGCACAATATTCAGCTTTACGCCTGAGGCGAAAGTAACCTCCTGCGTGTGGTATCCCAAAAAGCTCACCACCAATTTACCGGATGAAGGCCCTGTAAGGTGAAACATGCCATTAACATCGCACGTGGTAGCTACATTGGTACCTTTTATCTTAACGGTTGCGCCCACTACAGGTAGCTTATCATCAGCAGCGGTTACCTTGCCGTGTATTCCACTTGTGAACTCTTTCGTATTATAATATTGCTCGTTAAAGGCTTCCTTCAAGCGTAAAGCGTCGTTCTCTATGCCGTGATCATCATTGCGGTAAATGATGCTGTTGCGTTTATTAATGATGGCTGCTATCTTAATACTTACCGAATCTTTGGCGTGAACGGGCAGTACTGCGAAGCTGTAGTAGTTACGGCCTCCCTTCCTGATTTCTATGCATTCTTTAATGTCGTAGCTGTCATTTTTTAAAAGATAAAAGATCCTGTAAACTCCTGTTGCAATGTCAGCGAAGTTGGTGGAGTTACCCGGGTACACCCTGATAAAGTCCGGATCATTATACCTGTAAAAGATTATGTTTTTGATCAGTACCGGATGCTCATTCTTGCCCACAACTCTTTGTAGTTCCAATTTCCCGCGTTCGTTATAGGGTACATGAGAATTTTCAAACAATTGCTGAGTGTTGCTACGTTTATCGAGGTAATCCTGCCAGAGGTCATCGGCAGCAGCATTGGTAAGTACGTAGTCCCGGTAATTGGCAGTACCTGCTGCTACGCGCAGGTACCGTGAAAAGGCAAATTCGGTCGGGATGCTTTTCTGCTTTATTAAGCCCGGCTCAAACAGGTAAGTATAGCTCGGTTCGGCCACGAACAGTTGTTTTTTATCCTGCTGATCAAACAAAGTGTAGCTATTGCTGAGCGGACCCACCAGGATGCTACGCGGTGCGGCATTATAGGGATTAAGGAAAAACAGGCGGTCGTGCTGGACAATCATGGACCGCTTACCATCAAAGTTATTGGCTATAGTAACCATGTATTTGTTAATAAGGGCTGCCTCGTATGTGTCCAGCGTGTCCTTCTTTTTAGTTACAGGGTAAGCATCTGCGTTTACGCTAAGAATGAGTTTCTTCGATTTTCTAACCAGAACGCTGTCGATCTCTATCTCTTCCTCTGCCGTACGCAGTTTCAGGTGATGATAGCCGGCCTCAACCTTAAAACTATAGGGTTGCAGTTGTTGTGCCTGGCTAAAATACACCGGCAAATGGTCGATATATAAAGCATGTACTGGTGCAAGGCCTGCTTTGCCAGTTATAAATGGTGCTATTTGGGTTATGGTGTCCACTCCCGGTTCTTCGATGCGGTATATTTTATTGGGATGCGTAAACCGGAAGTATTCAATACTATCGAGTCCTAGAGCATTTTTCCACCTAAGCCAGTCCAACTGTGTAGTTCCATTCGTTTCTGCATCTTGTAACCTGTAAGTTGGTTTACGTTTTGCTCCAGGGTAGTTTTTGCCCAGGTAAGGTACATAAGGCATACCGCTGTTAAACTTGCGGGTAATGGCCCAGGCGGTAACGTCGGTATTAGGAACGGGCTTGCCCTGCGCGTCGGTAACTACAATATCGGTTTTTACTTTTTGACCAGGGTAAACCGACACCGGTTGTCTTACGTTGATGGTCAGCAACCTTTCCTGGTATATGGAGTTTTCTTGTGCGCTTTTCATTTTCCCGCCCCAGATGTAATTTACAATGAACGTAACTCTGACCCTTGAGCTTACCGCTGTTTTGTAATTCAACTGATCTGCCTGACCATCGCCGGTGAGTTTTCCGTTCTCAAAAACTGAGTAAAAGAAATGCAGCTTACGGGGGTTAGCCACGTTCACAAAAACCGAATCGGCAGTACGTTCAGATGAGAGCGTGATATCGCCTGTAAAATCTTTTAACTCTACATCGGTATCCGTGCTGTCAGTTGCTATATTGTATTCAGCGGCATTAGGGTTTATCAGTGCGAAGCCGGGCAGCATAAGCTTTACTTTCGATAGAGTATCGCCTTCAACATTGAGGGCGCTTACCATAGCTGAAGAACTAACTGATTTGCCATTTACAAGATGGCTGATTTTCAACGAGTCATTTACCACCTCTGTTTTCACGCGGTACTTTTCGTAGTAAAAAGTGGCTTCCTTTTGTTGTTCCTGACCTTCGTTATTGGAGTTCATGAATTTTGCTTCCAGTTGATAGCTCACTGTCGCCTTTGGGAAGATAGAGTCAGGTATGGTTAATTTAGTTTCGCCAACCGGATCCAGGTTGAATTTGTGCTGCCACAAGGTGTCCGGCACAAAAACGTGATTAACTTTATAGTTACTTGCACTGCTGGTCAGCAACGTAAGCACCACACGTCCGTCGGCAACCGGTAAGTCATTCTCGTCGCTCGCTTTAAAATAAGCCACTAAAGGATCGCCCGGGTAGTGATCTTCTTTATCTGTACGCATTGCAAAATGAATGGACTTCAATTCGTATTCCTGATATTTAAAATTGCCAGACATTAAAACTGCAGCGGGACCATCGCGTTCATTATCATCGTCTTCATTAGCTTTAGCCCTTCTGGTTTTAGCCGGATCTACAAGATCAATTTTATAAGTGTCATCCAGGTCAAGGTCTAAGCTGTCGGTTAAAACAAAGCTGTACTCAAATCCGCCTGCGCGATAGCTATCTACCTTGCCCAGCAATTTTGTATTGCCATCATCATTGAGTTTAACCAATAGCTTTTTCTGCGTAACAGGTTTACCGTTCTGCTGAAGTATAAAGGCCTTAAACTTTACCGTGTCTCCCGGCTTGTACATAGGCTTGTTAAATATCATAAAGCCTCCGCGCTGGTTGTAGCTGCTACGCCGATGTTTTGTAAAAGGTGCTTTAATTTTGTTCCAGAATCTGAGCAGGCGGTACTTAAAGCTGCTGTAATTGCTTGAATAATATTCCTCCTTTTCCAGATTGAAAAAGTTTGTTACGCCGGCATAATCTACCCGCAATGTAGCTCGTTTACCGGTGCGTTTAAAGTGCCAGGTATTGCTGGCCTCGTCATGTGCTACTTGATTGCCGTTTATAGTTACGGCCGCGCCATTAATATATGCACCCTGTTTATTGGTGAGCGTAAAGCGGTATTCATAAGGTGTAAGAAACAGCTGCAGAAACGCTGAGTGGTTTTCCAATAGCGAATATTTAAGCTGATTTTGCAAAGCAAACACCTTAAGATAATTGCCATTTGGCAGCCGGGGTAAGTTGCCCTTATCTGTTAGAAACGAGTCTGCAGCGTTGCGCAGCAAGGCTTGGTTTAGCGGCTTACCAGGCGAAGTATAGAACTTCTCTACCTCTGCAGGAGACAGACTATAAATGTAGGTGTAGTAGCTGCTCTGCCGGCTATTGGTGAGCGGGCGTTGTGCAAAGGCGGCAGTAATGCTGCCAAGCAGGATGATTACAGTTACAAAGGCTGGGCGTAAAATGGTAGACATGTGCAGGCGGTTTGTGTTGTTATTTTACTCATGGATGCAGATGTATTTGTTATTCCATAAAAAAATATCAGATGAGAAGATTAATTTTGATGCATATCCCGTTTGTATACAGGATTAGTAGATTTTCTGCTATCGGTGGTTTTAGCTGCCGATCTAAGACCAATTTAAATTATGTGGTATAATAACATACTGGAGACCATAGGCCACACGCCAATGGTAAAGCTTAATAAAATAGTAAAAGACATACCAGCAACCGTTCTGGCCAAAATAGAGACCACCAACCCGGGTAACTCTATTAAGGACCGTATGGCGTTGAAAATGATTGAGGACGCTGAAGCCAGTGGTAAACTGAAACCCGGCGGTACTATTATCGAAGGTACATCCGGCAATACCGGTATGGGGCTGGCCATTGCGGCAGTTATAAAAGGCTACAAATGTATCTTCACCAGTACGGATAAGCAATCAAAAGAAAAGTTTGATGCTCTACGCGCTTTTGGTGCGGAAGTAATTGTTTGCCCAACTAACGTAGACCCGGAAGACCCACGGTCATACTATTCTGTATCGTCACGATTAGAGCGTGAGGTTCCTAACTCGTGGAAGCCCAACCAGTACGATAACCTGAGCAACTCACAGGCACACTATGAGCAAACCGGTCCCGAAATTTGGGAACAAACAGAAGGTAAAATAACCCACCTGGTGGTAGGCGTGGGCACCGGCGGCACCATATCTGGCACAGCGCGGTACCTGAAAGAGAAGAACCCTAACATACAGGTACTCGGAATTGACACTTACGGTTCGGTATTTAAAAAGTACAAGGAAACAGGTGAGTTTGACAAGAATGAGATATATCCATATATCACTGAAGGTATAGGAGAGGACTTCTTGCCGCAGAACGTTGATTTCAGCCTCATAGACTATTTTGAAAAGGTAAGCGATAAGGATGCTGCCCTGATGACCCGCGAGATAGCCCGTAAAGAAGGCATCTTTGCAGGTAACTCAACTGGGTCTGCCATTGCTGGCGTACTGCAGATGAAGGATCGCTTTAAAGAAGGCGACGTCGTGGTTGTGATCTTCCCTGACCATGGTACCCGCTATTTGGGCAAGATGTACAACGACGACTGGTTGCGAGATCGTGGTTTCCTGAAAGACGAGAAACTTACAGCGCGCCATATCATCGACAAAAAGGAGAACCAGGAAATCATTACTATCGACTGTGAGAAAACCGTACTGGAAGCGATTAATACCATCAAGTCGTTAAATATTTCACAGATACCTGTGACTCAAAAAGGTATGGTGATCGGCAAAATTACAGAAAGCGATATTTTAAACTCTCTGATTGAAAACCCAGGAATAAAATCTCAGCCGGTTAAGAATATCAGCACATCACCGTTCCCGTTTGTCGATTTGAATACCTCAATTGACAAAATATCCGGCATGATCAATAAAGATAACATTGCCGTTCTTGTTGAGGATGAGCGCGGTAACATCGAGATCATTACGCAGTATGATATTATAAACGCGATATCGGCTTAGTAAGATATAAGCTATTAAAGCGTCATTGCGAGGTACGAAGCAATCTCCGAATAGTTCAGTCTAAAATGCTTTAAATACTTACAGTTCTGAGATTGCTTCGTACCTCGCAATGACGAAAACAACGCTGTATTGGCTTAGCTTAATTTTCAATCACCATTTTTTAAATATCACAAACACTGCCAGTACAATAAGCGCAAAACCAACCAGGTGGTTCCAGCCGAGTTTTTCGGTTTTAAAAAACACCACGGTGAATACCATAAATAATGTTAGGGTGATAGCTTCCTGAATGGTTTTGAGTTGTACCAGCGTAAACGGGCCGCCATCATCTTTAAAGCCTAGCCTGTTTGCCGGTACTTGAAACAGGTATTCAAAAAAGGCAAGTCCCCAGCTGATCAGGATAATGGAGATCAGGCCCAGGTTCTTGCCCCATTCGTACTCTTTAAACTTGAGGTGCCCGTACCAGGCAAAGGTCATGAAGGTATTAGAGATGGCAAGAAATAATATCGTTTTAAAACCACGCATAGTATCTAAATAGGAATTTACAAAATGAATAATTAATCAAGTTGTTTCCAACTAACTTACTTTAATCTTTTCTCAGCCAGTTCCTTCTGGTAAACCTCGTTAAGCCTGGGTGATGGGTTAACCAGGATGTATACCTTAGTGCCTTTTTCCCTGGCGAGAGGTTCCAGTACTTCGCCGGTTTGCCGGTAGCTTTCAAGAATAGGTGCGAGCCGCTCTTTTACGTTAGCATCATCATCCACATAAATAATGTACCGCGCATTCAGGCTGTCAGGCGCCCACAGCGCAAAGCTGCTGTTTAAACTTACCACATCGGGCATGTTATATTTTTTGTGGAAGAGATGCAAAGCACCAGCCTCCCCGTAATTGTCAGCAAAAATCTGCGCTTGTTTTTGTTGTTCGCGCGTTAGGCTGTGGTAGGCTTGTGAAGCTTTTTGCGCCATTTCCTCCCAACCAAGCATATCGGCATAGTCTTGTGTGGTAGGGTGCTGCTGCTGATCCTCCCATTTGGTTATAAAGCTTAGGAAAGGCAAATGTTCTTTTGTGTACCTGAAAAAGCCCAGCGTTTTATCTAACGACAACACCGGTAACACCATTGGAAGCAGTAACAGATTCGGTAAAACAAAAGCAAGCACAACTGCCACTCTTACAACTATCCATGACCTTTTAATGATGCGCTCCCAGGCAAAACCGCCTGCTGCAAACAGCATAGGATAAGCGCCAAAAAGGTAGTAGTTCTTGCCGTTCATCTCCAATAAGAACAGAAAGATAAGTACATAAGCGATCGCCATATACCGGAACCGCCTCAGCTTGAATGCGAAAAGCAGGAAGAAAAAACCTGTTAGCCAAACAAATAAGGCAGGGCCATTTACCAGCAGTTGCTGCATTAGAAACTCTATCGGTTTTACGTAGTCCAACTGTTCCTCCCTAAGTTCCTTCATATGGGTGAAAAACGGGAAATGGTGGACGAACTGCCAAATTACATTTGGCAGAAATATCAGGAAAGCAATTACTGCCGATATGAGTACATGCTTGTTAAAAAGCAACTTGCGCTCTTTGCTGATGAGGATGCCAATAATGAGCGAACCTGTAAAAAACGCCATGCTATACTTTGTGAGCATGCCTAACCCGACAGCAGCGCCAAGCCAGTATAGGTATCTTACATCGGCCGTGTTGAGGTATTTGGTAAAGAGCCATACGGTAACTACCCACCATAACTGATCGAAGACGACGGGTTGGAACAGGTAGCCGCTGGCTGCAAATGCCGGAGAAAAGATCAACGCCAAACAAGCGAGTGTAATAGCAAAGCGCCTGCCGCCAAGCTCTACCGTAATGCGGCCGGTAAGCCATATAATTAACCCGCTTGCTATGGTAGAAAATATGCGTGCAGCGAAAACCGAATCGCCAAACACCGACAGCGTTATCCTGGCTAGCACGGCTATAAAAGGTGGCACCTCTTTATAGCCCCAGTCCAAATGATCGGCAAGAACCAGGTGAAGGAACTCGTCCCGGTGAAAGCCAAAGCGGCTGATGGCCATAAGGTTGAGCAATACCTTTATAGCAACAAATATCAATATGAATTTAGAATAGCCGGGACGCCGGTTCTTATAGGACATTTATTGGTTTATTAAGCCTAGCTAAAGGCTGAAAGTGTAAAGCTATAAAAAAATGGAAATTTGCAAAGCAAAGCAGTAAAAGCCAAAAAGCGGAAAGTTGTCGTAGTACGATCACTTTCCGCTTTTAACTTCTGCTTTGAACTTTTTAAACGCGGGTTATATCAGCACCCAAAGCGCGGAGGCGGGTATCAATATTTTGATAACCGCGCTCTATTTGCTCAATGTTGTAGATAGTTGATTGACCTTGTGCAGATAAAGCCGCTATAAGTAATGATACACCGGCACGAATGTCAGGCGACGTCATTGAAATGCCGCGTAATTGTATTTGTTTGTCCAGGCCGATAACAGTAGCCCTATGCGGATCACAAAGAATAATATTGGCACCCATATCCAGCAGTTTGTCAACAAAGAACAAACGGCTTTCAAACATTTTCTGGTGTATTAGTACAGATCCTTTTGCCTGGGTAGCTACCACCAGCACAATGCTTAACAGGTCGGGAGTGAAGCCTGGCCAAGGTGCATCGGCAACAGTAAGAAGCGATCCGTCTATAAAGGTATCTATTTCGTAATGATCCTGTGAGGGGATGTAGATATCGTCTCCACGGCGTTCGAGTTTAATACCCAAACGTTTAAAAACGTCAGGTATCATGCCCAGTTCGTCATAATGCACATCTTTAATGGTGATCTCGGAACCGGTCATAGCAGCCAGGCCAATGAACGAGCCAATCTCAATCATATCCGGCAGCATGGTGTGTTCGGTGCCGGTAAGTTCGGTTACGCCTTCAATGGTCAACAAATTTGATCCAATACCACTAATTTTCGCACCCATTCGGTTCAGCATCTTGCAGAGCTGCTGCAGGTATGGTTCGCAAGCTGCATTATAAATGGTGGTGGTGCCTTTAGCAAGTACCGCTGCCATAACAATGTTCGCGGTGCCAGTTACCGAAGCTTCGTCAAGCAGCATGTAACAGCCCTGGAGGTTGGTTGCATCTACATTGTAAAAGCCGGTCTCGGCGTTATAGTCAAAGCGGGCGCCCAGTTTTTCAAATCCCAGGAAGTGGGTATCCAAACGTCGGCGGCCAATTTTATCGCCACCCGGTTTAGGGATAGATGCTGTACCAAAACGGGCCAATAGCGGGCCAACAATCATGATAGAGCCACGTAAGCCACCGCCTTTTGCTTTAAAAGCTTCTGAGTTGAAGAAGTCCTGGTGTATCTCTTTGGCTTCAAAGGTGCAAACGTCGCGGGAAATGCGGTTCACCTCAACACCCATGTCGCCTAGTAGTTCAATTAATTTATTTACATCCTGAATGTCCGGGATGTTCTTGATCGTCATTTTATCTTTGGTGAGTAAAACGGCCGAAATGATCTGCAGCGCCTCGTTCTTAGCCCCCTGCGGAATGATCTCGCCCTTTAGTTTTTTACCACCCTGTATCTCGAATGCGTTTCTCATAATTGGTTCGTAGTTGATGGTCCATCGTTCATAGCTGATGACTTAGCTAAACAGATAACACGCGACAAAGATTGGATTTTAATTTAAAATACAAAGCCTCGCCGTGCGCACCCACAACTATCAGCCATGAACCATAAACAACTTAGTACTTCTTGGCGCCGCCGTTATTACGGTTACGATTGTTCTGGTTGTTGTTATTGTTGTTGCGGTTATTTTGGTTGTTGGTACGCCCCCCATTGTTGTTGTTGCGGCCGCCATTGTTCTGGTTTTGATTGCTGCCGCGGCGCTGATTGTTGTTGCTTTGTGCGTTGTAGGGGTTAGCCCTAAACTCTACCTTATTCAGGTTGATGTTCTCTTCGAGGCGCAACTCTCCGTTAGAAAGGTATTGCAGATCGGCGAGGATGATCTCATCGGCAACAGAATCTTTGTTCCACTGTACGTAAGCCATTTTCATGAAGTTGGCTATCGCCTGTACCATGTGGCGTTTGCGCTCCGGCTCTTCAATGGCCTTTGCTTTTTCAATCATCAGCTCTATGGTTTTGCCATAGTGCTTGTATTTGATACGCTGATTGGGGTACTTCAACGGCTCGGGTTTAATGTGGATAGCCTCTTCGGTAGGTTTTGGGTAAGGCGAGTCTACATCCAGCTGGAAACCGCTAATAATATGTAAGTGGTCCCAAAGCTTATGTTTAAAGTCGGCCACATCGCGCAGGTGAGGGTTCAGGAAGCCCATCAGATCTATAACAACCTGTGCATAGCGGTTGCGTTCTTCCTTGGTAGGCAGCGCAACAATGTACTTCACCATGTTTTGTACGTTGCGGCCGTACTCCGTTAATAATAGTTTATTCCTGGTCGAGTTATAATCGAACGGACCAGGCAAATTTGTCAATGCCATGTATAATGTCTTTATTAAGAATGCTAGTTAAATGTTTTCGGCTCATGATCAGTGCCCTGCGAAGGATTAGGGACCGGAGAACCAAAATGGAAGTACTTATAGAAGTAACGCAAATATAGGCTATTTGTGTCAATGTGCAACTAATGTGAATGCTACATTTAATTTCTGCTATTTTAGCGCAACATCGTCAAAACTATGCTAATTACCTCAGTTGATATTTATCGTTTCAGCATCCCTATGGAGCCATTCACCATTGCTACAGGCACTATGGACCACGCCATGAACACTTTAATACGCGTGCATACCGACGCCGGTTTTTATGGGGTTGGAGAATGCTCGGCCTTCCCCATGATCGTAGGCGAAACGCAGGATACCTGTTTGATAATGGCCAAAGAGTTTGCCAAGCTTTGGAAAGGACAAGATCCGCTGGACATCACCGCACGGTTGCAGCAACTGGATAGTTTCACCGCAGGTAACACCACCATCAAAAGCGCCTTTGATATGGCCCTTTATGACATCGTTGCAAAAAATGCAGGGTTGCCGCTTTACAAGTTTTTAGGAGGTGAAAAGAGGTCTGTAGAGAGCGATATCACCATCGGCATTGGCTCACCGGAGGTAATGGCGAAAAAGGCGGTCGATTTTAAGAACTTGGGTGCTCATATCTTAAAAGTGAAGTTGGGCAAAGGTGCCGAAGCGGATGTGGAACGTATAAAGCAGATTCGCGCTGCTGTGGGTAATGAGATGAAGATACGCATTGATGCCAACCAGGGCTGGAGCTTTGACGAGGCGGTGTTTGCACTGCAGGCCCTTGGGCAATATAACATAGAGTTTTGCGAGCAACCTATGCGCACCTGGTTCGATGATCGCTTGCCGGAGCTAATGAAGCTAACACCGGTAAAAATCATGGCGGATGAAAGCGTCTACAATCACCATGATGCGCGTATGCAGATAGAAAGCGGCAGCTGCCATTACGTGAACATAAAGATGGCTAAAGCGGGTGGCATTTCCGAAGCTAAAAGTATACATGATACTTGCGCAGAGCGCAGTATACCCTGCATGATGGGCGGAATGCTGGAAAGCCGTATTGCCTTGAGCAGCAAACTACATTTTGTATATGCCAGTCCCAATATTCACTTCTATGACATGGACACCTGCAAGCTGGGCCACCTGGTAGACCCATGCGTAGGCGGCGCACAATACGACGGCTACCATCTTACCATTAATGATGCCCCCGGCATAGGTGCAGATGCTGATGAAGCGTTTTTGGAAGGTTGCGAGAAGTGGAGTGTCTGAATCAGAACTTTCAGAATTTAAGAATGAACAGAATACTTGTTTTCGGCAACACGTAAAAAAAGAGGCGCAATATTTGCGCCTCGATTATTGATTTTGAAAATTTTAAAATTCTGTAGCTCCTGATTCAGGAATTATTTACTTAACTCCGCAAAGTACTTGTGGAACAATGGTATGGTCTCAATACCCTTATAGTAGTTGAAAATATCATACTTCTCATTAGGAGAATGCAGTGCATCGCTGTCCAGGCCAAATCCCATCAACACCGTCTTTAAACCCAGTTCAGCCTCAAACAACGCTACAATAGGTATGCTGCCCCCGCCGCGTGTAGGTATCGGGTCTTTGCCAAATGCTTCGGCTACTGCTTTTTGTGCTGCTTTGTAAGCAACACTGTCAGTAGGGGTAACTACTGGTTCGCCCCCATGGTGCGGGGTTACCTTTACCTTTATGTAGGGAGGAGCAATGCTTAAGAAATGATCTGTAAATAGCTGGGTGATCTTTTCGCTGGTTTGGTTAGGCACCAGCCGCATAGATATTTTAGCGCTTGCTTTTGATGGTAACACGGTTTTAGCGCCTTCGCCAATGTAACCGCCCCAAATGCCGTTCACCTCGAGTGTTGGGCGTGTGCCGGTGCGCTCGAAAGTGCTGTAGCCTTTTTCGCCCCAAAGCTCATTCACATCGAGGTCCTTTTTATATTCTTCCTCATCGTAAGGTGCCGCGTTCAGTTCATCCTTCTCGGTTTGGGTAAGTTCTATTACATCGTCATAAAAGCCCGGGATGGCAATGTGGTTGTTTTCGTCGTGCAGCGAGGCGATCATCTTCGCCAAAATAGTAGCCGGGTTGGCCACGGCGCCACCATAAACACCCGAGTGTAGGTCGCGGTTAGGACCGGTAACTTCTACCTCGAGGTACGACAGTCCGCGCAAACCTGTTTCAAGCGAAGGGTGCTCCATGCTGATCATTGAGGTGTCTGAGATCAGCACCACATCTGCTTTCAGGCGTTCTTTATTTTGCTTAACAAATATGCCCAGGTTGTTAGAGCCGACTTCTTCTTCGCCCTCTATCATAAACTTGATGTTGCAGGGAAGTGTATCTGTCTGCATCATCAGCTCAAAAGCTTTAACATGCATATAAAACTGGCCTTTATCATCACAAGCGCCACGGGCGTATATTTTACCATCGCGAACGGTAGGCTCGAAAGGAGGGGTAAGCCATAGTTCCAGCGGATCTGGCGGTTGCACATCATAATGGCCGTAAACTAATACAGTTGGTTTAGCGGGGTCGATGATCTTCTCGCCGTAAACAATCGGGTAACCCGCAGTTTGGCAAACTTCAACGTTATCGGCACCTGCCTCAGTTAGTTTTTGCGCTACCAGATCGGCAGTTTTTAGTACATCGGCTTTGTATTTAGGGTCGGCACTAACAGACGGAAGGCGCAGAAGCTCGAAAAGTTCGTCGAGCATGCGTTGCTTGTTGGTTTCAATATATTGTTTTATTTGCTGCATAATTCACAAGTATTTGCAGCAAATATAACACATTAATAAAACACACGTTTTTGCGAACGAAGCAATCTTCAGAGCTTAAAAACAATCCGTTACACTCAATTAAACAAGGGTCTAAAAACTTAGGCCTTCTCTACAACTACGGCTGTGCCATAGGCCAGCACCTCCGTAATACCCTGCATCACCTCATTTGCATCGTACCGCATGCTGATGATGGCATTGGCACCCATAGCTTGCGCATGTTGTATCAGCAAATGATAAGCTTCTTCGCGGGCGTTTTCGCAAAGTTCTACATAAACCGAAAGTCTGCCGCCAAATAGCGACTGTAAACCGCCCGCAAAGTTACCAACAACACTGCGGCTGCGCACAGTAATGCCGCGTACTACCCCTAAGTGTTTTACAATTTTATAGCCTTCCAGGTTGTTGCTGGTGGTGATGAGTGAAGTATCCATTGTTTTTCGTTTGGTTTAAAGTTAGATGTTATTTCTTTAAAAATGTTACTATGGCAGGGTTCACAATGTCTGGTTGTTCTAAAAAGGGCAGGTGAGCTGCATCATCAACAGGTAAAAATATGGTCTTTAAAACACTTCGGATCGAGTCGCTATACGTGAAAGGGACGGTTTTATCGTCCTTACCCCATATAAGCAGCACCTGTTTATTCTTTGTATTGAGGCTTATATTTACCGCACGACTGTTAAAAGGGTAGTTGTACATTGTAGATACCAGTGAATGGCGAAAGCCTTTGTACTCCATTTGAGGGGTATATTCTTCCACCCAGTTGGGATGCCTGTCCGGATATTTAAGATCTTCAGTCTGACCGAAGGCGCGTTTGTCAGGGTTAATAGCTTCCATCAAATTGGTAATAAATGCCGGAGCAGACGGCTTTAAATCAGCGTAAGCCGGATCAATCAATATAACTTTATCAACTATCTCCGGGTTAGCGTTGGTAAAGTCAATAGCCAATTTGCCTCCAAAAGATATACCTGCAATACTGAAAGGGGTTTTCAACTGAAGCTTACTTATCAGTTCTTTTAGCTGATTGAAGTAGAGTTCCTGGTTATACGTTACGGCGGGCCGGTCTGAATAACCGCGGCCGTACATGTCATAACGCAGTACCCGGTATCCATGTTCGGTAAGATACTCGTAAGTGCCATTCCATATATAATAAGGTACGCTGAAGCCATGCAACAGCACAACTACTTTGCCGGAATCGGGACCGTCCAGTTCATAGTGGGTGATGCCCTGGCTTAGCTCGGCGTAGCTGCCGTTGGTGTTTTTACGAATGTTGTAAGTAAGTTCTTTAGTCTCCTTATCACTAGCAAAATACAACACGGCAAGGATTATACCGCCTAACACAACAAGTGCTAAAAGCACCAGAAGCAGATTTCTAACAAATTTCATTTAAAGAGGGAGGGTGGTTTATACGTGTTAAAAGTAGTGGATTTATTTAGTTTTGCATTTTATACACTACAACTCATGCGAATAACGCTGATAGGCTCCGGGAACGTGTCCACCCATCTGGCCGCTGCTTTTAAAAATGCCGGGCACCGCATTATACAGGTTTACAGCAGGCAAATGCAGCATGCCGCCCTGCTGGCATACCATGTAGGCGCTTCAGCAATAGACAGCCTGGCTGATATTTCCGCAGATACAGATCTGTTTGTCATTTCTGTAAAAGACGATGCCATTAAGGATATTGCTCCGCATCTGACAGGCCAGGGTAAACTGGTTGTACATACTTCGGGCGCGGTAAGCTTGCAGGAACTACAAAACTTTACCAAAAATGCAGGAGTGTTTTATCTCCTGCAAACATTTAGTAAAACTAAGGAAGTAAACTTTTGGGATGTACCCCTTTGCGTAGAAGGTTCTGACGACAACATTACCAAAATGCTGGAAGAGCTTGCGCGTACCATCAGCAATAACGTTTACCGGGTAGATTCTGCACAACGTAAGGTGCTGCACCTTTCAGCCGTGTTTGCGTGTAACTTCACCAATCACTTGTACGATATATCCCAGCAGCTACTGGCAGAACACAACATGAGCTTTGATATGCTGCGACCGTTGATAACAGAAACAGCTGACAAAGTTCGGGAGCATTCGCCTGCAGATGTACAAACAGGGCCAGCAGTACGCCATGACCTGCAGACCATGACTGCGCACCTGCAAATGCTTGAAGGGAAAGACGAACTCAAACAGATATATCATCTGCTCAGTCAGGATATTATCAAAAACCATAAGGCACCTAACTCCGATAAGTAATTTTGTTACTTTTGCCAAAATGAATATTTTTAAAGTAAGGATAAACTTCGAAGAACAGGACCACGAAACTGTGGAGCTGCCTATTGCCGAAGGTGAATCGGTGCTGGACGTCTGCCTGGAGAACGGCATCGAACTGCAGCACAACTGTGGCGGTGTTTGCGGATGCAGTACCTGCCATATCTACGTGAACCGCGGAATGGATAACCTGCAGGAGATATCTGATAAAGAAGAAGACTTTATAGACCGCGCCGTTAATCCCCGTATAAACTCGCGTTTAGGCTGCCAGTGTGTAGTGATAGACGGAGATATAGAAGTAACATTGCCTGATCAGTCGGGCTTTATGGGGCACTAATATTTAAGAACTTAACACGTATAACCATACGTAGCTATACAAATGACAGAAGACAAATTTGCCCTCCCGATCCATTGGAACGACTATGAGGATATTGCCATGAGCCTTTACGAAAAGTTTGGCGACGAATTTGGCGAGACAAGGATATACCGCATCCGCTTTACCGACCTGCTGGAGTGGGTACTTACTTTGCCAAACTTTGCCGGCACCCGCGAGGAAGCAAACGAAGGCCACCTGGAGCAGATACAATCTGCCTGGGTATACGAGTGGCGCGATAACCAATAATAATGGAAAACTTTCTTAACAGGCTTAAGGATATCACAACGTTCATTTTTGATGTGGACGGCGTACTCACCGACGGGTCAGTTTTCGTGACCGAAGCGGGTGTGCAAAGCCGTGCTTTTAACATTAAAGATGGTTATGCCTTGCAGCTGGCTATAAAGAGCGGGTATACGGTTGCTGCAATATCCGGCAGCCGCTCCAAAAGTGCGTTATATCGTCTAAATAGCCTGGGGATTAATGATGTATACCTGGGTACACACACCAAAGCCGAACGCCTTAAACTTTTTATGGAAGAAAAAAGCGTACATCCTTCCAAGATATTGTACATGGCCGATGACATACCAGACCTTGCTGCTATGAACTTAGTAGGATTGCCGGTTTGCCCGGCAGACGCTGCAGAAGAGGTTAAAGCCATTTGCGCGTATGTATCTCACGTGCCAGGCGGCAGAGGCTGTGCCCGCGACGTGATTGAAAAGGTGATGAAGGTACAGGGCACCTGGATGAACGACCAGGCGTACAGCTGGTAGGTCGAGTTTAAAGTCGAAAGTTAAAAGTCAAAAGACTGTTCGGATGAATAATTTCCCCAAAGTAATTCTCGCATCTAAATCGCCGCGCAGGCAGGAACTGCTCAGGCTGATGGATATAGACTTCCGGATTGTGCTGAAGGAGGTAGATGAATCTTATCCGGATGGATTGTCTCCTGAGGAAATAGCTGTTTACATCGCAACGAAAAAAGCTGAAGCCTTTGACGAGGATGTTACCAATGAGGTGGTACTTACTGCCGACACCATAGTGTCCATAGATGGCGAGATATTGGGTAAGCCCGAAACGCCGGAACACGCTGTAGAGATGCTGCACAAGCTAAGCGGTAAGGTACACAAGGTTTACACAGGGGTATGTTTGTTTTACAAAGGCGAGTACAACAAGTTCTACGATGTATCTGAGGTGTTCTTCCGTCAGCTTACTGATGAAGAGATCCGAAGCTACGTGGCAGACAAAAGCCCGATGGATAAAGCCGGCTCATACGGCATCCAGGAGCGAATAGGCTTGATAGGTATCGAGCGCATCAACGGTTCTTACACCAACGTAGTAGGATTGCCTACCGAAAAAGTGTATCAGCAGCTGAAGAGACTGGCTGTCTGAATCAGAAAGGACGTCATTGCGGGCGATAGCATGGCAATCCGACACGCTACTTGTTTCTCGCAATGACGCTGCAGTTTTAAGCCCTACAACTTCCTCATATTATTCTTCCTGTTTATATCCGGTAGCGCATTATCCGGATCAATGATTACGCTTTCTGCATCTTTTGTTGTTGGCAGCGTAAAATTAAACGCCTTCAACTGTAACCAGCTCTCAACCGGGAAGTAGGTGCGCTCTTTGGTGCCATCCTTAAACTTTACTTCTACGGTAAATGGGATGGCCATCGCTTCCTTGTTGGCTACTGTTATCTGGATGCCTTTAGTATGGTCCTTACTTGTATACCTCGCGTCAACCAGTGCAATATCCAGCTTGTAGTTGTTATAGTACCAGCCTTTCCAAAACCAGCCCAGGTCCTCACCGGCGGCGTTCTCCATTGAGCGGAAGAAATCATCGGGCTGCGGGTGCTTGTAAGCCCATTTATGTATGTAATTGCGGAAAGCGTAATCAAACCTGTCCTTGCCCAGTATTTGTTCGCGCAGCAATACCATACCAAATGCCGGTTTAAAATAAGTAAGCGGGTGGCGGAACTTTTCCGGTATTGCATCCGGCTGTGTCATAATGGTAGGCGACTCAGGGTCTAGGATTGATGGAATGATCTCGTCGGCAGGATTGCCGCCGCCTGGCGCGTATTCGCCGTCGCGCTTTGGTGCATATTCTCCTTTATTAAAGTTGTCTGATGCGTAGATGTCTATAAAGGTGTTAAAGCCTTCGTCCATCCAGGCAAAGCGGCGCTCGTTGCTGCCCACTATCATCGGGAACCAGTTATGGCCAATTTCGTGCGCAGTAACCCAGTAGAGCTCTTTACCCTTATCGTTAATACCGTCGAACACGATGCCCGGGTACTCCATTCCGCCTGCTATACCAGCCTCGTTGATAGCAGTAGGATAAGGATAAACAAACCACTTCTCAGAAAAGTATTCTATCGATTTTTTCAGGTACTCGGTTGCGCGGCCCCAGGCTTCGTTGCCTTGGCTTTCTACAGGGTAAACCGACATCGCCAGGGATTTCTTTCCGCCCGGCAGGTTCACTCTGGCTGCATCCCAAATGTATGCTTTGGATGCGCCAAAGGCAACATCGCGCGTATTCAGCATCCTGAAACGCCAGGTGAGCGTGCCTTTACTTACCGGCCTGGATGCCGGGCTGTTCACCTCCGCAGCGGTGCGAATCATTACCGTATTGTCGCTGTTGCGTGCCGTCGAAAGTCGGTTTACCTGTGTGGCGGTCAGTACTTCAGTAGGGTTGAGCAATTCGCCTGCACCGGCTACTATAATGTCATACGGCACGGTTACTTTATAATCAAAATCGCCATACTCCAGGTAAAACTCGCCGCTGCCCAGGAAAGGCGCCGTGTCCCATCCGAGCGAATCATCATAAACGCACATTTGCGGATAAAACTGAGCTATCTCGTATATCTTGCCGTTTTTGGTGTCGGTGTAATCTGTACGGCCGCCAAACGCCCCGGGAATGGTATAATGATATTTGATGACGAACGTGATCTTACCGCCTTTTGCAGTTACTGCTGCCGGCAGCCTCACCTGCATGCGGGTATCGGTTACTACATAGGGCAGGCTAATGCTTTTTCCATTCTGCATCATCGATACCGATTCTATTACATAACCCTCGGTATGTTCGGCCGCTGCGGCGCCGGTAACGTAGTTAGACCGCGCGTTGCGTTTATAAGTGTTTTGCTCTACATGCAGCCACAAGTATCGCAAAGCATCGGGGCTGTTGTTGGTATAGGTGATAGCAGCGTTTCCGCTGATGGTTTTACTTGCGGTATCCAGCTTAACGTTCAGCTGGTAATCGGCACGGTTCTGCCAGTATTTTGGTCCGGGATCCCCATTTGTAGAATGGAACTCATTACCTTTCTCGGTAAACGGCGTAGTGGAAAACAAAGCCGATGGCACGTAGTTGCTGGTGATGGTATCCAGCGGGCTTTTCTTTTGGGCATTAGCGATCAGCGCCGCCGACAGCAAGAGCGCGGTGCAGGTAAGTTTGTTCTTCATAAGATCAGTTAAAGCGAAGCAAGATACAAAAGGGGAGGGAACATTTTTAGGCCGGAACCAACAAAATCAGCAAACAATAGATACTTTAGTGCAAAAAAGCGCACGTGCATTTTCCTGTAAATATTCCTTTAGGACATTCTTTTGTTCCCGTGCACTTTGTTTGCGAAACGCTGGCATATTTCCTGGGTTACCGTTATTATGCTTACCTGCGCAGGCACACGCACGACAGTATTGACGATAACAAGCGCATGCTCATTTTTATTGGTGCGGCGTTCGGCGCTTTCCTGGGTTCGCACCTGGTGGGCGTACTGGAGAACCCCGAAGCATTAAGTAAAATGAACCTTATTTACTTTATGGGGAATAAGACCATTGTAGGCGGCATGCTGGGCGGATTGATAGGAGTAGAGCTTGTTAAAAAACGCATCGGCGTTACGGTATCGTCCGGCGACCTAATGGTTTACCCGCTTATACTGGCCATGATCATCGGCCGTACAGGATGTTTTTTTGCCGGGTTGGAAGATGGTACCTACGGCGTAGCAAGCAGCCTGCCGTGGGCCATTAACTTTGGCGACGGTATACGCAGGCACCCTACCAATTTATATGAAATACTATTTTGGCTGCTGATGTGGGTTAGTTTGCAACTATTAGAACGCCGCTATACACTGGCTAATGGCGCCAGGTTCAAGCTGTTTATGGCCGGGTACCTGCTGTTTCGCCTCGGTATCGAATTTATTAAGCCTGCGTTCTTTTTTAGTTTCGGACTGTCGGTAATTCAATTGGTTTGTATCGCAGGCATTTTGTATTATTATAAAGTTTTTATCTACCCATCAAAACTCGTAACCAAACATGCCTGAGCGCCCATATATCTACTACGATTTTACACAAAGCATTTGCTCTACCTGTTTAAGGCGTGTCGACGCCAAGATTGTGTTTGAGGATGGCAAGGTGTATATGCTTAAGAACTGCCGTCAGCACGGTTTCGAGCGGGTGCTGATTGCTACGGATATTGAATATTATAAAAACTGCCGCAACTACGCAAAGCGCAGCGAAATGCCGCTGAAGTTTAACGCCGAAACGCACTATGGCTGCCCGTACGATTGCGGCCTGTGCCGCGACCACGAGCAGCATTCCTGCCTTACTGTTGTTGAGGTTACTGACCGTTGCAACCTCACCTGCCCAACCTGCTACGCAATGTCCTCGCCACATTATGGAAGGCACCGTACGCTGGAAGAAATAGAAAAAATGCTGGATGTTATTGTTGAGAATGAAGGTGAGCCAGACGTGGTGCAACTAAGCGGCGGCGAGCCAACCGTTCACCCCCAGTTTTTTGAGATACTGGATATTGCTAAAACCAAGCCCATCCGCCACCTGATGTTGAATACTAATGGCATCCGCATTGCGAAAGACGAGAACTTTGTAAAGCGTTTGGCAACTTACCAGCCAGACTTTGAGGTGTACCTACAGTTTGATTCTTTTAAAGCAGAAGCATTAATGGAATTAAGGGGAGAGGACCTGCGCGATGTAAGGGCAAAAGCGATTGAGCACCTTAACAAGCACAACGTAAGCACTACGCTGGTAGTAACGTTGCAAAAAGGCCTTAATACCGACGAAATAGGTGAAATAATAGAGTATGCCCTAAAGCAGCCCTGTGTACGTGGCGTAACCTTTCAGCCTACGCAGCAAGCCGGCCGGCTGGAAAATTTTAATGAGCAAACCGACCGTTATACGCTTACTGAAGTGCGCAGTGCTATACTGGAGCAAACCAACATATTTAACGCTAACGATCTGCTACCTGTGCCCTGCAACCCTGATGCACTGGTGATGGGCTACGCGCTTAAACTTGGTGGCGAGGTTTTCCCGCTTACGCGGATGATCAACCCGGATGATTTGCTCGACAATTCTAAGAACACCATTGTTTACGAACAGGATGAACGGTTGAAAGGACACCTGCTTAACATGTTCAGCACTGGCAATTCGGTGGATAAGGCGAAAGAGCACCTGAAATCTATCATGTGCTGCCTGCCCGAGATAGATGCGCCAGAGTTGGGTTACGACAATTTATTCAGGGTGATTATCATGCAATTTATAGATGCGCAGAACTTTGATGTGCGTGCTATTAAAAAATCATGCGTACACATTGTGAACAAAGACATGCAGATTATTCCTTTTGAAACAATGAACATATTTTACCGGGACGACAAACGGCCGTACCTTGAACAATTAAGGGCCGAAATGGCTATATAGATATGGAACAGCCACACATTACACCGGGCATGATTCCGCCCAAAAAGAGTTCAGGAGGCGGGATGAAAATAGTAGGTTATAATCTTTTAGCCTTCGCTGTTTATTGTGGCTTGTCTGCCTTAATAGCAGGTAATATATTTTCTGCACTCCCTGTATTTATACTACATATTATCGCATGCCTTATACTGGCGATAGTTCAAAAGAAAGCAGCCTGGGCACTGGCAGCCGGTTTGTTACTGGTAGTTGGCTTTTCTACCTGCGTGGCTTCGCTGGCCGGGATGTGATGTATGGAAGAGACACCAAAAACACCATCTAAGGTTGTACCTACGGTCATCGCTGTCAACCTGATTATCCTGGTTGTTTATACTTTAACTTTCAGAATAATCTATGGGGCAGATTATAATCACCAGTACGGTTTTCTTCTTTTCGACGCGTTTTTTATAGCCGCTCATGTTTTCGTCTGCCTTGTCATTGCTATTTTCTCCCGACCAAAAGAGTACCTGCTCAGCGCTGTGCTAGTGCTTGTTATCGGCTTCGGTACTTGCGTTATCGGGTTGTAATACAAAAATGTTTAAATATTTTATGGAATTGTTGCGCTGCCTGCATCTTGTAATAAAACGAACATTATGCAGCCTTTTCAACACATTAGCATTCCCAATCCTTGTTCCGCTTCCTGGCAGGAAATGACACCGACAGACAATGGTCGCCATTGCCTGCAATGCAATAAAAACGTAGTTGATTTCACGACCATGACCGATACCGAGGTTGTTCAATACATCCAAACACCCGGCAAGGCTTGCGGCAGGTTCAGCCCGCATCAACTCAAAAGGATCAACACCCTGGTTGAAGACACGCCACGTTCTTTTTCATGGAAAGGGTTAGTAGCTGCGGCTTCGTTGATCTCAATTATACCTTCGGCCAAGGCGGAAGCAAAAACGATTTTAGCTATAGAACAAAGTGCAGCACCAAAAAGTGGGGGCAAAGAGATCGCTTTAGCAGATTCTATAACCACGCGAATCACTATAAAAGGCAAAGTTATCGATGGTAACGATAAGACCGCCATACCTGGTGTTGCTATTAGGATAAAAGGCACCTCTACCGGCACGCTTACCAACGCAGATGGTTCATTTGTTCTGTCATCATCAGTTAACAACGGCACACTTGTAGTAAGCTTTATTGGTTATCAGACTATTGAAGTGCCCTTGATCAACGCTGTCCAACCCGACTATACCATTATCTTACAGCCAGACACGCGCATGATGCTCGGAGAAGTTGTTGTTGTTAAACGAGCGCCCTTGTACAAACGTTTATTGCACAAAGTTAAGAGGATATTTTAAGCCAGCATCTCGGCCATAACGCCTTCTTTAAGCGACCAGGTAGACATGCTTACATCTACCAACCCAAGCTTTTGCATGATAAAGATGGTGAGCAAACTGGAGGAGACAATCATATCTACACGCACCGGGATAATGCCTCTTTTACCAGCACGCCAAACGTGGTTTGATTTTGCAATGCGCTCTATCAGGCCGAGCAGGTCGTCGGTATCAAAGTCGTAAGTTTTGGTTTGTCGCGGATTAAATGGCCTGCCTTGTTCAGTTTCGATCACTTCCGCAAAACTTTCAAACGCACCTGACGAGCCTACCAGTATAGTAGGTTTAAATTCAATGGCCGCCATAAAAAGGCCGGTGAGCGTTCCCGTAAGATAACGCGACATTTCCTTAATGGACTGCACCGGGATAGGATCTTTCTGATGGAACATGGCCATCAACCTAGCTGCGCCTATTTCGAAGCTTTGCTTCCACAATATTTCGTTACGGTTGCCAAAAATAAACTCTACACTGCCTCCACCGATGTCTACTATGAGGGCATTCTCATCAGTCAAACAGCCGCTGGCTGCAATGCCTTTATAAATGTACGCGGCCTCCTGTTCTCCGGTTATCAGTTCTATTTGTATGCCGGTTTTTTGCAGTACCTTGTCAATAAAGTCCTGGCTATTGGCGGCGTTGCGTAATGCCGACGTACCTATTGCGCGTACAGTGTTTGCGCCGCTATCACTTATCTGCTGCCTAAACTGCTCCATACACTTTACTCCCCGCGCAAAAGCTGCAGGTTGTATAATGCCTTTGGTAATGCCGCCTTCGCCAATTTTCACGGCTTCTGTTTGGTGCCATACCGCTTTTATATTGTCGGGGGTGCCCTCGGCAATAAGTAGATGAAAAGTATTGGTACCGAGGTCCATTACGGCTACACGGTGGGGGATGTTGTTGGGTGTGTTTTCCTGTGGCATTGCCTAAAAATAAAGAATCCCCGCAACAGTTTTGCAGGGATCTTGAATTATGAATGGTTAAGGTGGTTGCTACTCTTTGTAAAAGAACCATTTAGACAGTTCTTTAAAGCTTGCTTTTTTGCCATACATCAGCACGCCAACTCTGTAAATACGCGCTGCTACATACGTGGTGAACAGAAATCCGGCCACCATAAGAGCCATAGATAGGCCAAGCTGCCAGTCGGGCACACCGCCAAAGGGTATGCGTACCATCATAGCTATAGGTGCGGTAAACGGGATTATGGATAGCCAAACTGCCAGCGTGCTATCCGGCGCCTGAAACAATACCGAAACTGACAAAAGGTAGGTGAACAGCAACGGCAAAGTAATTGGGAACATGAACTGCTGCGTTTCCGTCTCGCTGTCTACAGCAGAACCAACTGCCGCAAATAATGCACTGTACAGCAGGTAGCCTGTGATAAAGTAAAATAGGAAGCAACCCAGTATGTAGCCGAATGGTATTGTAGCTATTGTACTAAGAAAGCCTACCATGCCCGTGCCAGGACCGGAAAGCGTGTGCCCGGCTATTTTAGTTGCAACTATCGACAACACTATCCAGGCACCAAACTGTGTTAAACCAACCAAGCCTACACCTATGATCTTGCCAAGCATCAATTGGAACGGTTTTACTGACGAGATGATCACCTCTATAATGCGGCTTGTTTTTTCTTCAATAACACCGCGCATTACCTGTGCACCATAGATGAACAGCGACATGTAAATGATAATAGCGCAAGCAATACCCACACCCATACTGGCGCCAACGTTGGCATCTTTAGTACCGGCATCAGTAACCTCCTTGGCAGAAATGGTAACCTTGTTGCTGTTGATGGTTTTAAGCAGGGCAGGGTCTATATTGTGCTCTATCATGCTTTTCGTAGCAGCAATGGTGTTCATCTGGTTCTCTATTTCGCTGGTGAGCATCATAGAGGGTTTCTTTTTTGAAAAAATCTGAATGTTGTTCTTCTCCAGATAATCAGCAGGAATGTAAAGTACCGAGAGATTTTCATTGTCTTTTAAGGATGCTTTTTCCTGAGCAAGCGTTTGCGCCGATGGTTTAAACTTGATGTTCTTGCCATCAGTAAGCTTGGTCTCAAAATTGTGGCTTTCATCGATTATATCAACAATCTGTTGGTCTTGCAGTTCCTGACTGTTTTTAGCTACCATTCCAATTACTGCACTCATGCCAATTATAAGGCCAGGCACAACAAAAATCATGATAATAAAAGCCTTTTTGCGTACACGGGTAACGTATTCGCGCTGGATGATAAGTAATACTTTATTCATGGCTTAGGCTATTTGATTTACTTTTTCAATAAAGATCTCGTTCATGCTCGGGATAACCTCCTGCAGCATGTTAATGCGGGTTTTAGGCAGCAGGTATTGCAGTGCCTCATTGGCGGTGCTGTTCTCCAGCTTTATTTTCACAATGTAGCTGTCGTCGCCGGCAGTTTCGTTTATAATGCTAAAAGGTTGTGAGCCGTCAAAACTTAATTTTTCACCGGTGTACTCTACCAGGTAAGTATCATTACGGTAAGAGTGGCGGATGTTCTTTACCCGGCCGTCCAAGATCTTATGCGATTTGTGGATAAGGGCAATAGAATCGCAAAGTTCTTCAACCGACTCCATCCTATGGGTGGAGAATAATATGGTTGCGCCTTTTTTATTTAGTTCAAGTATCTCGTTCTTGATGAGTTCAGCGTTTACCGGGTCAAAACCACTAAAAGGTTCATCCAGGATGATCAGGTCCGGCTCGTGAAGTACCGTAGCCACAAACTGCGCCTTTTGTGACATACCTTTAGATAGTTCTTCTATCTTCTTTTTCCACCAGCTTTCCATATCCAGTTTCTGGAACCAGTATTTAAGCTTTGCAGTTGCGTCGGTACGGCTTAATCCTTTAAGGCGCGCCAGGTAGATCATCTGTTCGCCTATCTCCATTTTTTTGTACAGGCCGCGTTCTTCGGGCAAATAACCAATACGTTCTATATGCGATTGATTGAGCTTCTCGCCGTTGAAATAAACCTCACCTGAATCCGGAGCGGTAATTTGGTTAATAATGCGGATGAGAGACGTTTTACCTGCACCGTTTGGGCCAAGCAAGCCGAAGATCTTGCCGCTCTCAACTTCCAGGCTTACATCATCTAAAGCGCGATGACCGGCATACTGCTTAACAATGTTTTTAATGCTTAGCATGTGTGTGTGATTTGTGGAATTAGATAGTTGTGAATGCTTAATGTTACAACTTTTAAGAGGAATAATGATGAATAAAATTGCTCATCCCAATAGATATTTAATAAGCAGAAGATGTTCAATTTAACTCTAATTATGGCGAAATAAGTGCGTAGATGCAGATTAATGTAAAAAAATAAAAAACATATATCATGAAAGTTGTTTAAAGTTTGACTGTTTATTTATACATCAATCTATTAATTTATGAAAAAAGTATTTTTATTATTAGCAGTAGGATTCCTGTATTTTGGCAACGTTGCTAAAGCACAAACTGGCGCAACGTCAGCAGGTTTAACAGTTGATTTTGGCGACGGATCAACTTTGGTTGGTCCGGCTATAAGGCACAATTTTACCCGAAACGGTATTGGCCAGGCCGAGTTAACCTTTGGTGGCGACCAAACTTTTCTTGGAGCTTACTATCAGTACCAGGACAAGATTCGTAATGCTGCAGGCTTAAACTGGTATTTGGGTATTGGTCCGCAATTAGGGTTTGGCAGTGGTAGTACCGATTTCTATATCCGCCCGATGGCCGGTTTAGATTACAAATTGGGTAGCGCACCTATCGACTTATCATTTGACTGGCGCCCGGCTTTTTATGTTGGCGACAACTCAGACTTCAATGCGGCAAGATTTGGCCTTGGTTTCAGGTTTATATTTTAGTAACTACTTATAAAATAAAAAGGGCCACTGTAAGTACAGCGGCCCTTTTTATTTACCTTCTTCTATTTTTTACTCAAAGTACTCTTTCATCCGTTCGAAAAAGCTCTTCTCGTTTTTGCCCGGGTTGGGTTTAAAGTTAGGCGAGTTCTGTAATTTTTCCAGCATCTCGCGTTCCTCACGGCTCAGGGCTTTCGGTGTCCAGATGTTAATGTGTATCAGCTGATCGCCTCTGTGGTAAGAGTTCACCTCCGGTACGCCTTTACCTTTTAGACGGAGAATCTTACCGCCCTGGGTGCCTGGTTCAATCTTTATTTTTGCTTTACCATCAATGGTTGGCACTTCAACGCTGGTACCTATCGCAGCGTCAACAAAGTTCACGTGCAGGTCGTATATTACATTATTGCCATCACGTTTAAGGGTCTCGTGTGGTACTTCCTCAATTAGGATGATAAGGTCGCCCGGTACACCGCCACGTGGGGCAGCATTACCCTTGCCGCTCATGCTCAGTTGCATGCCTTCGCTTACACCGGCTGGTACGTTTATGGTAATGGTCTCTTCACCGCGTACAACACCGTCGCCATGGCAAACATTACATTTGTTGGTAATGGTGCTTCCTTCGCCGTTACAGGTAGGGCAGGTGCTGGTGGTTTGCATCTGGCCCAGTATAGTATTGGTAACCCGGCGTACAGAACCCTGTCCGCCACAGGTTTTACAAGTTGAGAAAGATGATTTATCTTTTGCGCCGCTGCCATCGCAGGTTTTACAAACTACCTGCTTGTTTACCTTTATTTTCTTTTCGGCACCGTTGGCTATTTCTTCCAATGTCAGGCGCACTTTAATGCGTAAGTTACTGCCACGTGCTACGCGACGGCCACCGCCTCCCTGACGGCCGCCACCGCCACCAAAGAAACCTTCAAACGGGCTGCCGCCACCGAATATATCGCCAAACTGGCTGAATATGTCGTCCATATTCATGTTGCCGCCGCCGTAACCTCCACCGTTAGCTGATGATGCGTTGGCTGCATGGCCAAACTGATCGTACCGCTGGCGCTTCTCAGGCGAGCTTAGTACCTCATAAGCCTCGGCTGCCTCTTTAAATTTTTCTTCGGCAGCTTTGTCACCCTCATTCTTATCCGGGTGATATTTTATAGCCATCTTACGATATGCCTTCTTTATTTCATCGGCATCTGCGCCTTTGCTTACACCCAGCACATCGTAATAATCTCTCTTAGCCATTTTTTAAATTAATGATTGTGAATAGGTGAATCAGTAAATAATCCCTTGTCACTTGTTTAATATATCGTTTAGTGAATTTAATGAGCTTAACGGTTTAATGATTGAGCCTTTCAGTTGCCTGGCTTAACCATTAATTCCAGCTTAGTGACTCACCAATTGTATTATGCTCCTACAACTACTTTTGCAAAACGGATAACCTTATCATTGAGCTGATAACCTTTTTCCATCTCGTCAACTACTTTATCCTTCAGGTCATCTGTTGGTGCAGGTATGCTGGTGATAGCCTCGTGTAAATCAGCGTCAAATGGCTGGCCTACCGAGCTCATCTCTTTTAAGCCTTTTGCAGCAAGTATGTTCTTTAATTTATGCTGTATCAATGCAACACCTTCTTTTACCGAAGTCACTTCTGTTGCATTTTCCATAGCACGAAGAGCACGCTCAAAATCGTCAAGTACAGGTAACAGAGCAACAATTACGTCCTTACCTTCTGTTTTGCGGGCTTCTTCGCGTTCTTTTATTGTACGGCGGCGGAAGTTGTCAAACTCAGCGTATAGGCGCAAATATTTGTCATTCGCTTCGCCCAACTGCTGTTTAAATTTATCTTCTGCAGAAGGGGTTTCTTCGGTGTTCTCCGCTTGCTGGTTTTCGTCCTGCTCATCTGTCTGAGGGGTTGTGTTTTCCATGTCCACAGTATTTTCCGCTTCTGAATTTTCCTTCTTTTTTTTCTTCAACATGTCGTTAAAATTCATGTATAGTGCTAATCAAGTTTCATTCCATCAGGTTAAACCCGACAGCGTGTCAGTAGATTTTTAAAGTTGTATGTTATGTTTGCAGGTGTGCAATGCGCAGTTGTCAGTTTGCTCTACTCCATGTGTCATTAAGACTGGAGGTTAGCACTACAACTGTTAAGCTATCTGCACATCCTCAAGTACTTTCCCGCTCTCGCATTTAATTATACGTGACGGGAAGGTACGGATGATGTGATAATCGTGTGTGGCTACTACAACAGCTGTCCCCATCTGGCTGATCTGTTTCAGCAGTAAAACTATTTCTTCTGATGTATCCGGGTCCAGGTTACCTGTTGGTTCATCTGCCAGTATAATCTCAGGGTTGTTAAGCAGGGCACGGGCAATTACCACGCGCTGCTGCTCGCCGCCCGAAAGCTCATGTGGCATCTTTTTTAGTTTAGAACGCAGTCCTACTTTTTCCAGTACGTCCAGTATGCGGTCACCAATAAGTTTTTTATCATCCCAGCCTGTGGCACGCAGTACAAATTGCAGGTTCTGCTCTACAGACCTATCAGTAAGCAACTGGAAATCCTGAAAAACGATGCCTAGCTTGCGGCGGAGGTAAGGGATGTCTTTATTGGCTAGTTTACTTAGTTCGTAACCGCAGGCGTGGCCTGTGCCATTTGCAACAAGCAGGTCGCCATAGATAACTTTAAGCAAACTGCTCTTGCCAGATCCGGTTTGGCCTATGAGCCAAACAAAGTCGCCTTTATCTATATGCAGGTTTACGTTTGATAACACCAGGTGCTTTTGCTGAAAGATATCAACGTTGTTCAGTTTTATTATAGAGTTACCGATCATCTTATTTTTATAGCTCCAGTTTTAAAATTTGCCCAAAGGGAAGGTCCCTTACAATTTCCATTATGTAATCGTGTTTGTCCCCAAGGCCAACCTTATCTAATGATTTTTCGGGCCTGTCTACCCTAAAGTACGCCAGCAAGGTAAACTTATCGTCTCTTAACTGCACGTAATCAGGTATTTTGGCGACGCCTTTTACTTTTATAATGTACATGTTTGCTTGTGTAAAGCTTCAACCCAAAGGTGAAAAAGCCTTCAGGCAAATTTATCTTTTTTAACCGACATTGCGGTCATTCGCTTTTCGCTTTCTGCTTTTACCTCAAGCCGGTTAAGAATTCCATAGTATCTACACCATCAGCGTAGTCCCACAGTTTGGGGTGTTGACTTTCGCCAAAATCAACTATTTGATTACTGGTGTTAAGCGGTGTACTTGTAACAATGCATTGTAATTGATCGCTAAGGCCGGAAAGTTTATCGTTCAGCGCTTTAACATCACTGTAGGTTTCATAAAAAACTACTGCCAAAGGCGAAGTAAGTCGATCGTCCTGCTTAAGCATCAGGAATCCATTATCCAGGTGCTCATCCCTGTTCACCAAAAAAATCGATTTGTTGTAATCGTAATTGTTGTTGTATTTATGATGATGGATGATGGTGTTATATACTTCAATAGATTCAAAAAAGTGATTGAAATTATATCCTTCAGGCACAAACAGCTTTGATACGTTGCGGCAGCCCAGGCCAAAGTAGTCAAATATGTCGCGGCCTAGTGCGTGCAGTTGTTCGGTGGACTCATTGCCGGTAAGCACGGCTACGCTGTTGCGGTTTTTGCGGATGATGTTGGGTACTTTGCCAAAATAGTAATCAAAGTATCGGGAACTGTTATTGCTGCCGGTGGCAATAATAGCATCGAAATCTGTGAGACGTTCCACAAAACTGTACTGTTGTTGGTAGTGTGTTGCTATTTGTACAAGCAGGTCCAGCACGTACTTAATCAGACGAGCATCCTGAGATGAGGCTTTGATAAGGGTGTTGTTCCCGCTGAGCAGCACGCAAAGCACATCGTGAAAGCCAACAAGCGGTATATTGCCAGCCAGTATAAGGCCGATGTTTTTAGGCTGATGGTTTTGAACAGGATAACGCTGAAGCCATGTTTCCAAATCTGCGCGGTTCAGCATCTCGCCATTCGCCTGTACGGCAGAAAGTACACTTTCGGGTGTAAACCAGGCATTATGGTACCTTTCGGAGTTGATAATGTCCATCAGTTCATCGTCAGGAGTTGCAAGCCGTCTGCCTAATTCAGAGAACGTATCTATTACACTATCGGTGCTTATTTTTGACATATATATGTGTTGTAGCTAAACCCTTAAATGGTTTTTTTGTTATATTTGCGAGCCCATTACAGTTGGGGCAAAGTTATTGAGATAATAAGAATAAAAAGAATATGGCGATCATAATCACCGATGAATGCATTAACTGCGGGGCCTGCGAACCAGAGTGCCCTAACAATGCTATTTACGATGCCGGTGCCGCCTGGCGTTTTTCTGACGGTACGGACCTGCGTGGCGTTATAGATTTTGGCGACGGCAATACATTGAATGCAGAAGAAGCTCAGGCAGCTTTGTCAGACGATATATATTACATTGTACCTGATAAGTGCACCGAGTGTGTTGGTTTCCACGACGAGCCACAGTGCGCTGCTGTTTGCCCTGTTGATTGCTGCGTTGATGACGAAGACGTACGTGAAACTGAAGAAGAACTGCTTGCCAAAAAAGATTGGCTGCACATGAACGGCTAATAGTAAAACGAATAACCTTTACAAGGGAGGGCAAAATATGTCTTCCCTTTTTTGTTAAATTGCACTATATAACGCTGAATAACAACATTGTTTCTTAATAACCCTAATGGAATACGGCATTTGTAATATTGCTATTGTGCCGCTGCGCGCCGAACCCAGCGACCGTGCAGAACTGGTATCGCAACTTTTATTTGGCGAGACCTTCGAGATTTTAGAATGGACAAACAAGTGGGCGAGGATTAAAACGGCGTTTGATAGCTACACGGGCTGGGTTGACAGGTTGCAGTTTGTAATGCTGGGCCATTTGGCTTACCAAAACCTGCAGCGTAAGCCTGCACCCTTAACTCACAAGCCTATTACACAGGCCTGGAAGATAGAGGATAATACGGTAATATACCTGGCAGCAGGCAGCTCACTTGCATTTTTAGAAGGCACTACCTGTTTTATAGGAAATGAAAAATTCGAAATTATAGGCGAGATAGGAGAGCGGGACCATATAGCTAATGTTGCGAAATCGTTTATGAATGCACCTTACCTGTGGGGCGGGCGTACACATTTTGGTATAGACTGTTCGGGCTTTACCCAGGTGGTATATCGCTTGTGCGGCACCAACATCAAACGGGATGCTTCTTTACAGGCGCAACAAGGAGAAACTGTAGAAACCTTGTCGAACGGTAAATTGGGCGACCTGGCTTTCTTCAATAATCCGGAAGGTAAAATAACACACGTTGGTATATTGCTGAACAACGGTCAGATTATTCATGCTTCGGGAAAGGTAAAAATAGACTCGATAGATAATGAGGGGATATACTCGAAGGATTTAAAACGTCACACCCATCAACTGCACAGTATTCGCCGTTTTTTCTAGAACTCTATATTCCAGGTGATGATCTTCTTGTCGTCACTCGCGGACAGCAGCTTATCGCCATCCCAAACAAGCTTGTTAACTGATAAAGCGTGGCTCTCGTAGCCTTTTTCGCGACTAATGATCTTGCGCAGTTTAAATTCGACTGCATCCCATATCTTAATGCTTTTATCCATACTGGCCGTTGCGAAGTACGGCCGGGTAGGGTGAAAAACAATGTGATTTACCGCGAACATGTGTGCTGCAACGCTGGTGATCAGCGATGAATTATCGGTATCCCATATCTTCAACTGTGCATCTCTGCTACCAGAAATAAGGTAATTACCGCTGGGTGAATATTGTAGAGTGAAAACTGCCATTGTGTGGCCAATAAGTGCCTTAACAGGTGCGTAATCGATCGCGTCGTAGGTCATGACACGGCCGTCGCGGCAGCCTAGTGCTACCTGCTCTTTATCCGGGCTTATGGCTATGCATCGCACGGTATCGTTAGAAACCTTAATGGTGTGCAGAAGCTCCAAATTGTCCATGTTCCATACCGAAACCGACCCGTCTTCTGAAGCCACAAGTAATTCTTTTTTCTGAGAGATCGATTTTATATCAAATATTGGCTTTAGATGATGCCGCAGCCTGTGTGTTATCTTCTGCTCAACAAAGTTGAACACCAGCACCTCACCGTTGCGTAATCCTGCAAACATCAGCGGAAAGCCAACCGGGCAGTGTATGGCGTAGATTGATGCCGGCACTGGAAACATCACTTTAATAAATGCATTGTCGCTAAGGCTCCATTCCACCAGCCCCTTATCATTGCCACCGCTGAACAATATTCCGGGCTTCTGGGACATTTCAATGCTGAAGATAGGATTGCCGTGGCCGGTAAGTTCCGATAGTTTCTGAGCGTTCATAGGCTTTATTTGTGCCTTCCTTCTAAGTTTTTGGCAATGGTTGCCAGGCTAAGATTCTTCTCTTTTAATAGTACCAGCAAATGGAAAACCAGGTCTGAAGCTTCGTTGATCAGATCGGTTTCTGTTTCTGCAAGGGCTGCTATTACTGTCTCTACACCTTCTTCGCCAACCTTCTGAGCGATCTTATTTAAGCCCTTGCCACGCAACTTATTGATGTAGGATCCTTCCTGTGGGTTTTCATACCGGTCGGCAATGATACTTTCCAGTTGATTTATAAAGTTTTGATTATACTCTGTTTTAAAGCAGCTGCGCGAACCTGTGTGACAGGTTGGCCCATCCGCTTTTACTTTTATCAGCAGTGTATCGTCGTCACAGTCAATATCTATGCTTTTAACGTGCAGGTAATTTTGGCTCGTCTCGCCTTTGGTCCACAAGCGGTTCTTTGAGCGTGAGAAGAACGTAACGACATTTTCCTCAACGGTTTTATCATACGCTTCCTGGTTCATGTAGCCCAGCATTAGCACCTCAAGGGTTTGCTCGTCCTGTATTACAACAGGCACAAGGCCGTCAGATTTATTGAAATTGATATTCATTTTTGTTTTCAGTTTCTGTCTTTGCGCGGTACGATGCAATGACGGGCAGGTGCGTTTAAATCCGCACCTCGATGTTATTTTGTTTCAGGGTCGCTTTTAAATCCGGTATCAGTATCTCACCGTAATGGAAGACAGATGCTGCCAAAGCAGCGTCTACACCCGTCTGATGGAACACGTCCACAAAATGCTGTACTGAACCCGCACCACCCGACGCGATCACGGGTATATTTACAACTTGGTTCACCTGTTTTAAAAGGCCGTTATCAAATCCGCCTTTTGTGCCGTCATGGTCCATAGAGGTAAGCAGTATTTCACCAGCACCACGGCTTTCAGCCTCTAATATCCAGTCCAGTGTTTCCTTTTCAGTTGGCAAGCGTCCTCCATTAAGGTGTACAATATTTTTGCCATCCATTACACGGGTATCTACTGCAACGATCACGAACTGAACACCAAATGCTCTTGCCAGTTCATCTATTAACGCCGGGTTACGTACTGCAGCCGAGTTGATCGATATCTTGTCTGCTCCTGCATTTAGCAGTGCATCTGCATCTGCTATTTCGTTTATACCGCCCCCAATGGTAAAAGGTATGTTGATCTGCCGGGCAACCGACTTTACCAGTTCTACCATGGTTTTACGGCGTTCTACCGTTGCTGTAATGTCCAGGAACACCAGTTCGTCGGCACCTTGCTGCGAATAGTTCCAGGCAAGCTCTACCGGGTCGCCGGCATCGCGCAGGTCAACAAAGTTGACACCTTTTACAGTGCGGCCATCTTTAACGTCGAGGCAGGGGATAAGTCTTTTAGATAACCCCCCCCGCCCCCTGAAGGGGGAGCTTAACTCTTCTTTTATAGTGGTCAAAATTCTTTCTAGTTGACTAAATACTTGGTTGTTTGTAAATCGGATTACCTTAAAGCCATCAGACTCCAGGCTTCGTTGCCTGATAATATCATTGGCTGCAATGTCCTGTCGGTTGTGGATTTTTCCGTCAAGTTCAATTATTAATTTATGCTGATGACAGTAAAAGTCTGCTATGTAAATGCCCAATGGATGCTGCCGCCTAAACCGTACCCCAAGTTGATTTCCTTTCAAATGTCCCCAAAGTACTGTCTCAGCCTGGGTCATGTTGTAACGCAATCCTTTCGCATTTTCAAATATCTCCGGACCTGCACCTAGAAATAAATGTTTACTCATGATTTGTTGAACAACGTGCAAATAATAACTCCCCCTTCAGGGGGCTGGGGGGGTGCTGCTTTATATCGACATCAAGCTTTCCAGATTCCAGTTCTTGATGTCTTCTATGCTGATGCGGTTTTCATATATGGCTTTGCCTACCACGCACGATTCTACCTTTATTTTGCTAAGCTGCTCTATGTCGCTCATTGAGCTTACACCACCCGAGGCGATCAGTTTAATGAATGGTGAATGATCCAACAATTTGCTGTAAAGCTCTACACCTGCACCGCCCAACTTTCCATCTTTATTAATATCCGTACACAGGAAACGGAAGAAACCCAGCGCCAGGCACTTGTCTACGTAGTCCATTAGCTTAATTGGCGAGCTTTCCATCCAGCCGGAATATTTTATCACCTCGTCCAGCACGTCAATAGCAACTACCACCTGGTCGCTGCATTTGTCGCGGCCACAAATTTCTTTGCTCAGATCAGGCAGGAATGATGGATTTGTAAGTGCTTGTGTGCCTACAATAACGCGGTGCACACCAGAATCAATAAGTTCTTTAACCTTATCTATGCTGCGTATACCGCCGCCGTATTGAACCTTCATGTCTGTTTTCTGTATTACATCAAACAGGTATTGCTGATTGCTGAAATCGTTTTTGGCGCCGTTCAGGTCGATGATGTGGATGAAGTTTGTACCGTTGCTCTGGTACCTTTCTATCATCTCTTCCAGTGTAACGTCGTATTCGGTTACCTGGCTGTAGTCACCTTCACGCAGGCGAACAACCTTTTTATCCAGAATATCAATTGCGGGGATAATGTACATGTGTTTAAATATTTGCAAAGTTTTTTAATAAGGTTTCACCATACACACCTGACTTCTCGGGGTGAAACTGCACTCCGTAAAAGTTATCATGCCAAATTGATGCCGAAAACTTGTTAATGTAATTTGTTGATGATAAAGTATATAGCTTATCGTACTCAATAAAGTATGAATGTACAAAGTAAAAATGGCTCCCCGACGGGATATTGGCAAAAAGTGGGTTGTCTTTCTCTGTAAATACCTGGTTCCAGCCGGTGTGGGGTACTTTGTATCCTTCGCTATGCGGAAACTTAAGCGTTTTGATCGGAAAAAGATTCAACAGATCGGCACTGCCTTCCTCGCTGTAAGCTGTAAGTAATTGCATGCCAACGCAAATACCCAGGGTAGGCTTGTTAAGCGATTTTATTTTGGGTACTAAACCGGTGTGCTGTAGTTTAGCCATTGCAGCGCCCGCATGCCCAACTCCCGGAATGATGTAACGATCGTACTTTTCGAAGTCTTCTTCGGTATTTATCATGCCATAGCTTACGCCAAGGCGGTCTAGCGCCGCGGTAAGCGAAAAGATATTGCCGGCGCCGTAGCGTATGATGCCAAGCCCCCCAACCCCCTGAAGGGGGAGCTCTTGAGCTTCTTCTTTATTATTTTCGTTATCCATTTTGCTAACGTGTAAACCGTTTAAAGGATTAAGTCCTGGTTCCCCCCTTTAAGGGGCTAGGGGGTTAAAGCAGCCCTTTGGTACTCGGTAAAACCATTTTATCCGGGTCCCGCTTAACAGCCATTTTAATAGCTTTGGCAAATGCTTTAAATATCGCCTCTATTTTGTGATGCTCGTTTTGTCCCTCTGCCTTTATGTTCAGGTTGCACTTTGCCGCATCGCTAAACGATTTAAAAAAGTGGTAGAACATCTCGGTAGGTACATCTCCAACCTTTTCACGCTTAAAATCGGCGTCCCAAACTATCCAGTTACGGCCGCCAAAATCAATGGCTGCTTGTGCAAGGCAATCGTCCATGGGCAGGCAAAAACCATAACGTTCTATCCCCATTTTGTTGCCTAGTGCTAAAGCAAAAACCTCGCCTAATGCAATTCCGGTATCTTCTATGGTATGGTGCTCGTCTATGTGCAGGTCGCCTTTTGCCTCTACGGTAAGGTCGAAGCCTCCGTGGCGGGCTATCTGGTCCAGCATATGGTCAAAAAAGTGCAGTCCTGTAGAAACCTTCGCATCGCCGGTACCATCCAGATTTAACTTTATGTATATGTCGGTTTCCTTAGTTGCGCGGCGGTGTTCTACCACACGTTTGCCTAATTTCAAGAACTCATAGATGTCTTTCCAACTGTTAGTTTCCAAGGCTATAACATCGGCGAGGTTATCACTGCCGGCATCAAACTCCCCGTCACCTAAGCCGGTGCGGTTATTTAACCAAATGCTTTTTGCACCCAGGTTACGGGCCAGTAAAATATCGTTCTTACGGTCGCCAATGGTAAAGGAGTTTGCAAGGTCGTACCTGGTAGCATCCAGGTATTGCGTAAGCAAGCCCGTAGCCGGTTTACGCGTTGGTTGGTTATCTTTTGCAAAAGTGCGATCTATAGCCTGACGCGTAAAATGTACACCTTCGTTCTCGTAAGTATTAATAATGAAGTTGTGCACCGGCCAAAAAGTATCTTCCGGGAATGACGAGGTACCCATACCATCCTGATTGGTTACCATTACCAGTTCATAGCCGAATTCTGCAGCTATTTTTGGAAGGTATTGCAGGCAGCCCGGGTAAAAGGTCAGCTTTTCAAATGAGTCTATCTGCTCATCAGGCGTTTCGTTAATAAGTGTGCCGTCGCGGTCTATAAACAGAACTTTTTGCAATTGGCTCATTGATATTGTTGTAAAGTAGCTATCAGTTTATTGTTTTCTTCCGGCGTGCCTATAGTAATGCGCAGGCAACCTTCACAAAGCTCTACGTTATTGCGGTTTCGCACAATTATACCGTTATCTACCAGGTAGTTGTAAATACCTTTAGCATCGGTTGTCTTTACCAGGATAAAGTTAGCATCGGAAGGGTAGATGTCACGCACAAAGGTCATGTCTTTTAAGGTAAGCACCAGTTTGTCGCGCTGTTCCAGCGTTTCTTTTATCCAGGCATTTACCTGTTCTACATTGGCCAGTGCCTGCAAAGTAAGTGTTTGCGATGCTTCGTTAATGTTATAAGGTGGCTTAACCTTATTCATAACTTCAATAATCTCTTCACTGGCAAACGCCATACCCACGCGCAAACCTGCAAGCCCCCACGCTTTTGAAAGCGTTTGTAATACTACCAGGTTGGCGTATTCGGTAAGTTCCTGTATAAAGGTTTTCTGCCGGCTAAAGTTTATGTAAGCTTCATCAACTACTACTATGCCATGGAAATTTGCCAGTAACGTTTCTATATCATCACGATTGATGGAGTTACCTGTAGGGTTGTTGGGTGAGCAGATAAAGATGAGCTTGGTGTTATCATCTATAGCTTCGGCAATGCCTTCCAGGTTTAATTGATATCCATCTGTAAGCAGCACCTTTTTTATAGCAACATCATTTATGTTGGCTGACACCTCGTACATGCCGTAGGTGGGTGGGACGATAATTACGTTATCTACACCCGGGTTGCAAAAACTGCGGAATAGCACATCGATAGCTTCGTCGCTGCCGTTACCTAAAAAAATATTACGGGCAGGCACACCTTTTATCTGGCTCAGGCGCAGCTTAACCTGGTGCTGCATCGGATCCGGGTAGCGGTTAAACGCCTGTACCAGCGGCGAGCCGAAGGCATTTTCGTTAGCATCTAAAAACACACTGGCCTCTCCCTGGAACTCATCCCGTGCAGACGAGTAGGGTACAAGGCGTTTAATGTTATCCCTGAGAAGGTTATTTATATCAAACATCTTTCATCTTTTGCTCGTCATTGCGAGGTACGAAGCAATCTCACTGCTTCAATTCTACTAGCATGTGTAGAGATTGCTTCGTACCTCGCAATGACGGTTTATTTACATCTTTAATTATCAAACCCAAGCATCGGCTTCAGTTTCACTATCGTCTTCGTTTCTCGTACTAAAGCTTTCTAGCTGTTAAGGCGGATTGAAACCGTATTCCTGTGCGCGTGCAACCCTTCAAGTTCGGCAAGTATCTCTACCGATGGACCAATGTTTTGGATGCCCTGTTCTGTTAAATGCTGAAAAGTGATCTTCTTTACAAATGAATCTACAGATACCCCTGAGTAAGCCCGCGCGTAACTGCTGGTTGGCAGTGTGTGATTGGTGCCCGATGCATAATCACCTGCACTTTCCGGTGTTAAGTTCCCGAGGAAAACAGATCCGGCATTAATGATCTCCGGTGTTACTTGCTCCCAATTATCGGTTGCTAATATCAGGTGTTCCGGGGCATATTGGTTGCTGAATTCCATAGCCTCAAGCAGGTTATTCGTTAGCACCGCGTAAGAGTTATCTACTGCCTGGCGTGCAATCTCTGCCCTTGGCAGCACCTGTAATTGCTTTTCTACCTCCAGCAGCGTCGCGTCGATCAACCGCTGAGAGGTGCTTACCAACACCGACTGGCTGTCTATTCCGTGCTCAGCCTGCGCCAAAAGATCCGCAGCTACATAGGCCGGGTTTGCAGTTTCGTCTGCAATAACCAACACTTCCGATGGGCCCGCAGGCATATCTATGGCGGTGGTTGTTGTGCTTTGTATTATAGTTTTAGCCTTGGTTACAAACTGATTACCCGGGCCAAATATCTTATCTACCTTGCTGATGGTTTCAGTACCGTAAGCCATTGCTGCTACGGCTTGCGCACCTCCAACGAGGTATACCTTATCAATACCCAGCATCAAGGCCACATAGGCGATAAAGGCATTCACCTTACCATTCTTTTGCGGTGGAGAGCAAACAATTATCTCTTTACAGCCGGCAATTTTTGCCGGGATGCCCAGCATCAGAAAGGTGGATGGTAAAACTGCTGTGCCACCTGGTATATATAACCCAACCTTTTCTATCGGCCTAAGTTCGCGCCAACAGGTTACTCCCGGCATGGTTTCCACCTTATCTTCTGTTTTTACCTGTGATTGGTGGAACTTGTAGATATTGTCATAAGCCGTTTGCAGCGCCCTTTGCTGATCTGCAGATACCGCAGCAGCTATTTCGGTCAGTTCGGCATTATCCAGGTATAGCTTCTCTAACAGCACCTTGTCAAACTTGCTGGCGTAGTCAACCAAAGCGCTGTCGCCATGCTGTTTAACATTGTCTATGATATCTTCGACAAGCGTACGTATCTCGTTAGCAGGGTCAACATTGCGTTGAACAACACTGGTAATATCGGTCGACTTTAAATCTTTGTAACTGTAAATCTTCATCTACGATTGAGGTTTGGCTTGCAGTTGGTGCAAGTTTTGCACATTACTGCAAACTGCCACTGCAAACTCTATACTACAATATTATCTTCTCTATAGGCATTACTACAATGCCCTGTGCACCTGCTTGCTTTAGCTGACTAATGCGATCCCAGAAGTCGCGCTCGGGTATCACGGTGTGTACAGCTACCCAACCTTCTTCGGCCAGTGGCACCACCGACGGGCTTTTTACGCCGGGCAATAAAGCAATTACCGCCTGAAGATTATCGCGTTCTACGTTCAAAACCACGTATTTGGTTTCTTTTGCCCGTAAAACTGACTGAATGCGTTGGATAAGTTCCTGTATCAAATCTTCGTTCTCGCTACCAGCGCGGCCGATCAGCACCGCTTCAGACGACATTACATCAGCAAAGGGTTTTAACCCGTTGCTTTTCAGGGTGCCACCGGTTGATACCAGGTCGCAGATGGCATCGCTCAGGCCCAGCCCGGGTGATATTTCTACGGAGCCGGAAATGGTGCGGATATCAGCAACAATGTTTTGTTCTTTCAGGAACTTCCCAAGAATCACCGGGTAGGTGGTAGCTATCGAGCGGCCGTTAAGCTGGCCAATGCTTTCGATGCCGGTGTTGTTAGGCACCGCGATTTTAAGCGAGCACTTGCCGAATCCAAGCCGCTGCAGGTAACTTACTTTAACCTCTGTTTCCTGTATAACGTTCTCGCCTACAATGCCCAGATCGGCGATGCCATCCTGAACATATTCTGGGATATCATCGTCGCGCAGGAAAAGTATTTCTAACGGGAAGTTGGAGACAGGGGAGATAAGCGAGCTTTTGTAATTTTCGAAGTTTAAGCCGCAATTCTTTAATAATTCAACGGATTTTTCGTTGAGCCGACCCGATTTTTGGATCGCTATTTTTAGTGTTTTCACAAGCTGGAATTAAGGTACTATAAAAAAATGGGGTTGTTATTTCACGTAGAAACATACATTATCTATTCATCACCGGGCGGTGATGGTGCAGATGCAGATGATGTTGTTTGTACTGTTCCATTTTTTATATAGTAAAACTATGGGTAAGCGCTGCAAATATAGACAGTTGTTTATTAAATCAAAATGATATGAAGATATTTGTGCGTTTTTCGAGAGCTACTTGCTTCCTTTCAAAGTGTCCAACCCGTTGTACTCGTATATCGCACCTTCTTCGCCGAAGTCTTTGATCAGGCGCAGCTTCTTTTGTTTCTGTATGTCAGGCAGGGTAATCAGCTCCTTATTCTCCAGCGCTTTGAACCAGATAAGGTAAAACCTCCGGGTATCCATAAAGCGTTTGATGTTATCTTTAAAGAACACATGCGGCACCAGGTAACTGGACATTCCCGAGAAAAAGTATACCGCTTCGTGCGCGTCGGTATAAACAATAACTTTCGGGTCAAACAGCTTTTTGTCCATGGTGCGCAGGTAGTTGGCCATAGGCGACTCTGCCCAGCTGTTATCGGTGTAGCCAGGAGCGCCGTATTCATCTGCTACCTGGTCCTTGTAACGTTTATAATCTATAATGAACTCTTTTACGCAAAAGCCCAGCATTAACAACGTGAACACCGCGCCTACGATCATCCGCGTACGTTTCATCTGTATGGTCTTCAACCATAGCAACGCCCAACTGGTATATCCCCAAAGCGTAGTAAGGTAAAGGGGCGACAACAACCTGCTGTTTATCCGCTCGTAACGGGAGAAAGTAGACGACAGTATGATGAACAGCCCGTAAACCAGCGAAAAGGTAATAGCCAGGTTCTCATAGCTGTTAAGGTGGCGGCGATAAAAGTTATAAGTAAGCGCGGCTATAAAACCCAGCAACATTACCGAAGCAATCGGTATAGCCAGGAAGTACTGATTGGGAGTAAAGCCTGCCCAATCGCACATCACAGTGCCAAAGTAGTACAGGTTGTCTATAAACGGCGTTATAGATGGTTCGCGCGGGCCGGTTACGGTGCCGGTTACCAGCGCGTTGTGAACCAGGTTGGCAACCAGTAATGAAATACATATCAGCCCGTATATTACTATGTGGCCTATCTTCCTTTTGATGGTAAGCGTACGGTCCAGCAGCAGGAGCAGGCCGCCTGTGCCCACAATAGTGACCGCCGCATATCGGGTTATACAGCTGATCGCCGCTATAACGGCTGCAATAACCAGCCACTTAAGCGTATGTGTATTTAAATATTGCCTGAAGGCGATAATAAAGAAAAGTACCTCGATTATAAAAAGCGTTTCTGACCATAGATAGGAGTAGATCTGCAGCAGGCCGGGGCTCAGTGCTATGGCAACCAGCATCAGCCATTTGTAAAGCTGTGAGGATGGCACAAACCGGTTCATGATCCACCCGCTGGTGTACAGCAGCGATGCGAACAGTGTGGCATTTAACACAGCGCCGAAAGCTACGGGATCTATACGGGAGATCACCGTTATGCAACCCAGGAACAATGGATAGAATACCGGAAAATCTACAATGGGTATATGATTGAACGTTTTTAGCGAGCCGTCAGTAGCAAAACTGCGGGCAGCGCTGGTGTACATAATGGAGTCTGGCGAGATGCCAATGCCGCTGTAACTCGTAAAAAGGCAGATAAGGAAAAAGCCCGCGGCGCAAGCTATTAACGTGTCAAGATCTTTAATTGAACGCGAAAAGGCCATGCGGTTTTAACGTGTTTAATACCCGATTGTTTCACTTGCGTGTTTGGCTGCTATAAACCAGCACTTAAAGGAACTTGCGAAAACTAGTCTATGAGGTCCAGCACAGTGCTTATCGGCTGGTCGCTGTCAATCAAAATTCCCTTGACACCGGCTGCTGTTCCGGCAACTACATCGCGCTCACGGTCACCTATAAAGTACGACTTCGATGGATCTATATTGTACTTTTCAATCCCCTGTAGCAATAGGCCTGGCTTTGGTTTGCGGCAATCGCAGTCGCCCGTAAACAACGGGTGATGCGGGCAATAGAAAAAATCTTTTATGTCTACGCCATGTTCAGCGTACTTTGTTTTAAGAAGCGCGTGCATTTTGCCCAGTTCGTCTTCGGAGTACCAGCCTTTTGCAATGCCGCCCTGATTAGTTGCTACCAGCAGTAAATAGCCACGGTCTTGCAGTTCTTTCAGCGCGTCAAAATTATCAAGGATATGAAAGTCTTCTACTTTACAAACATAATCGCCCATTTCCTGGTTAAGTACGCCATCGCGGTCCAGAAATACTGCCTTATTCTTTTCGGACATATTATAGCTATCAGATATTATAGGCGGCAAAATTACTGCAAAGGCTTCATTTATTATGTGTGCATATTAATAGCAAGTCCAAAATTATCAACTTACTATTTTTTGTAGACTATTTTTATAGACATTGCAAAAAGCATATTTGTTCTGCTGATTGTTTTACAATAATGTAAAAACTGTACCTCTGATATTATAAAATTATTATTATTAAGTAACTTCGTTATTACCCGAATTACAAATACTCGGTTAAAAACGATGGATCAAACTGAAGGCAACCAGGGTCTCTACAGGCCCGAATTTGAACACGACTCTTGCGGAACAGGTTTTATAACCAACATCAACGGACATAAATCGCACAACATTATTGATGATGCTTTAACGATGCTGGAAAACATGGAGCATCGTGGTGCCTGTGGCTGTGACCCGGAAAGCGGCGACGGTGCAGGTATATTGATACAGCTTCCGCACGAATTTTTGATGGAAGAATGCTCTAACCTGGAGATTAGTTTGCCGGAACCCGGCGAGTACGGCGTAGGGATGATCTTTTTCCCTAAGGAGCCATCATTAAAAAAGGCCTGCCGAACCATTATTACCAATGCAATAGAAAAACTTGGGCTGCACAAACTGGGTTACCGCAAAATGGCGGTTGATTCATCAGTTATTGGTGAAACCGCCCGCCAGGCCGAGCCGGACGTGGAACAGCTGTTCATCTCCCGCCCGCACCACATTACCAACGCCGACGATTTTGAGCGTAAGCTGTATATATTAAGGCGCTACATCAACAAAACAGTTGTTGATACTGTGCCCGGCGCAGGGGAGTACTTTTACTTTACCTCGCTATCCTGCAAAACCATCGTATACAAAGGCCAGGTAACTACTTACCAGCTGCGTAAATATTTTTCAGATCTTGCTGATCCGCGTATGGCATCAGGCTTTGCCATGATCCACTCGCGCTTTTCAACTAACACTTTCCCTTCTTGGAAACTGGCTCAGCCATTCCGCTTAATTGCGCACAATGGCGAGATCAACACGCTTACCGGTAATCTTAACTGGTTCTATTCGGGCTTAAAGTCCTATGCTTCGTCTTACTTCACTGCTGAAGAAATGGACATGTTGCTGCCGGTTATCGACAACAACCAGTCCGACTCAGCTTGCCTGGATAACATTATAGAAGTGTTGCTGCATTCCGGCCGCTCGTTACCCCACGTAATGATGATGCTGGTACCCGAGGCATGGGATGGTAACGAGCAGATGGACCCTATTAAAAAGGCGTTTTACGAATACCATGCTACGCTGATGGAACCATGGGACGGCCCGGCTGCCATTACTTTTACCGATGGTAAACTGGTAGGCGCCTTGCTTGACCGTAATGGTCTTCGCCCGCTGCGTTACGTTATAACCAATGATGGCCGCGTTATAGCTGCTTCAGAAGCAGGCACGCTTACCATTGACGAGAGCACCGTGGTACGTAAAGGCCGACTGCAGCCTGGCAAAATGCTCCTGATAGATACCGAAAAAGGACGCATTATTACGGACGATGAAATAAAGAAACAAGTTGCTTCGCAGCAGCCTTATGGCCGCTGGCTGGAGAATTATAAAATACAACTAGGTGAACTTTCCGAGCCTCGTTTGGCATTCGCGAGCTTATCGCCTGATTCGGTTTTCCGCTACCAGCAGGTGTTTGGTTACACCCGCGAGGATATAGATACCATCATTAAGCCTATGGCTTTGGACGGTAAGGAGCCTATCGGCTCTATGGGTACCGATGTGCCGCTGGCTATCCTGTCAGATAAACCTCAGCACCTTTCCAGCTACTTTAAGCAATTTTTTGCCCAGGTTACCAACCCACCGATAGACCCTATCCGCGAGCGTTTGGTAATGAGCCTTGCTACTTTTATAGGCAACAACGGTAACCTGCTGGACGAAGATAAAATGCACTGCCACTGCGTAGTGCTTAACCACCCAATATTAAAAAACCACCAGCTGGAAAAGCTTCGCTCTATTGATACCGGCCTTTTCCATGCTAAAACCTTACAAACGTATTTCAAGGCTGATGGCCTGCCGGGCTCACTGGAGAAAGGTATAGCGCGCCTGTGCCGCTATGCCGAGGATGCTGTTGATGACGGGTTCGAGGTGTTGATCCTGTCTGACCGTGCTGTAGATTCTGAACACGCACCTATACCGATGCTGCTGGCTGTTTCGGCTGTGCACCACCATCTAATTAAAAAAGGATGTCGTGGTTCAGTAGGTATTGTTGCCGAAGTGGGCGACGCTTGGGAAGTGCACCACTTTGCCACCTTGCTGGCATTTGGCGCAACAGCCATTAACCCTTACTTGGCGCTTTCTACTATAGAAACGCTAAGGAACAATGGCAACCTGGAGACTGATCTGGATCTGAAGTCGCTTTACAAAAACTATGTGAAATCTGTAAACGACGGCTTACTGAAGATATTCTCTAAAATGGGAATTTCTACCCTGCAGTCGTACCACGGTTCACAGGTATTTGAGATATTGGGCATTAACAAAGCCGTTGTAGATAAGTACTTTCACGGTGCAGTTACCCGCATTGGCGGGCTTGGCCTTGACGAGATTGCCCGCGAGGCGCTTTGCAAGCACAAAATTGGCTTCAGCAGCAATAAAACTGATACCAAGCTGCTTGCCGAGGGTGGCATTTACCAGTGGAAACGCAGGGGCGAAGCACACTTGTTTAACCCGGATACGGTGCACCTGCTGCAGCATGCTACCCGCAGCAACAGCTATGCGGTTTACAAAAACTACGCTGCCAAAGTTAACGAACAAACAGAAAAGCATTACACTATACGCGGCCTGCTGGACTTTGCGCATCACCGCGAATCCATCAGTATAGATGAGGTAGAACCGGCAGAAAACATCATGAAGCGCTTTGCTACAGGTGCCATGTCGTTCGGCTCTATCTCGCACGAAGCGCACAGCACAATGGCTATTGCTATGAACCGCATTGGCGGCAAAAGCAATACCGGCGAAGGCGGCGAAGACGAGATACGCTACGATAAGCTGCCAAACGGCGATTCGATGCGTTCTGCTATAAAGCAGGTAGCTTCTGCACGTTTTGGTGTAACAGCCAATTACCTCACCAATGCCGATGAGCTGCAGATAAAGATGGCGCAGGGTGCAAAACCAGGCGAAGGCGGGCAGCTACCGGGCCACAAGGTAGATGACTGGATTGCCAAAACCCGTCACTCTACACCGGGTGTTGGTTTAATATCGCCACCGCCGCACCACGATATTTACTCTATTGAAGATTTGGCACAGCTGATCTTCGACCTTAAAAATGCTAACCGTGCTGCCCGTATCAACGTTAAGCTGGTATCAAAAGCGGGTGTAGGCACCATTGCAGCAGGTGTTGCAAAAGCACATGCCGATGTAATATTGATAGCAGGTTATGATGGTGGTACAGGTGCATCGCCAATAAGCTCTATAAAACATGCAGGCTTGCCTTGGGAACTTGGCCTGGCCGAAGCGCACCAGACCCTGGTACGCAATAAGCTACGCAGCCGTGTAGTGCTGCAAACAGATGGCCAGCTAAAAACCGGTCGCGACCTTGCCATTGCCGCCCTTATGGGTGCCGAAGAGTGGGGTGTTGCAACAGCTGCACTGGTTGCAGGCGGCTGTATCATGATGCGTAAATGCCACCTGAACACTTGCCCAGTTGGTGTAGCTACACAAGATCCGGAACTGAGAAAACTATTCAGCGGTAAGGCTGACCACATTGTGAACCTGTTCCGCTTTATGGCTGAAGAGCTGCGCGAGATAATGGCTGAGCTTGGCTTCCGTACCATTAACGAGATGGTGGGCCGCGTACAGTTCCTGAAGGTTAGGGACAACATCCAGAGCTGGAAAGCTAAAAAGGTTGACCTGAGCGGCATACTGCACCCGGTGACCAATGCTAAAGGCTTAACACTTTACAACAGCGAAAAACAGGATCACGGCATGGATGCCATCCTTGACTGGAAATTGTTGGAGAGCGCTAAAGTTGCGCTGGAGGACAAGACCCCGGTATTCGCCACGTTTGATGTAAAGAACGTAGACCGCACCATTGGTACACTTCTTTCTAACGAAATATCAAAGATCTACGGTTCTGCAGGCTTGCCTGATAATACTATCAACTATAAATTTAAAGGTTCGGCAGGGCAAAGCTTTGGCGCGTTCACCACAAAAGGTATTTCTTTTGAACTGGAAGGCGAAGCTAACGACTATGTAGGTAAGGGCTTATCCGGAGCACAACTGGCTATTTATCCTGCTGCAAACTCAACCTTTACTCCGGAGGATAACATTATCATAGGTAACGTTGCGCTTTACGGCGCTACCTCCGGCGAACTGTTTGTTCGTGGTATGGCAGGCGAGCGTTTTGCGGTGCGTAACTCCGGCGCCACAGCCGTGGTAGAAGGTACCGGCGACCACGGTTGCGAGTACATGACCGGCGGCCGTGCACTTATCCTTGGTAAAACAGGCCGCAACTTCGCGGCAGGCATGAGCGGCGGTTTGGCCTGGATATACGATCCGGAGAAAAGTTTTGCAGCCAACTGCAACACCGAAATGGTAGACCTTGACCCGCTGTCGTTAAAAGACGAAGAGCAAATATTAGACTTACTTAAGAAACACATTCACCTTACCGGCAGCAAGGTTGCGCAAACCATCCTGAAGAACTGGAATGAAGCGTCGGGCAACTTTGTGAAGGTTTATCCGAAAGAGTACAAGAAGGTGATAGAAAAACAACAATACCAAACAGCTAGTTAATTTTATGGGAAAAGTTACAGGATTTCAGGAATTTAACAGGGAACTTCCCCAAAAAACACCGGTTGCCGAAAGGGTAAAGAACTATAACGAGTTTGTAGGCCTGTACCCAGAGGAAAAACTTAACCAGCAGTCTGCACGCTGTATGAACTGCGGTATACCTTTTTGCCACAACGGCTGCCCGCTGGGTAATGTTATACCTGAGTTTAACGACGCGGTATACCGCAAGAACTGGGGCGAAGCTTACCAGATATTATCATCAACAAACAACTTCCCGGAGTTTACCGGCAGGATATGCCCGGCTCCGTGCGAGTCGGCATGTGTGTTAGGCATTAACAAACCGCCTGTTGCTATCGAGGAAATAGAGAAGCACATTATAGAGATAGCTTACTCCAAAAATATGGTTAAGCCTGTTGCGCCGCTTATTAAAACGGGCAAAAAGGTGGCTGTAGTAGGCTCAGGCCCGGCAGGACTAGCCGCCGCGGCACAGCTAAGCAAAGCGGGACACAGCGTGACAGTTTACGAACGCGACGACCGCCCGGGTGGTTTGCTCCGTTACGGTATTCCGGATTTTAAATTGGAGAAGTGGGTTATAGACCGCCGTATCCAGATCATGGAAGAAGATGGTGTGGTGTTTAAAACCAACGTGGAAGTAGGGAAGACCATCCCTGCAGACGAACTGGTGCGCACACATGATGCAGTTGTACTAGCTGGTGGCTCAACCATTCCGCGTAACCTACCTATACCCGGCAGGGAGCTAAAGGGTGTTCACTACGCCATGGATTTTCTGAAACAGCAAAACAAGCGTGTAAGCGACATTGCTGTTGAGGGCGAGGAGATTATTGCTACAGATAAAGATGTGGTAGTTATAGGCGGTGGCGATACCGGCAGTGACTGCGTGGGTACATCAAACCGCCAGGGTGCACGTTCTGTAAAACAGTTTGAGGTAATGGTACAACCGCCAGAGCAGCGCACGCCGCACATGCCATGGCCAACGTACCCAATGGTACTTAAGACAACCAGCAGCCATGAAGAAGGGGTTGAGCGTTTCTGGGGCATCAACACCAAAGAGTTTTTAGGCGACGAGAACGGCGAACTGCGTGCACTTAAGGTGAGCGAAGTTAGCTGGGAAATAGATGTAATGGGCCGGCCAATTAAGTTTAGCGAAGTACCCGGCAGCGAACGGGAGATACCTTGCCAGCGTGTTTTCCTGGCAATGGGCTTTGTTAACCCACAGTTCGAAGGTGCTTTACAGCAGCTTAACGTAGCGTTGGACGACCGCAAAAACGTGAAGGCTAAAGAAGGTAACTTCCGCACCAACGTAAGCAAAGTGTTTGCAGCAGGCGACATGCGCCGCGGACAGTCGCTGGTGGTTTGGGCAATATCCGAAGGCCGTGAGGCTGCACGTAAGGTAGACGAGTTCCTGATGGGGCACTCCAACCTGGAAAGCAAGGATGCCGTTAACCAGTTTGAGCAGGTATTCTATTAACACGTTTTAGAAGATTAGAATATAAAAAGGCTGCCTTATGGCGGCCTTTTTTTGTTGGCGGGCAAACGGCTTTTTACACCTGTAATAAATACTATTACTTGCAAATTTATTTTGTTTTTACCTGTTTTTTTGCTGCGGTTTTTGAAGGTTACTGCAAGGTTTTCAAGTAAAAAGACGCCTTAACGATGCTTTTTTCAAAGGTTTTTACCATGAGATAACGGTTCGCCAAAAGAGTGTTCAAAATGCACCGGCACAAAAAAAGCTGAACACTTTTGAACATCTGACTTAATTAGCCTCCTATTTTTCTGAAGGATTTTTCTTACCGGCAGCAAGCATTTCCACCATCTTAGTCAGGCGTGCCTCACGGGTTTTTTCCTGTTTGGCGCTTAATATCCAAACAACGTATTCCTTTTTATGAGAGTAGGCGAGGGAGTTAAAATAATTAAGAAGCTGGGGCTGTTGCGAGAGGAGTACTGCGGCATCATCAGGCAATCGTACGGTCTTATCATCCGGGTTAATATACGCCGAGTAGTCGTTTGCTTTTATAGCTTCGTTGCATGATTCAGAATGCTTTACCAGGCTTTCCGGCCGGAAACGGAGGGTGGTCCACACATCATCTATAGCTGCAGATGCTACAGGGCGTAATCCGTAAGGTTTAGAAGCTTCCCAGCCGCTCATCATCTCTAGATCGGTATCTATGCCCTTGTTCTTCTTGGGGTATATGCACCAAAGTATAGTACCGGGTTTAAGTATAGTTGCTAGCAGCTTAAGCGAGCTTTTAAATTCAGTGCTGTTCTTAACAAAAAACTGTACGCCATCGACAGCATCATCCAAGCTGTAGGTCAGCATAATGCTGTCAGGCAGGGGTTCCAGCTTAGTGGTATAACCTTCAGGAGCATCAAGGATTAACCAGGTTTGTCCGGGCTTCATTAACAGTTTTTTGGCAAGGGGGCTGATCATGATAGGGTGGTTTTGCTAGTTAGCATCAGAGGCGAGCAGATCGGGTATTATCTTTTTTGCCTGTATCTGCCAATTTTTAACTTTCGAGTCGCCAAAGTCTGCGTATGCATTATATTTCTTAAAATTATATTTGGCAGAGCCAGATTTAAAAGGTCCTGCAATGCCTAAATGTTCTGCTTTTTCACTATCTGAGCTGAATTTAAAAGCATAATACAAGTTCCCTTTGTTGGTCACCGTACCTAATAAGCCAATTTTATCAATTGTAATATCTTCAGCTTCAGTTAGGTAATTATACAGGCATGTTTTAGCAAAAGCAAGTTGCGTGCGGTATTTAGCAGGGGCTTTTTCAAGTTGTTTTTCATCGTTAAGCGCTTTTAATACGCCTAGCCTGGTACTCAAACTATCCAAAAGTTTATTCAAGACAGTTGGAGATACGGAAAGGTGATTTTTTATTCTTGTAATAGCGGCATTGTTAACCAAACCAGCATAATTATCTTTCTGGATGATGGTGTTGGTGAAACTATTGGTGATAGGTTGCCTTTTTATAGCATTCATAAGTTCCAGGTAGTAGTAAACGCCTACATACCAGTTATTTGAAGTCGAATCTTTGTGCATTAAGTAGCCGTTCAAATCCTCCATTGCGTGCGCCGTAATTTCATTAAAGTGCTCTTTCAAATAGGTGTCGTATTTACCTTTTTCATTAGTCATGTTATTGACTACGTTAAGCAAATTTTTACGATAGTGTGGGTTTTTAAAAAGTGGTATTATGCGGGCACTGTTTGCAACAACAAAGTTTAAAGAGTCTGACATCGGCCTGAATGCAGTATAAAGATTGTCAGATTCAATCGATTCGCCGCCCGTAAGTAAGTTCAGGTAAAGGTCATAACCGGCCTTTTTATTAGCATCAACAATAGTTTTCAGTATTAAGGGCCTAAGTTCTTGCTTGTCTTTTGCGATTACATTATAAAGTTTTGTCAGCTCGGAAAGCGTATTTACGTCATTGGTATCTGCAAGTAACTGTATCAACTTTCCGCGTGTACCAGTAGCCAGACTGTCGTCGTCATAACTTCTGTGTAATGCTTTGTACAGTAATGGCAGTTCGTCTCTTTGAAACTTGTAATAAGATAAGGCTCCCCTTGCGTACTTGTAAGTTACACTATCTGTACTGGCCAGATCGTTTAGGATCAGTTGCGCTTTCGACGATGCCAATGATATTGGAGCGGTTTCGTTTATCTTACTGATAGAGTTAAAAAACATGTTGCTTTGATCGCTGTAAAGCTCTTTACCGGATTGATAGGAGGATAAGTAAACAACATCGTCATTGCTAATAAACAACCTGTAACGATGCATGTTGCTGGATTCTTTAGCTTTGATTAGGAAGTCGTGGCCGCCAATTCCGTTTACTGTAATTGCACTGTCTCTTACTAGCGTATCAGAATACTTGACCAAGCCATTACCTAGTCGTTTGTATAAGGAATCTATATTTGCAATCCTGTAATAGTTGCTGATAGTTGCATGTTCTACCCCAAACAGATCACCAGAGGCAGGGTTTGTGGTGAAGAATGTGGTAGACTTTGGCAGGAACGAGTCGTAGGTAATTGTAGAATCAGGTATAACCCGTGGTTTGTCAAAAACCTTTACAGTCAGATTGCCGCCGTCTAGTGCGTATTCTTTTAGTTCTGACCTTAGGTAAGGCATAAAGGTAAAAGAACTGAAAAAGTCATCATTGTCTTCAATTGGCTTACCTTCACTGATGTTTTGCTTTAAGAGCATATATACGCGGTTGCCTCGTATAAACACTTGTGCGTGCATGTTGAAGTTATTCATGACTAATCGTAAGTCGCGGCCTTCGTTGCCATCTTTAATTATCTGCTTCTGGCTTATAACTTTTACTCCTTTACTGGTCATTTCTTTTGTTAGAGCGTCAAATGCCTTTTCCGGCTGTGCAAGGAAGGTACCTGCGGGATAGTCGTTGTGTCTTACAAGATAGTTCTGGAGATTTGCACTATCTATTGACATGTACATGTTTACATCTACGTTGTAGGTATGTTGGCTTATTTTCGTGGGGATGATTCTGTGTATCAGTTGAGGCTGCACGGGTATCTTCACGCTGAATGCAGCCGAATCATTTTTAAAGGTTATCCAGCTTTTATTCTTTTCAATGTTCGGATTAAAACTTTTAAACGAGTTGAAGAAACGATTAGCGTAAAAGGAGTTTAGAGAGCTAAAGTTGTTCCCCGCATAAAGGCAATACAGCATATTGTTATTTTCAACCACGCGATATCGTGTTCCCTTGCCGGCATTGTCTTTCAGGAAGATGTCTACTGCCTTTTTACCATCTACAAGAATATTCTTGATGCTTGCAACCTTGTATTGTTGATTTGCAGAGAGCCGTTTTACCATCCTATCGATAGCTTTTTGACCAACAGGCTGGCTGCCCCGAGCACTTTCAAGCGCGGCAAATGCACCAAAAAACATATCATTGGCAATGTCCTGGAAGAATACCGTATTTACACCGAGTATCTTATCTGTTTGTATAGGGGTAAAAGGAACTTCTAAGGAGTAGCCCCTGCTTTCGTCAGTAAAAGCTGTCCATTTAAGTTCGCTGTAATCGGTACCATATTTTTCAGCAACACCTGTAAAATCAGCGGCCACAGCGGTAACAATATAGCCTTTATCACGTAACAGCTTAATAAGTCCATTTTCTCCGGGTAAGTGAGCTACACCAACAGCAGTAAAAATAGGCTGCTCTTTCATTCGCGCTATCATGCTGTTAAGCATTACGCCATTACGTAATATCATTATAGAATCAGCTATGTTGGCTTCTCCCATATATTCAGCAATATAATCTACGTTGCCCTCCTGGTAGACAGTTACCAACTTGTCAGTTTGATCCAGTTCTTCCTCGTCGTTATCGCTGTCTGCAAGGTACGCCAGCCTTTCCTTTATTTCCGTACTGTGCGCTCCAAAATATCCCTTGAACTGATCGCCTGCATTTTCCAGTCCGTAAATGTTCTTTTCCATTGCTCGCGCAACACCAAAAAGGTAGGCATCAACAAAGGTTTTTCGATCATCCGGCCTCTCCCTTTCAGGTTTAAGGGTTGACTCGGCCTGAATTGGGTCTATATCTCCCATGGGATAGCCGTTCTTCTTCTTAAAGCGTTTGGCCAATTTGTCGTAATCGGCTTTATTTAGCATGTTTTTAAGGCTGCGTGTGCTGTCGCGGTTGCTCATGGTGATGAACATCTCCTTCACCACTGTATCAGGGTGCACCTCAAGCGCAAAAGATGGACAGCTTTGAATAGCGAGCATTACGGAATCGCTGAAATGGAAAGCGCGATCATCTTTCACGTGCATGGTGCCGAAAAGGAAAGATGGCTTCGCCATACCTTGTCCGGTAACTTTCCAGAGTAAATTGTATGGCCTTTTTTGTTGCGCAGATGCAGTAGAGCAGAGCATTGCAAAACCTATTATTGCTACTGCAAAATTTCTGGCTGATTTAAACACCATAAAACATGATGTACACGGTTGGTAAAATTTTATCATTTTGTGATACCTTAGGTACCTGAAAGATAAAAAAAAATTAGAGCTACTCGGCTAGTTTAGAAAAGAAATCCCAAAGCACAATACCTGCCGATACCACGATGTTAAACGAATGCTTGGTACCGAATTGCGGTATTTCAAGGCAGGTGTCTATCATCTGCATAGCTTCATCGCTTACGCCATTAACTTCATTGCCGAAAATAAGGGCGTAGTTTTCTCCGGCAGCTGGGGTAAACTCGTTTAGCATTGTGCTGTTTTCGGCTTGTTCAACGGCGACTATCTTGTAACCATCATTGCGTAATTGATTAAGAGCGGCAGTTACATCCTCAAAATACTCCCAGTGTACTGATTGCGTGGCACCGAGAGCCGTTTTCTCTATTTCGCGATGCGGCGGTTGTGCCGTAATGCCGCACAAGTATACAGCAGTTGCGGCAAAGCCGTCGGCTGTGCGGAAAATGGAGCCGATGTTGTGCATGCTTCGCACATTGTCAAGTACAACTACAACCGGCAGTTTTTCCTGTGTTTTAAATTCCTCTACCGATGCACGGTTGAGTTCGTCCAGCTTAAGTTTACGCATGTACTGTATCTTGCAATAAACCTACTCCATCGCCAATTAATGAGCTGTAAACAGCAGGAGCGTAGCCGATGGTGTTTGTGTAATACTCCGTTACATCAGCGCTAAATTTTTCAAATGCGCTCGATTTTACCAGCGCAATGGCACAGCCTCCGAAACCCGCGCCAGTCATCCGGGCACCGGCAACATTGGGGTTGGTTTTGCTATAGTCCACAACTGCATCCAACTCTTTACCGCTTACCTCGTACAAATCGCGCAAGGAGTCATGGGAGGCATACATCAGCCGACCGAATTCGTTAAGATCATTAGCATTTAAAGCGTTAGCCGCCAACTTAACACGGTCGTTTTCCTCGATAACGTGTGTGGCGCGCTTTAATACCATTTCGTCGGTTATCAGGTGTTTATGTTTGTTGAAGGTATCGGTATCTATATCGCAGAGGTTTTCTATGTTTAGCTCCTGCTTCAGCGCAGCTAAAGCTGTATGGCATTCCTGCACACGTTCATTGTATTTAGATTCTGCCAGTTTGCGTGGCTTGTTGGTATTTATGATAGCGAGTACGTACTCTCCAAGATTGCTGTCTACAGCCTCGTATTCGAGTGTGTTGCAATCTAACATCAAGGCCTTGTTCTTTTCACCAAAAGCTACCGAGAACTGATCCATTATGCCGCTGTTCAGACCGATAAAGACGTTTTCTACCCATTTAGAAAGAAGAACGAGTTCGAGCTTTGTATATCCCCCATCAAAAAGGTCATTTAGCGCAAAAGCGGTAGCTACCTCTATCGAAGCCGACGACGATAGGCCCGAAGCAATAGGGATGTTGCCGTAGTAAAGTATATCTAACCCTTTCAGAGTTTTACCATCTTTTAAGAAGTGCGTAATAACACCTAATGGATAGTTATACCAGTATGTCCCGGTCTTTTCGTAAGTATCTTTAAGCGCAACCTCAGCAGTATCTTCAAAATTGAGGCTTTTAAAACGAAATACGTTATCATCGTTTGGTGCAACCAGCAGGTAAGTTCCAAATGTTACGGCACATGGCATAACCAAGCCGCCATTATAGTCTATATGTTCGCCTATCAGGTTCACCCTTCCAGGGCAGAAATAGGTTTGCGTAGGTTGCTTATCGTAGTATGTAGAAAACTCTTCTCTCAGGCGATCTTCCATGGTTGTAGTAGTATAGCGCAAATATTGTAAAACTTACAGTTATTTGCGGCGGTTTGGCAGATTATAGATTTATTTTGTTGGTTAAACACAAGCTCTGTATACTTGTTAGTCAGTTATACTAACAATCAAAAAATGAACCAATACTTAATTACAGCCTACGACTATACGGATGAAGGCGCTATTGACCGCCGAATGAATGTACGCTCGCATCATCTGGACGGAGCTGCTGCACTAAAAGCCAGTGGGAACTATGTGCTAGGAGGAGCAATTCTGAACGATGATGGCAAGATGATCGGCTCTGTGATGGTACTCCAGTTTGAAAGTGAAGAAGGGCTTGAAGCCTGGAAACAAAGTGAACCCTACATTGTGCAAAAGATATGGGAAACGGTGGATGTAAAGCCGTTCCGAGTTGCCAGTGTGGGATAGTACCAGCAGTTAATTACTCAGCATCAGAAAAACTGTCAAAGTACCAGTAGCCCTGCGGATTTTTGACATAGTTTACGGAGTAACTATGTCCCTCGGTGCGAATGTTGAACGAAAGGTTGTATACTGATTTATCCTGCGGGATGAATTGTTCTAATATACTATCGGCTATTAACTGGATGTTTGCAGCCTGATTATTAACGATAGGTGGAGGTTGTAAACTCGCCTGGTAATCGTCAAAATTTGCAAACTTGTAGGTGATGCCCGCTACAGAGCCAGCTGACTGGCGGGCTGCTTCGAAAGCGGCCTGCTCTGCTTGCAGGCGATATTCTTCCATCGCTTTCAGAAGGTCTTCGGCGGATATTTCCGGTACACCATCTGCGTGTTTTACTTCGTAGCTGTTTAGTATTTCTTCTTTGGTTTTCATCCGTTCAAAGATATTAGTAGTTAAAGGAAAAGGGCACTTATTAGTGCCCTTTTCCTTTAAACTTATCCACCTACCGGCGGCGAGATAGCATCGAGTTCATCGATATCTTCTTGGTCAAGCTTAACGTTAGCGGTTTCCATGTTTTCTTCCAGGTGTGTAACACTTGATGTACCCGGGATTAGTAAGATGTTAGGCGAGTGGTTCAGGAGCCAGCTTAGTGCTACCTGGTGAACAGTGACACCATGTTTATCCGCTACTTTCTGCAGCACTTCCTGGCTGTGTATATTTCCTCCACTAAGCGGGTACCATGGTATAAAGGCTATATTGTTTTGTTCACAGTATTCTAAAACACCCTCCCATTTGCGGTTATCTACACTGTACATATTTTGCACAGACACCACCTCAAAGAACTCACGAGCTTTTTTTATGTCTTCGACATCCACTTCTGACAACCCAATGTGCTTGATTTTACCATCCTGTTGCGCCTGTTTAAGGAAGGCAAAAGTTTCTTCGGCGGGCACTTCGGGATCAATACGATGTAACTGATAAAGATCGATTTGATCAAGCTTTAATCTTTTAAGGCTTCCTTCCAGAGCTTCTTTAAGGTGGGCGGGACTTGCGTCTACCGGCCATTGATCTGGCCCGGTACGAAGCAAACCCCCTTTAGTGCCAATTACCAGATTAGCCGGGTAAGGGTGTAATGCCTCGGCAATTAATTCTTCCGACACGTTAGGGCCGTAGCTATCAGCCGTGTCTATAAAAGTAACGCCTAATTCTAAGGCTCGCTTTAATACGCGTATAGATTCATCGTGATCTTTCGGTGGTCCCCAAATTCCTTTGCCGGTTATACGCATGGCGCCATAACCAAGCCGGTTTATCGTAAGATCGCCGCCTATGCTAAATGTTTTTTGAGATGTTATTTCGTTGCTCATCGTTATTTAATTTATCAAATAAGTAACGTGGGACTGGTGACATTGTTCATAATACAACGCCATAGATGTGTCATATACTATCGCCAAACGCCAATTATAAATCCCATTACAGTTAGTGAAACGACGCTGTATCCGCCGTTGATAAAAATCAGCCTCCATGATTTTAGTTCGAAAAGGCTGTGTATCGCTATGGCAGCAAAGGTCCATACTCCCGCTAAGAAGCCTGCGGTAGCACCCCAGCTTGCATCGGTTTTTGCATCGGCCAAAAACATGGCCAGGTTAGCGGCCATCAAGAGTGAGAAAAAGGCTGTAAACCCAAAGATCCTGATCTTGTTGGAGGCTTGGAGTTGTTCGGTATTTAAATTGTTGTCTGATTGCCAAGCGTTAGCAAACAGGAGAGGTGAATACCATAAGCCTCCAATCAAAAAGGCTGATAAAGCAGCTATGATAATAGCTGGCCAGTGTACGAGCGACATATTCATAATTAACTAGGTTTTAAGTGATAATAAAACTAATCAATTATGGGCAAGTAATGCAAACGCTATTTAACAGTGTATCTATATACGTACCGCCCCAGGTTGCCATCAGCATCCATGCCTTCTATAGTTGCCTTGTAAGTTCCCCTGCCATCTGCATTGTAGAATTCCACAAAAGTAGCGCCGGTTGTTTTATCCGTTACCACCTTAGGGTTCCAGTAAATGGTAGTACGTAGGTCACCACCAAGATTGCCTGTTTTAATAACATCATACTTAGGAGAGTAGAACTCCCGGTTAATGGCGTAGCCCAGCGGCATTATGGTAAGTATATTTGGAGGCGGTATTAACTCCTGTAATTGTGCAAATGATACTTTAGTGCCTTTCTCTTTCTTTTTCAGCGTTATTTCTACAAGGCCGGCAGTGCCGTACTGCGCGTCAATGCCGCTAACGCCAGTATTTTTAAACACCTCAATGTTATCAACTTCCGCAACAGAAACTGTACTTAGTGAGGTGAAATCTACCGGCATCCCGTTTAGAAAGACTTGCATAGGTTTTTTGTCGCTGTTGTAATTACGAGCAAGATAAATTATGTTGTTATCGACCGTTACCCCAAGCAGCATGGATGGTAAGCAGGTCATCAAGTTATTACATCCTTTAAGTCTGCTACCATCAACAGTTTGGTCGGCGAGTGCTGGTAAGCCGGTTAAAGCGGGAAAATTTGAGTGACTCGCAGGCTTTATAACAGTAGATTTAATCACTACTTCTTTCAAAATGTGCAGGTTATCGTACCTGCGTTTACTGTTTTGCAGATAGTCTTTAAATGTACTGTCGATATTTACCACCTCATCTCCTGTCATGTTATTTTTTGATGGGTACTGGTAAGTTTCATCATTCGCAGTTACAACCAGGTTCCTGCTTGGTGTGTTGGATGCACGGCCAGTAATAATAACTTTAGAGGAATCGGCGAAGTTTAATTTGGAGAAGCGGAAATTGCCGACCATATCGGTCACCGACTCTGCAAAAAAGTTCTTAGAAGGTACCTGTAGTTTTACATACCCTTTGGAGATGGTCATGCCGGTACTATTACGTAAAACTCCGCTTACCTCAAGCCCGTTTTGTTCTGGAAGTATAGTGATGTTAGGTGCCTTTCCTGCAATTATATTTCGGTAAGAAATGCGCCTGTAACCTTGAGTAAGCATTAATATGTCCAGGTTATCTGCTGCAGCTGCATCTTTGCCAAAATAGTAGTTAGGCTTTTCTATATAGCCTTTAAGGTCTGATGTAAGCAGCAGGCTTGTTAAGATTGTAGTTTCAGAGCTCTCATCAAACGGTACCTTGGTTTCGTCTATTACCGATATTGAAAAGTTGCCGGCTACCGGTAAGGTTTTGTTTTTAGCGGATACTGCCAACCTGACCTTTTGACGCGTGGTATAGCTTTTTGCGGCTGAAGTTAGCGATAAATTAAGTGCATCATTATGCTGCATGAAAACAACACGTTCTGAAAGCGCTACACCATGATCAGTTAATAGAGTAAGTTGTACTAATCCGGTCGGGAATTTGCTTTTAGGGATTGCTGCGCTGTAAATGGCGCTTGTTAACGACGTTTGTGCTGCGAAGAAAACAGCGCCCCCGCTTTGTGCAATTATATAGTAGACCTTGCCTTGGTTGGCTTGAAAATAGGTGCTGTTTGCCGAAATTTTTATTGTAAGGTTCTCAGGATCGTTGTTATAAGCTGACAGGTTTATTCCTGAAGTACGGATGCGGGGCATGTCGTAGCTGCCTTTATTACCGTCGGTGTAGGTGACGTTGGCCTTATAAGTTTTACCCTCTTCGGGTGTAAAGGCGAAGAAACCCATTCCCAAATGCGCTGAGGTGATTGTAGCTACCACAGTTCCGGTGTTGTCTGTAACGTCGCCTTTCACATCAGTACCTGTGCCATTGTTGTTAATCGCTTTAAATGCCACCTTAGAACGTACACCGGTAATAAGTTCGCCGCCTTCCGGAAAGAACTGAATATCGTTACCACCAACAAAGTTCTTAAGTGGGAAACTGCTGGTCACCGCTTTGCGGTTGCCCATATCTATCACCGTAACCAGCGTTCCGTTTTTTATGGGTCCGGCGCTGCCGGTAAATTCAGCTGTTAGTATCCCATTTGCATCAGTGGTGCCTTTGCCTTTGCTTATCTCTTCGCCGTTTGATACTACCGTCCAGGTTACTTTTTTATTGGACAGTAATGTGTTGCTCTGCTCTTTATAGGTTATAGCTGCGTTAACCTTGGTTGCGCCGCCGTTTACTGTAGATTTAAATGAAGCGTTTGTAGCTACCTCGTTTTGCACGGCATTGCCTATTACTACATTCTTATTAAAAAAGTACTCGGGTTCATAGTTGCGCATGTAAGCTGTGTAGGCTCTTAAATGATAATTTCCCTGTCGGAAATCGGCAGGTAGCAGTGGCAGGCTGCCGCTTGCTACACCATTAACTATCGGGAGTTTAAGTAACCTGCTGATAGAATCCTGGCCGTTTGCAATATCTACGTACACTACATTGCTTATTTGTGTTGGCAGGTGATTATCCATAGTTACATATGCCTTAAACCAAATAGTATCTCCTGCGGCATAGTAGGGCTTATCCAGATGAAGATAAACTTTCTCGAAAGGGTAGGTGGCTATCTGTTTTGAAGTTTTGGTAACTATCGTATTTAAACTTACTGTATCGCGCTGTGCTAAAGCAGGCAGGCAAAACGCGGTCAGCAGAAGAAATAATGCGTATCTTTTTAAATTCATCGTAAAATAAGTGTACCGGGCTAAGATAAACATTTAGCTTTATGGGCTGTTTAATATGCAGGGGTTTTAACACTTTATAACATTATTGTTAGATAAATAGTATGGGTATCGAAATAGAAAGAAAGTTTTTGGTTGACCATGCAAAATGGCAGGCAATTAGCAAACCCGAAGGCAGGTTGTTTAAGCAGGGCTATATATTAAGTGATGACCACCGGGTCGTGCGCATCCGTGTGACGGATACAGTTGCTTACCTTACCCTTAAAGGCAGCACCACGGGTATTACCCGCAGCGAATACGAGTATGAAATACCAATTGCTGATGGTAATGAGATACTTAATGACCTCACCGTATCTAAGATAGAGAAGACCCGTTACGAAATAGAGGTTGGCGGCAACACGTGGGAGGTAGATGTGTTTACCGGCGATAACGCGGGACTGATTGTGGCGGAAATAGAACTAAACAGCGAAGACCAGCAGTTTGAAAAGCCCGACTGGGTGCTGCAGGAAGTAAGTACTGATAACCGATACCATAACTCTAACCTGGCGGTTACACCTTACAAAAACTGGGGCGGAGTGAGCATCTGATTTTTACTCCAACTGTTCAAAAGTGTTCAGCTTTTTTTGTGCCGGTGCAATTTTAGCGCAATTTGAACACCTGCAGAAAACCTTCAGAAATAGCCCTTAACAGCATCAAAATGACTGTTTTTGTATTATTTTGTGTGCAGTAGCCTTTAAAAATCGCACTAATTCACATTGTAATTTTCAGCTTTTTTTGGAATGTGGAGTTTTTTTACAGGTATAAAGCGGCTGATTTTTAATTCCATAAAAAAAGGAGCGGTTACCAAGGCAACCGCTCCTTTTTTCCTTTTTACAGGAAGTATTATTTACCAGCCGCTACCTTTTTTAGCGTTGCCGTTTTTGATGTGCTCTTCGGCAGTGGCTTTACCCATTATAGCAGCCATTTTGTTGCCTTCGGCATCTTTGCCGGTTGCAATATATCTGCCAGACTTAATATCGATAACCGGATCGATCATAGGTACATTTTTAGTCTTTGTTTTTACCGAATAGGCCGTAATGCCTCCTGATTTTGCTGCCATGATGTGTAATGTTTTTTTTAGTGTAACTGTATTGTTTATAAATTGTTTTTAGAAGCCTGCGTTAAGTTGTGATAAGCACAGCATTAGGTTTGCAGCCGGCAAGATATGTATTTCTAATTAACTAACAAATTTAATACGGGCTCGTATAATTTGTTACGACCAGCGAGTAGACTGCAGAATCGAGGAATTTACCATCAAAGTAATGGTTCTCTCTATAGTAGGCTTCCCGTACAAAACCGTTGCGCTCCAGCAGTTTTATAGAGGCTTGGTTGTCCGGGTCAACGTTAGCTTCAATGGAGTGTAAGCCCATATCATTAAAGCCGTAGGCTATAACAGCTGCAATAGCTTCCTGCATAAGTCCTTTGCCCTGGTGGCTTGCAGCCAGCATATAACCAATTTCTGCACGGTAGTTGTGTTTTTCTATGCGCCAAAGGCAAATATTTCCAATCGCTTCATTATCAGCATGCTCTGTTATCATCCAGTTAATACTTTCATTTGCCGCCTGGTTGCTTTTTATTACCTCCACCCAGGCATTTGCCTCATCGCGGCCGGTCATCAAAGGCCTGCCAATGTACTGCATCATCTGTGGGTCGGACCGTACGCTGAGCACATGCTCAGCATCCGCAAGCTCAATGTCACGAAGCAACAGGCGGTTGGTTTTTAGTGTTGGGAAGGGTGTGAAATTAGTTACAAGCATGGCGAATTGATTAACCCGAATATAGCTTTAAACCAAAAAGAAAAAGAACTATTTAAGCATATACTTGTAGTATATCCAACTTAAATGTTACACAACATGAGACGATACGTAATAATATTAGCAGCTGCCATGGCCTCATGCGCAGGAAACAAAAGCGAAAAAAATGCAGACAGCCTTGCTACCGACAGCGGGAAAGGGGACACTTCTTACGCCGCGAAGCTAAATACGCCGGCGCAAAACATGGAGTATTGTTTTTTACGCACTGAAGGAACGGAGAACCAGGATACCACTGCTGTTCACCTGATAATAAACGGGAATAAAGTAAGCGGCGAATTAAACTGGTTGCCAAAAGAAAAAGACAGGCGAAAGGGTACTTTGCTGGGCACACTAAACGGTAATAAAATTGATGCCGTATGGAGCTTTATGCAGGAAGGCCAAAAGGATACCATGGCCGTTCAGTTTAAGCTTTCATCACAAAGCCTTGGCCAAAAGCCATACGTTACAGACACCAAAACGGGCAGACAGCAAACGGACAGCCGTGCAGGTTATACGCTGAACTACAACCTGGATAACTGTACCAAAGGCAAATAAACAACTCCGGTGTCAGGCCAATGTGCTTGGCACCATTTCAAATGTATGCGATCAGCCCTCTGGTTAGTCGGCTGTGCCCACGTCTTTTCTTGTATCTGCAGTACCTACATCTTTTCTGGTGTCAGCAGTTCCAACGTCTTTTCTGGTAGAGGTGGTCTTCTTAGTGATAGTGTCGCGGTGAGCGGGAACAATGGTGAATGCAGATACGATGCCGGTTGTTAATACTAATGCTGCTGCTATAATGGTCTTTTTCATGTTTTTAATACTTTGATTTAATTCTTGACTCTTGATTCTTGCCTCTTAACTTAGGTTTTATGCTTAGTCCGCTGTGCCTACGTCTTTTCTTGTGTCTGCTGTACCTACATCTTTCCTGGTGTCGGCAGTTCCGACGTCTTTTCTTGTGGAGGTTGTTTTCTTAGTGATGGTATCGCGGTGAGCGGGAACGATGGTGAATGCCGATACGATACCTGTTGTTAATACTAATGCTGCTGCTATGATGGTCTTTTTCATGTTTTTAATACTTTGATTTAATTCTTAATTCTTGACTCTTGATTCTTGCCTCTTAACTTAGGTTTTATGCTTAGTCCGCCGTGCCTACGTCTTTTCTTGTATCTGCAGTACCTACATCTTTCCTGGTGTCCGCAGTTCCTACGTCTTTTCTTGTAGAGGTGGTCTTCTTATTGATGGTATCGCGGTGAGCGGGAACGATGGTGAATGCCGATACGATACCTGTTGTTAATACTAATGCTGCTGCTATAATGGTCTTTTTCATGATTCTTGATTTTGATTTTCTATGATTACTGATGATTTACTTTTCTACCTGTTACTTAATTAATCAGCAGTGCCTACGTCTTTTCTTGTGTCCGCTGTACCAACATCTTTCCTGGTGTCGGCAGTTCCAACGTCTTTTCTTGTAGAGGTGGTCTTTTTAGTGATTGTGTCGCGGTGAGCGGGAGCGATGGTGAATGCTGATACGATACCGGTTGTTAATACTAATGCTGCTGCTATGATGGTCTTTTTCATGTTTTTAATACTTTGATTTAATTCTTAATTCTTAATTCTTGACTCTTGCCTCTTGACTTAGGTTTTATGCTTAGTCCGCCGTGCCTACGTCTTTTCTTGTATCTGCAGTACCTACATCTTTCCTGGTGTCCGCAGTTCCTACGTCTTTTCTTGTAGAGGTGGTCTTCTTAGTGATGGTGTCGCGTTGGGCAGGGATAACGGTGAATGCCGAGATAACGCCGGTGGTAAATACTAGTGCTGCCGCGATAATTGTCTTTTTCATTGTTTTATTATTGAATTGCTTTTATAGAGTTTATTATTTTCTTTTTATTAATCAGCCGTGCCTACGTCTTTTCTAAAGGGGCTGGTGTTTTGCTCAATAACTGAGGCCGTTTTTGCCGTAAGTTGTTTTTTGCAGGAAACAACTGTTGCCGACACTAATACAAGGGCTGCTATTATAATTTTTTTCATATTGATGTATTTAATTCGTTATAATTTATGGATGATCAATCTGCTGTGCCTACATCTTTGCGGAGGCCTACGCCAGCTTTAAGAGTAACCTTGACTACCTTTATATCTGTTCGCTGCATACAGGAAGCCAGTATACCTGTCAAAACAATAAATGTCGTAAGGCGGATTTTTTTCATAGGGTTTTGTACGTGTAATATCATTGACAGATACTTTTAATTATCAACAACCAGTATGCTTTGTTAATAAAAGCACATCCCTAGCGATGTGCAATTTTCAAAAGGTAGATTGATGTTTTGTAAATTTGCCAAACAATAACCTTAGGTGACACTAAGTTGTTGTTTTACAGTAATTTAACAGTTCAAATATACTTATGTTTTTTAATTAACAGTAAATATTGTCGAAAAAGTTAAGCACATTTTTTTGAAATTTTACTTTAACCTGTTTACTTGTCATAATATTCCTAACTTTCCACTAAAATCAACATACAGAGGCCGATGATCAAAGTTTATTTACTGGGTATATTCTTGTTTTTAGGTTCGGCTGCTCGTGCTAATGGTAGCGCCGAATTAAACAACAACGATACCACCGAAGTAGTTAAGCTAAATAAGCTGGCTTATGCCAACCGGTTAACCAGCCCACAGCAAACGGTGTCTTACGCCTCCCGTGCTTTGGGGATAGCAAAAGATATTAAGTATACCCGCGGCATAGGCGAGTCTTTCCGGATAAGGGGTATTGGTAACTACTATCTTAACCAATCAAGGCAGGCTATTGACGACTACCTTAACGCTCTTGATTTTTTTAAGCAAGCCAATGATATCCGCAGCGAGGCCAAGGTGTATAACAACATAGGTAACTTATACCTGGATAATAATTACGGCATGGCGCTCGATTATCTTAATAAATCACTTGGGGTAGCACGGCAGCTAAAAGATGAGCAATTAATAGCTTCAACATACCTTAACATAGGCAACGTTTACTATCGTAAAAAAAGCTTTAACCAGGCGCTTAACTTTTATAACAAGAGTAACGAACTTTTTATTAAAACAAAGGATACCGTAAACATTGTACAGGCCGAACAGAACAGGGGGGTAATTTACTTCGCGCTTAACCAGCTTGATACGGCCGAGAACCTGTTACTCTCGGCCAACAAGGCAGCCAAACAGATGGACCTTAACAAGCTTGTGGCCAGCACAAACCTTACACTTGCATCATTATACATTGCCAAAGGGAAATTTAATGATGCCGAAAGGATAATGCAGGAAGGGCTTGCCTATTCTAAGCAGGTTGAGGACGAAAAGCTGGCATCTGATTATAACTGGACGATTTACCAGCTGGAACTAAAGCGGAAGAACTACGAGCGAGCGCTTAAATACCTGCAAATGATTTTTAAGCAGGACAGTACTATTCATATCTCCAACGAGTCGACCCAGATAAACATCATACAAGAACAATTTAAGGTACAGGCAGAGCAGCGGGATAAAGACTTGATTATACAGCGGCAGCAAAACGACCGTATAAAGTTTTGGGCGGTAACCATAGTAGCCGGCCTGCTGCTGGTAGTAATTGCTTTGCTGGTGAGCAACGTAAAGCGCAAAGCAGCTACCAACGCTAAGCTTACAGACCTGAACGGGGAAGTATCTCGGCAAAAAGATAACCTGGACAGGATAAACCACCACCTGGAAGAGATTATAGATGAGCGCACCAAAGATCTCCAGCTGAAAAATAAAAAGCTGTCCGACTACTCCAGCTACCTATCTCACCAGATAAGGGGGCCAATAGCAACATTGCGCGGACTAATGAATCTGGAAAAAGAAGGACTGGTTGATCAGGAAGAATGTATACGGATGATGGACAAATGCGTATCAGACATTGATCAGAAAATTATTGAAATGAGCGACATGCTTAATGATACCAGCAACCCCATGGCATAATCTTAAGCAGCCGGTAAATGGGTATGAATTTGCGCTTCCAGTAATCCGAGGTATACACAATAATGAGATATCATCTGCAGGATGTGTAACTGCCTGTGGCGCTCGTACCCCTCGGTTTCAAAGGCAAGCTTTTCATCACCGGCGGTAACAAAAAACCTCACTTCTCCCTTACGCGGTTTAAATCTTGCTTTTAGCAAGTTAAAAGCCTTTACTTTAAGCTTATTACTAGGATCATGAATAGTACCATCCTTCTGCACGTCAGCGTTTGAAATAGATATCATGTAAGTCGACATAAACTCTCCGTTTTGATTACGTCGTTTACCTTACAATTATATTTCCAAAACCAGTTTGTTTAAGATATTTAACACATTAAGTTTTATAACTTAACATTTAAAGCGTTAAATTTCACCTTGCGCAATATTTTTACGATAGGTTAAACTATATTAAGTAATGCGAAAAATTGAGATGTCCACAAAAAAAGTAAGTGTTGCTTTTACTAAACAACACCCACTTTTTATAAGCTGCCGTTCTTGCTTAATAGCTCTTCATAAAGCAGTATCACCTTGCGCTGCAGGCTGGTAATCTCTGTCTCTCTGTCAAATAACTTCTTTTGAACAAGAGTAAGGCTGTGGTCTTGTGTGGTTGGTTCCTCAACATATTCAAGCGATAGCAGGTTTACTACACTCACTTCAAAAATATTGGCGATTTGTTCCAGACGAGATAAATTGATGTCGGTAACTCCGGTTTCAATTTTTGAGAACGCAGGAATAGAAATACCTAAACGGTTAGCTACATCTTCCTGGCTCCAGCCGCGTTCGTGGCGAAGCGTACGGATGTTCTTACCAGCCGATTTGTTGGTTTTCTTTTTAATTGATTCGCTCATCATGTACATAATAAATTAATTATAGGAAAAGGGTATCAAATACTATCCAAACCCAGTGCCATATTCATATATGTGCATTTGACTGCTGTATTAAGGCATAGTTAATTGTTGATGAAAAAAAAGTGTGGAATTACTTCTACAAGAAACGGGAATAAGTGTTACTCATTCCCGTTTACGATGCTCAGTTTAGCAAATTTAAGCAGCAGTTGTTTCTGCCCTATGTCTTTAAAAAAGATGGTTGCTTTTATATCGGGCTTGTTGCCTTCCAGGCTAATAACTTTGCCAAATCCAAAACGTTCATGTTCTACCTGCATGCCTACCTGCAGGTTAGATGTGTCAGACGGTTTAAAGCCGGGTGATGGCACGTGTGCCTTAGCCAGTATGGATGTTGTTTTAGCGGCTGACGGTGCGGTAGCAACCTTTGGCCGTGAAAATGTATCGGGTTTGCTATCGGCTTTACGGCTCCAGGCGGTACGTTCGTCATCAAAAAACGAACTTGTTGCCGGTTTAGCCGATTTTTCCAGATCAAGGAACTTGGCGTCTATCTCGTCCAGAAAGCGGCTTGGCTCGCAGTTAATGAGTGTGCCAAATTTAAAACGAGAAGTAGCGTAGCTGATGCTTAGCTTACGCTCAGCACGGGTTACGGCTACGTAGAACAAACGGCGCTCTTCCTCCAGGTCTGACCTTGAATTGAGTGACATTTGCGACGGGAACAGATTTTCCTCTAAACCAACTACATATACCTGCGGGAACTCCAATCCTTTTGACGAGTGGATGGTCATGAGCGAAACAGTATCGGCGTTGGGGTTCTTGTCGTTGTCGTCATTGGTAAGCAGCGCAACGTCCTGCATGAAAATATCCAGGCCTTTTTCCTCAATGTCCTCACGTTCCGAAAACTCCTTTATACCGTTTAACAACTCCTGTATGTTTTCGTAGCGGTTAAGCCCTTCTACAGATTTATCCTCGTACAAGTCCTTAAGCAAGCCCGAGTGCTGGGCAATATGCAAGGCAGCTTCATAGGCGCTCTGATTTTTGGTGATCACCTGGAAACTCTGAATCATGGTGGCAAAGTTCACCAGCGACGCAGGTGCTTTCTCCACGTAACGGTTAGCCTGCAGTATGATCTCAAAAGGGGTAAGCTGGTGTTTGTCTGCCGCTACTATCACCCTGTCTACAGTTGTATCGCCAATACCACGTTTAGGGTAGTTGATAACGCGTTTTAACGCTTCTTCATCGTTAGGGTTAAAGGTGAGCCTGAAATAGGCGATAAGGTCCTTTATTTCTTTACGCTGATAGAAGGAGAGGCCGCCATAAATTTTATACGGGATGTTAAGCTTTCTAAGCGCCTCTTCCATAGAGCGGGACTGCGCGTTAGTACGGTACAATATAGCGAAGTCGTGCCACTTCATACTGTAGTTGCTACGGTCCTGCATAATGGCTTCTGCCACCATCTTGCCTTCCTCGTTGTCGCTGAAGGCGCGCATTACTTTTATTTTGTCGCCTGTCTCTTTTTCGGAGAAAACGTTCTTCTTAAGCTGATCCTTATTATTGGCGATAATGCTGTTGGCAACGTTAACAATATTTTGAGTAGAGCGGTAGTTCTGCTCCAGCTTAAACACCTTCAGATCAGGGTAATCCTTCTCAAAGTTGAGGATGTTCTGGATGTTTGCACCACGGAAAGCATATATACTCTGCGCGTCGTCGCCTACCACGCAGATATTTTCGCGCACCGCAGCAAGGCGTTTCACGATCAGGTACTGAGAAAAATTGGTATCCTGATACTCATCCACCATCAGGTATTTAAACTTTTGCTGGTATTTGTGCAGTACATCGGGGTGGTTCTTCAGTAACTCGTTCGTCTTGAACAGAAGGTCGTCAAAGTCCATCGCCCCTGCACGGAAACAACGCTGCGCATAGGTTTGGTAAATAACACCAAGCTTGCCGCGGCCGCTGGAATGGTCATCTGCCTGAATCTGATCGTTCTGCTGGTATTCCTGCCAGCCTACCAGGTTGTTTTTAGCGGCAGAGATGCGGTTATATACAAAATTTGCATTATACAGTTTATCATCCAGGCTCATTTCTTTAAGTATCGCGCGGATTACACTCTTGCTGTCGTCGGTATCGTAAATGGTAAAGTTGTTAGGGTAGCCAATCTTCTCTGCTTCAACGCGCAATAACTTGGCAAACACCGAGTGGAAGGTACCCATCCAAATGTTCTTGGCTTCGGGCCCGCATATGTGGTTGATACGCTCGCGCATTTCCTTTGCGGCCTTGTTCGTAAACGTAAGCACCAGTATGTTAAACGAATCTACCCCGCTACGTATAAGGTGAGCCACACGGTAGGTAATAACACGCGTTTTGCCGGAGCCGGCACCTGCAATAATCATTACCGGGCCTTCAATTTGCAGTACTGCGGCTTTTTGTTCGGGGTTTAGCCCTTTTAAATAATCCAAATCCTGTCCTCTTTTCTAAAGTTGCGAAATTAGCTAATTGCGCCGAAAGGTTAAAGGTAACACCCCTGATGTTTAAAGTTTAATTTTTATACCACCGTTCACAACAAAGCCATCCAGCGGGGCATAGATGTCGTTAAAGGTTGGGTTAGTGATGCTGCCGGTGTATATGCTGCCAAACTTCGTTTGCCGGGTATCTGTGAGGTTCTCAAAGTTTATAAAAAGCGAGAACCGCTTCCACATCTTTTCAGCCATCAGGCCGGTGGTCCAGTAGGCACGACCGGTTGTACCATTGTTAAGTTTTTGCGGACTAAAGTAATAGGCTTCCAGCCCGATCTTCAGGAGGTCTTCTATTTCATAAATAAGCACATTGTTCAACCGGTGTTTGGAAACAAGGGGATAGGTGCTAATGGTATTGCCCGTGTGCTGACTAACATCAGCATAAGTGTAACCAATAAACAGCTTAAAATCTTTATAGGAGAGCTTAACATTTGTTTCTATCCCTTTGGTGTTCAAATCTCCGGGCGGCTGCTGGTATTGCAGGTTGCCGTTAGACAGGGCGGTCAGCAGGATAGGCTGTTCTATTCGGGTGTAAAAGAACAATTGGTTAATGCTAAGTCCAACCTGATTGTCAAACAGGCCGGTACGGTAGTTTATATCATAATTAGCGCCATAAGAACGTTCTGCTTTGGTGTTTGCAACATCTACAGGCAGCACATTGCGGAACTGTATGCGTTCAGCGTCTTCTGTAAACACCGTTGGTGCCTTGTAGCCCAAACCGCCACCCAGCCGTGTAGATAACTTATCGCTGATGTTCCACAAGGCCGATATCCGCGGTAGTACAAACCAGCCGTAACGGTTATGATGGTCGGCGCGAAGGCCGGTCTCCAATATCACTTTCCGGCTGATATCCCATGTATTTTGCACAAAACCACCCACCGTTACGTAATTATAACTTCTTAAAGGGAAGTCGCTGCTGCGGGTTTCGCTAAAATTCTCAGTCAGATAGTTCAGTCCCGAGATCCACTCGCTTTTGGCCCCCTTGTAGGAGTAATTGGCTTCGCTGTAGGTAGAGATTTGTTTCCCTGCGAACCGGTAATCGGGTAATGTTATTGTTCGGTCGAAGTAGCTCAGGCTATTCTTTACAATTATACTGCTGTTGTTGTCCAACCTATGTTGTAAGGTTGCCTGAGTGCTGTACCTGCCGGTTTTATTGTTTTCAAAGTAAGTGTGCTGCGCGTCGCCATCGCCGCGGATGAAGTGCAGGTCGCCGCCGATGCGTTTCTCAATTGTGCTGTTGACCCCGATAGACAGATCTGTACGATGCGATAAATAAAGGAACAGCTTCGGGTTTAGCGTAAACCGGTCGAATTTGGGGATGGCGGTAAGATCGATACCGGCAGGATCATACGGTGAGCCATGATTATAGGCGGCATAAACTGTAGCACCAGTCTTATTGAACTTTTCGGCGTAAAAGCTGCTCACATCCAGTCCGCCGGCAGATGTTCCGTTCAGCAGAAAGTTAAGCTGCCTTTTGTCTGAAGGGCTTTTAGACACCAGATTTACCAGGCCGGCTATCGCGCCGCCGCCGTAAAGGGTAGAGGAGGAGCCTTTTATCACCTCGACCTGTTTAAGATCCAGCGGGGCTATTTGTAACAGGCCCAAGCCTCCCGAAAAGCCAGAATATAGCGGGAAACCATCGCGAATGATCTGCGTGTACTTGCCGTCTAAGCCTTGTATACGTATGCTGGAGTTGCCTGTTGTAACAGATGTTTGCTGTGTTTGTATCCCGGTGCTTTCGGCAAGCATCATGCGGATGTCGCCGGGCTTCATATTGCCTTTTTCGTCTATTTCTTCCCCTGCAATCATTTCTACCCGGGTAGGGATGTTGGCAATGGTTCGGCTGCTACGTGTGGCGCTTACCCGCACTTCTTCCAGTTCTTCACCTTCATCTTCAGTCTCGAGTAATACCAGTATAGGCTGTGTTTGCTGTACCGGGAAAACAAGGGTGTCTGTACGGGTTTTATAACCAACATAACGGTACTGCAGCACCTGTTTGCCGTTCGGGATATTGGTCAAGATAATCAGTCCGGCGGTGTCTGCTGCCGCTGCTTTTGTACTGTTTAGTAATGTTGCGGTGGCGCCAATAAGCGGCAGGTTTGTTTTAGCGTCTTTAATAACTGCCTTAAAGGTATTTTGAGAAACTGCGGTGACAGCAAATAATAGCGCCGGCACCAGCATGAACATTTTTTTCATGAAGAGGATTTATAAGTTAGCAATGTGATTGCCGCAGAGCGGCATTAACGTACGGCTAACTTATTTTTGGCGGCTGCCAGATGGATTGCGCTACCTCTTTTAAAATTGGCTGCCGATAGGCAGAGGAATGTTCTACAGGTTCTTCGCGGGCGATAGTTGCCGTATAAAACACTGCATTATTTACCACAAAACCTGCACAGCTTCCGCAAGAGAAAAAGGGCGAGCAGCCCTGGCAGCCTTTTTCCTTTGGCAGGCTTTTGCCTGCAAGTTCTTTTTGCAGGGGTGCTGTTTCCATGCAGTTGTCGCTGCAGCATGGCCTTACAGCCAGCATCAGCACATATAACAACAGCAGAATGGCAAATGATCTCACATGGCAAATATAGTGAGAATGCAGATAGTATATTGTATGCTGACGCTACCTACTTGCGCCAGCATACTTATACTTATCATTACGGAACTTGATTTTTAACATCCTTTATTAGGTATCACGTAGATCACGTTACCGGCAACAGATAAGTTGAAGCCAGTATTACCTATAGCAGGAAAGCTTAGTTTATGCCAGGTTTTACCCATGTCGGCTGACCGGAATAAACCATTTGCGCAACCACATATCAAATATTTACCCATCTGTTTTACCGACAAAATATCCGATGAGGATTTAAGCAAGCCTATTTTTTTCATTAGTAAACCACTCCAGGATGGTTTCAGTTCTTCGCCTATGGCTTTCCATGTTTTTCCGCTGTCTAAAGAGATGTGCAGGCTGTTGGTCTGAGTTATGGTGTTGTACACTATCGCAGCAAATCCGCCGTCTATACGCTCTACAGCGATGCCGAGGCCGCCCTCACTAAGTACAGGCTCCCAATTTTCTCCTTCATTAGTAGATCTTAATATTCCATTTTTGCTGGTGGTCAGGAGTACCCCATCCGATTCTACTATCTGCATTCTTCCGTCTCCAACATGCACTTGTTTCCAGGTTTTCCCATTGTTAGTTGATCTGAAAAGGCTGTTGCTCGAGCCAACGAGAACTGTGCCTGCCGCAGTTTCAAAAACGGTTCTTACTTCTTTCTCCTTATAATTCTTGTACATCCAATCTTCTGTTTTGTCAATGCTTGTGGCTTGCTCCTGAAAATTGGTATAAATGGGTGACCAACTATTTGTTCCTTCCGGTTTTTGTAAAAACTGGCCCCGTAAATCATAGGCGAGCATCCCATTTTTGCCAGGGATGATGTTACGTTGGTTACCCGGAAACATTTCTTTCGCCCAGAATGGCGTGGCGGACTTTGGATCACTGCGATAAAATCCATTGCCAGCACGTAAATACAGCCCCAGGTCATCTGCAAATAAACCACCTCTCCACACACCTTCTCTCTGCAAATTCTCAGGCAATCCGTTACTAATGTCCTGCCATGTTTGTCCGCCATCAGCAGATTTAAAAATGATGTTTGCAATCGACAATGATTTGCCCTCTTTTGTAGGTGCCTTTTTTACTTCCTTATCTGTAAGTACAAAAGAATTTAGTAGAAATACTCCCAGGAAGATAGCCGGAATAAATAACAATAATCTTTTCATTTGATGAGTTTTAAGTAGAGTTTATGTTCAGAATTAGTTTTCTGATCCTGTCAGAGTTGGTGCAACAAAAATACTTTGATGTATTTAGGCATGAGGAACTTAGATTGTAAATAAAATTGTAAACTTTGTAAATAAATTCTTGACGCTATGGCTGATAGCCGAAACCTGCTCTCCGGGAAACTTAACTACGTCTTTGCAGCGATAACGCTTTTGCTGATCTCGACAATCTGCGTGGCCTTTGGTATGGCGCAGGGCGATGACTTTGACCTGGCAAGGAGAGAGATTTTGCTCCGCAGGATTGGGCATGAGTTGCTGTTACAATCAGGTGATAGTACATCGAGAGTGCTACCTGTTAAGAAAATAGCAAATAACGAGTACCAGATAAGTTTTGAGAAAGATTTTACTTTTCTGCCGGATTCACTGGTAAATACTACCAGGCGGTTGTTGGCCAAAGACCCGCTTGCAGGTGATTATGTTGTTAACGTACTTAATAGCGGCGGTGCTGGCATAACCTACGGTTATGCTGTTTCTGAAAATAAGAAATATGATATTGTGGCCTGTATCGGCAGGAAGCAACCCAAAGCGTATTACACAATCAATATAAAATTTAAACCGGGTGCTATAATCACGGTAAGAAATAAAATCCTGCTGGGTGGCCTGCCGTTTTTGGCACTGGTGGGATTTGTTTTATTTAGATATGGCAAGCCACCAAAGGCTTTAACAGAGGTGCAGTATACCAACACGTTAACCTTGGGGCAAGGATTGTTCGACGCAAAAAACCGTAAGCTCTTTGTTAACGGAAACACAACAGAGCTTACCGGGACAGAAACCCGTTTGCTGCGAATTTTCGCTTTGGCTCCTAACGAGATAATAGAAAGAAGCAGGCTGCAAAAGGAAATATGGGAGGATGAAGGCGTTATTGTTGGGCGCAGCCTGGATATGTTCATCTCAAAACTCAGAAAGAAGCTGGAAGCTGATGCAACTGTTAAAATTATTGTTGTACGCAGCAAAGGGTACAAGCTGGATGTTAACCAGCCAGCGCAGATATAACTTAATTAGTTTGCAGTAAGTATAAGCTGTTTTCTCACCGCCTGCCATATTATCCAGCCGAAAGGTATTAGCCATATTACATCGTTCCAAACATTTACCCACAAAAATACGGGCGTAAGCTTACCTGCCCATATGTAGTACAACGAACCTACCGGCCCTAACAACTTTCCTATCCACCCCACGAGTATAAGCGGCCAATAAGTATTAGGATCACGTGAGGCAAAATAGTAAGCAATGCCATACACACCCACCAGCATGCCAATGCAGCGGATCAGGATCAGCAGAAAATCAGTAGGTGGGTTGCCAAAAAGCATGATCTGCGGCCATGCCGATATAACAATGCCCCAAACAATATTGTAAATAGCAGCTAGAAACATGATAATGCGGGCCCGTTTCAGGCGATCCGAAGCTTTCATAGTTATAGAATTAACGCTCAAAGTTAAGATTATTATAATTGAACTTTCAAAATAAATTGAAATATACCGCGCATGAATGTTAGCATTTTGTTTTTTTTACAACTATAATTGCCACCGTTTGTCATACCACAAAGTACTACCGCATGAATCGTCTCGCCAATTCCACTTCTCCATATCTATTGCAGCACGCCAATAACCCTGTAGACTGGTATCCCTGGGGACCTGAAGCACTGCGAAAAGCTAAAGAAGAAAATAAGCTGATACTCGTAAGCATTGGGTATTCCGCTTGCCACTGGTGCCATGTTATGGAACACGAAAGCTTTGAGGACGAAGGTGTTGCCGCTGTTATGAACGAACATTTTGTTTGTATAAAGGTTGACAGGGAGGAGCGCCCCGATGTAGACCAGATTTACATGAGCGCGGTGCAACTAATGACGGGTCGGGGCGGTTGGCCACTTAACTGTATCTGCCTGCCAGATCAGCGCCCAATTTACGGCGGTACATACTTCCGTAAGAACGATTGGGTAAGCCTGCTGTTTAACCTGGCCGATTTTTACAACACCAAGCCCGATGAGGCAGAGGAGTACGCGGTAAAACTTACCGAGGGCATAAACCAATATGAATCTGTAGCCTTTGTGCATGAACAGGCAGAATACAGCCGTGCAGACCTGGAGCCAATAATGAAGACCTGGCGCAGGTATATAGATAATAAGGAAGGTGGTTTTGGCGGAGCGCCTAAATTCCCGATGCCTAACAACTGGATATTCCTGATGCGGTATGCGCATTTGCTTAAGGACGATGATATAGCTGCATCAGTACAGCTTACACTTAAAAAGATGGCGTATGGTGGCATATATGACCACATAGGCGGCGGGTTTGCACGCTATGCGGTAGATGGTGTATGGCATGTGCCGCATTTTGAGAAGATGATGTATGATAACGGGCAACTGCTCAGCCTTTACTCGGAAGCTTACACCTGGAAACGTGATCAGCTGTATGAAACCATTGCCGATGAGATAATCACTTTTGTGGAACGTGAGCTTACGTCACCTGAATATGGTTTTTACTCGGCGCTGGATGCAGATAGTGAAGGCAAAGAAGGAAAGTATTACATTTTCACTAAAGCTGAACTTCAACAGATATTGGATGGTGACACCGAACTATTTTGCATTTATTACAATGTAACCGATGAAGGTAACTGGGAAGAAGAGCACTCTAACGTATTTTTCCGGCGAGACGACGACGAAGAACTTGCTCAAAAGCTGGGCATAGCGGCAGATGAGCTTCGCGGAAGGATCAACCTCGCCCGCCAGAAGGTTTTTGATGCGCGTGATAAACGCATAAGGCCAGGTTTGGACAACAAAATACTGGCAAGTTGGAACGGGCTGATGCTGAAAGGCCTCTGTGATGCTTATAGGGCGTTTGGCAATGTGGGCTACCTTGATCTGGCGCTGCGCAACGCGGAGTTCATCACAACTAATTTATTGTCGGGCGATAAGTTGCTGCGGGTTTTTAAAGAACCGGTATTGCTGCCAAACGGCGACCATGAGCCAATTGCAACCTTTTTAGACGATTACGCTAACGTTACCGAAGCCTTGATAGCCCTTTATGAGGTTACCTTTAACGAGCAATGGCTGCAAACGGCCAAAGGCATTGCAGACTACGCTATACTGCACTACTATGATAAACAAACCGGCATATTCTATTACACAGCAGACGATGACCAGCACCTTATTGCCCGTAAGTATGAGATAATGGATGGGGTGATACCATCATCTAACTCGGTAATGGCGCGTAACCTACGTAAATTGGCGCTGTTTTTTGATGAGGAAAGCTATCACGAGATAGCCGCCCAAATGCTGCGGAACATAGTACCACATCTTGCAAAATACGGCACAGCTTACCCGAACTGGACAACGCTGCTTGCTGAGGAGATATTGGGAACTTACGAAGTGGCTATTACAGGGCAGGATGCAGGGCAACTGCGCGCGGAGTTCGAGAGCTATTATGTCCCAAATAAGATCATTTTAGGAGGTGATGCAGCAACTTTATCGTTGCTGGCGGATAAGCCCGGCAATGTATCTAAGATATATGTATGCAGGGATAGGGTTTGCAGCTTACCGGCAGACAATGTGGCAGATTCGTTAAAACAAATTGAATAATAAACGTTTATTATTAAGCTGGTAATAAAACGGCCTTAGTTTTGCAGGCAATGTTTTTTACACATTATTAAACGAGCAAATAAATTCTCATGAAAATAGAACCACAGCACGTAGTATCATTAACCTACGATCTTTACACCAAACAAGAGGACGGCAGCGAAGGCCTTGTAGAAAGCGCAACCCAGGAGCAGCCGCTTACCTTTTTATTCGGCGCAGGCCAAATGATACCAAAGTTTGAAGAAAATTTGAGCACCCTGTCCACTGGCGATAGCTACGATTTTCATATACAGGCAGCAGAAGCATACGGCGAATTTGACGAAGAAGCCGTAGCTAACCTTCCAAAAGAAATGTTTAACGGTTCCGACCTGCCCCAGATAGGCGAGGTGCTGCCGTTACAGGATAACAATGGCAACCGTTTCCAGGGCCAGGTAGTATCAGTAACCGAAGATTCGGTAATTGTAGACCTGAACCACCCAATGGCCGGACAGGACCTGCATTTTAAAGGCGAGATCATTAATGTTCGCCCGGCAACACCGGAAGAACTGTCCCATGGCCACGCGCACGGCCCGGATGGTCACCACAGCCACTAACAAAAACGATAAAGGCCCGCTGTATAGCGGGCCTTCTTATTCTACTCATTATCGAAATCGAGGTGACCATCGTCGGTAATGTACGCCTTGATCATGATGCGACATGATATGCCTTCTCCGTTTAAAGTGGCTGGCGTAAATACCATATCAGCAGGGTCGGGCAGGTGCGTATTCATATTTATAACGCGTTCAAAATTTGGCGCCACCAGGTGAACCTTGTAGTCTGCCAGTCGTCCGTAAGGGCTTACCAGTAATTCTACCACTGCCGAGAAGATGTTTTTGTTGATGTCACTCAAGTCTCTCGGTAGGGTAAATAGTCTTAAATAGGGTATGTATCCGTAATACCTGCCGCCTATCTTTATTGGTTTGGTCACCTTAGCAGTTGAGTCAAGGTCACGGTCTACAAAATACCTTAGCGCGGAGGTGATATCCTCCCTTCCCTCAAATTTTAATTCCTTGTTGTCGTAATCATAAGTTTCTATAAGCCGGCCTTTGCTGTCAAAAAAACGCCATATGCCAACCCGCACGTTTTTGTTATACATGCCCGAAGCTACAGGTGTACTCTTTTTGTACAGTGCCTGGTAAAGGCCATGCATTATGTTCTTATTTTCTTTATAGGTTTGGTACACTTCTGTAACCGAATCGGTTAGCCGGTTTTTACGTTGAGTAAGCTCCTGTGCATGGCCGCTGGCCGCGTTCAACAGTAGAACCAACATCAGCGGCAAATAACATTTATATAGTTTATTAAGCATGTTTATTAACGTATTCTATTAATGGATTATAGTCTTTCAACAAGCGAATAAATTCGGCTTTGTTTTCCGGGGAAATAACTATCGAGTCAAATTTGTTGTAAAATATTTCCAGCCGGTCTAGTGATAAAGCAGGAGCGCTGAAAATGGTCCTGGTATCTTCTATTTTTTTAATTGCCGCTATCTCTATAATCTTGTTATGAAACAGCCCGCTCTTAACCTGTAAGGATGTATCGCTAACAGCATACCAGGTGTCAAAAAAAGCCGGCAGAAAAATGGCACAGATAACGGTCAGCATTACGGCAAGCGCAATGTATTCACCGGTATACAGGTAAATGCCTCCTATAGCAACCATAATTATTAAAGGGATGTAAATTACAAATCCTCTTTTAGACGGAAATACCCTGCGCTGGTTTAACATGGTGCTAATATAATGAAAGCAGGCTGTTACTGACCGCCACCGCGCCGGCCACCGCCAAAGTTTCGTCGTCCTCCACCGCCGTTACCACGCCCGCGCTGGCTGCCGGCAAATTTTTGCAGTCTCAACGTAAACGTGAGCATAAAATACCTGCCCAACCTGTTGGTACGTGTATCAATAATCTGGTTGCCTGCTACACTGCGGCTTACGCCTGTATTTTGGTTAAACAAGTCGAACGCCTGGAAACGCAGAGAACCTATATGGCTTTTCAAAAACTGGTACTCTACATAAGTACTTAGCAGGGTAGGGTTGGCCTTTACGGTGCTGCTGAAGCCGTTGTTTATAGTTTGGGTAAGATTATAACCCAATACCCAGTCATTAAAGAAGTAGTTGCGGCCATCTAGTCCCAGCGTCCAGGTACGGGCATTGGTGTTTATAGAAGACGGCAAACTGTACTTAGTGGTGTTTACGCTGTAATTACCACTTATCTCCGTATCCATCAGGCTGTCAATATCAATCCTTAGCCGGGCGCCCTGGTTAAATACCCAGTTCTTACCCACATTACGCTCGTCCTCTATAAAAGAAACATTGTTGCTAAAACTTGCTCCGCCGTTAAGTGTCACTGTGAACTTTCGGTTAGCAAACGGTTTTGAGAACGCGTAATTGCCATTGGCTGAGTAAAAGCCATCGGTATTCAAATAGCGCGTTTCCTGTGCTGTATTGTTGCGGGTGCCTATAGCACTGCTGTCCAGCGTTACCGGCCGCGTATTGGCTACTATTTTATCCTGCGTAGAAGTAAAAGACAAGTTAGTAAACAAGGAGTTTCCGCTGGCAATGTCAAACTGGTTGTAGCGCAGGCTGATATTGTTGCTGAACTCCGGCTTCAGATCCGGGTTGCCGTAGACGCGATTTTGGGGGTTAGAAAAATCCGGTTGTAACTGCAGCTGTGTAAAACTTGGCTGGTTGTTACTTCCGGTGTAGTTAACTGCAAGCGAGTGGTTGCGTGAAAAGTTGTAGATGAATCTTGCTGTAGGTATATAGTTAAAGGTATGTGTACTGGTGCTGAAATTTTTCGACTGCCCGTTTAACTCAGTT